>NZ_CP113097.1:5184034-5522542 GCF_026625125.1 Pseudomonas putida | reverse complement strand
CCGTCGAGCGCATGGCCAGCCAGGTGTTCATCCCGCTGACCGTGGGCGGTGGCGTGCGCACCGTGCAGGACATCCGCAACCTGCTCAATGCCGGTGCCGACAAGGTTTCGATCAACACCGCCGCGGTGTTCAACCCTGAGTTCGTGGGTGAGGCTGCCGACCGCTTCGGTTCGCAGTGCATCGTGGTGGCCATCGATGCCAAGAAGGTGTCTGGCCCCGGTGAAGCGCCGCGCTGGGAAATCTTCACCCATGGCGGGCGCAAGCCGACCGGGCTGGACGCGGTCGAGTGGGCGAAGAAGATGGAAGGCCTGGGTGCCGGTGAGATCCTGCTGACCAGCATGGACCAGGACGGCATGAAGAACGGTTTCGACCTGGGTGTGACCCGTGCCATCAGCGATGCGCTGGGGATTCCGGTGATCGCTTCGGGTGGTGTGGGTAACTTGCAGCACCTGGCTGACGGGATTCTGGAAGGGCATGCCAGCGCGGTACTGGCGGCTAGCATCTTCCACTTCGGTGAGTACACGGTGCCGGAAGCCAAGGCCTACATGGCTGCCCGCGGTATCGTCGTTCGCTGACAGATTGATTGGGGCCGCACAGCGGCCCCGGTTGCATCAGCCGTGGCTCTTGCCGAGCAACGCGTGGTACAGCTCGGTATCCCCAAGTATCCCCACGACCTTGTCGTTATCCTGCAGCACCAGCTTGTTGCCAGTCTGGTAACGGATCTGCAGCGCTTCGCGCATGCCGATATCGGCATTGACCAGTGTCGGCCGTCGCTCCAGCAGCTCGACATCCTCTCCAGGTGCCCAGTTCTGCAGGTCCAGCCCGTTCTGCCCTTGGCGTGCACGCTTGAGCGAGCCACCTTCGCCCAGGTCCAGCCACGAATCGATGCCTGGGTCCAGGCACACCGAGCCGTTGATCCGTTTGCAGTTGTCCAGGGTGCGCATCAGGCTGCGGCCGCACAGCACGTTCAGCGGGTTGGTATGGGCCACGAAGGTGCGTACGTAGTCGTCCGCCGGGTTGAGCACGATCTCCTCGGGCTTGCTGTACTGAACGATCCGCCCATCCTTCATGATGGCGATGCGGCTGCCCAGCTTGAGCGCTTCGTCCAGGTCGTGGCTGACGAACACGATGGTCTTGTTGAGCTTGCGCTGCAGCTCCAGCAGCTCGTCCTGCAAGCCCTGGCGGATCAGTGGGTCGAGGGCCGAGAACGGTTCGTCCATCAGCAGGATGTCAGCGTCCATCGCCAGTGCCCGGGCCAGGCCCACGCGCTGCTGCATGCCGCCGGAGAGTTCGTCCGGCTTCTTGTTGCGCCACTGGGTCAAACCCACCAGCTCAAGCTTCTCGTCCACCAGCTTGCGCCGTTCCTTTTCAGGGCGGCCCTGCATTTCCAGGCCAAAGCTGATGTTCTCGCGCACCGTCAGCCAAGGCATCAGGGCGAACTTCTGGAACACCATGGCGATGCGCTTGGTGCGCATCATCTTGAGCTCTGCCGGGGTGCAGTGGGCAATGTCGATGTGCTTGCCTTCGTGCTCGACGAACAGCTTGCCGCGGCTGACGGTGTTCAGGCCGTTGATGCAGCGCAGCAGGCTCGACTTGCCCGAACCCGACAGGCCCATCAGCACGCAGATCTCGCCCTTGTTGATATCCAGGTTGGCCTTTTCGACACCCACCACCAGCCCGGTCTGCTTGAGGATCTGCTCCCGGGTCTTGCCCTGATCGAGCAGTGCCAGCGCTTCACGCGGCTTGTTGGAGAAGATGACGTCGACATCTTCGAAACGAATGATGCTCATGCTTCACCCCTTACCGTGACTTCCGGTTGCTTGCAGATACGGTCGAGCATGATGGCCAGCAGTACGATCGCCAGCCCCGCTTCGAAGCCCAGGGAAATGTCGGCGGTGTTCAGTGCGTTGACCACAGGTTTGCCCAGGCCATCGGCGCCCACCAGGGCCGCGATCACCACCATCGACAGCGACAGCATGATGCACTGGGTAACGCCGGCGGCGATGCTCGGCATCGCGTGGGGCAGTTCGATGCGGGTCAGCAACTGGCGCCGCGAGCAGCCGAAGGCCTTGCCGGCGTCCAGCAGCTCCTGCGGGACGTCGCAGATGCCCAGGTAGGTCAGGCGAATCGGCGCGGCGATGGCGAACACCACCGTGGAGATCAGCCCAGGCACCACACCCAGGCCGAACAGTGTCAGGGTTGGGATCAGGTAAACGAAGGTGGGCACCGTCTGCATCAAGTCGAGCACCGGGCGCATCGCGGTATAGAACATCGGTTTGTGCGCGGCAACGATCCCCAGCGGTACGCCGATGGCCACACAGACCACGGTGGCAAAGGTGACTTGCGCCAGGGTTTCCATGGTCTCCTGCCAGTAGCCCAGGTTGAGGATCAGCAGGAAGGAGAGGGCGACGAACACAGTCAGTGCCCATTTGCGCTGGATCAGGTGCGCGAGGGCGGCAAACAGGGCGATGAGGACGAACGGGTTGAACCAGGTCAGGGTGCTGGTGACGCCATGGATCATGAATTCCAGGCCTTGAGCGATGGCGTCGAAGTAATCGGCGCCATTCTGGGTCAGCCATTCGACGAATGACGCGATGTACTCACCCAGGGGTATTTTCTGATCGATAAGCATGATAGCGAGCTTCCACCTGCAAAGATTGAAATCAGTCCGGGGCGAGCACGGTCCCGCCCCGCGGTGTTGCCTTCGTCTTGCGTTATTGCGTCAGTTTGGCTTTGGCCGCCTCAAGGCCCGGTTTGCCGTCCACGGTGGTCACCCCGGCGAGCCAGGCGTCCAGCTTGCCTGGGTTGTCCTTGAGCCACTTCTTGGCAGCTGCCTCGGGTTTCATCTTGTCGTCCAGGACATAGCCCATCATGGTGCTTTCATCCTTGAGCTCGAACGACAGGTTCTTGAGCAGTTGGCCTACGTTGCTGCACTCCTGCACGTAGCCCTTGCGGGTATTGGTCAGCACGGTTGCCTTGCCCAGTTCGGGGCCGAAGAAGTCGTCCCCGCCGGTCAGGTACTGCATCTTGAAGCGGGTGTTCATCGGGTGAGGTTCCCAGCCGAGGAACACGATCGCCTCCCCGCGCTTCTGCGCCCGGTCCACCTGCGACAGCATGCCGGCCTCACTGGACTGCACGATCTTGAAACCGGCGTCCTTCAGGCCGAAGGCGTTCTTGTCGATCATGCTCTGGATGGTGCGGTTGCCGTCGTTACCCGGCTCGATGCCGTAGATCTTGCCGTCCAGTTCCTTCTTGAACTTGGGAATGTCGGCAAAATCCTTGAGGCCCTTGTCGTACAGCGACTGGGGTACGGCCAAGGTGTACTTGGCGTTCTCCAGGTTGGCGCGCACGGTTTCGACAGTCCCGGCGTCGCGGTACTGCTTGATGTCGTTTTCCATGGTCGGCATCCAGTTGCCGAGAAACACGTCCAGGTCCTTGCCGGCGGCCAGCGACTTGTAGGTCACCGGTACCGAGATCATGGTGGTGTGAGTCTTGTAACCCAGTGCTTCGAGCACAACGCTGGTGGTCGCGGTGGTTACCGTGATGTCGGTCCAGCCGACATCGGAAAAACGTACCGTCTGACACTGCTCGGGTTCTGCGGCCTGGGCCAGCAAGGGGGCGGACAGCAACGCGGCCAGCAACAGCGAGGGTGAACCTTTCATGGATGGACTCCTGTGATTTTATCTTCGGGTTCGCGAGGGCTGCCGGGCTTTCTCAGGGTCCGGTCAACCAGGCCTGCAGAGGGCAGGATGCGAGGCCGTGCAATACGAGTCGCTTTCGATAATCCACCAGCGCCGGGCAATCGCCTACTGGTGGGGTCGTAACCAGTACGGAACGGGTCGCTTTGAGTACTGGCGATGTCGCATATGGCATTTTCCTCCCCTGGGTCCGTATTTTTCCGTCATCGGAGCGCCCGAAAGCGGTGCACCTGCAGCTGAAACGGCGCGGCGCTGCTGGACAAAAGTACGTCGGTTGCAGACGGCGAGGGGGGGCGCAAAAGCCTGATGATGCGTGCATTCGTGGCGGCTCGCAGCTTCAGCCTAGCAGTTGCCCCGCCCTGCGCATGGCGCGCAGAGACAAGCCCAGCAAGAGGTGTAGCGACAATGGCCATCAGCGTGTTCGACCTGTTCAAGATCGGAGTCGGGCCCTCCAGCTCCCATACCGTCGGCCCCATGCGTGCGGGCGCCCTGTTCGTCCAGGGCCTGCGTGAGCGCGGCGAGCTCGAGCAGGTGAAAAGGGTGCAGGTGCGGTTATACGGCTCGCTGTCGGCCACCGGTATTGGCCACGGCTCCGACCACGCCACCATCATGGGCCTGATGGGCGAATGGCCGGACGCCATCGACCCGGCCCAGATCGTCCCACGCATCGCCGACCTGCGCGAAACCAATACCCTGAAGCTGGATAACCGCCTGCCCATCGAGTTCGTCTGGGCGCGTGACATGCTGCTGCTGGACGAGAACCTGCCGTACCACCCCAATGCCATGACCCTGATCGCCGAAGGCGAGCAGGGCGAGCTGCACCGTGACACCTACTACTCGGTGGGGGGCGGTTTCGTGGTCGATGCCGCCCAGGCCGCCAGTGGTGTGCTGGATGCCGACCAGACGGTGCTGCCGTACGATTTCAACAGTGCCGCAGAGCTGCTGCGCCTGTGCAAGCAAAACGACCTGAGCGTGTCGCAATTGATGATGGCCAACGAGAAGGTCTGGCGCAGCGAGCAAGAGATCCGCGCCGGCCTGCACACGCTCTGGCAAGCCATGCAGGAATGCGTGCACAACGGCCTCAAGCATGAGGGCACGCTGCCCGGCGGGCTGAATGTGCGCCGCCGCGCCGCCAGGCTGCACCGCAGCCTGCAGGAGATCGGCAAGCCCAATGTGATCGGCTCGACCATGAGTGCCATGGAGTGGGTCAACCTGTTCGCCCTGGCGGTCAACGAAGAGAACGCCGCTGGCGGGCGCATGGTCACTGCGCCCACCAATGGCGCGGCCGGCATCATCCCGGCTGTGCTGCACTACTACATGCGCTTCAGCGATGCGGTCGACGAGTCCAACGTGGTCGACTTCTTCCTGGCCGCCGCCGCGGTGGGCATCCTGTGCAAAAAGAATGCATCGATTTCAGGTGCCGAGGTGGGTTGCCAGGGTGAAGTCGGTTCAGCGTGCGCCATGGCGGCGGCTGGCCTTGCCGAAGTGCTGGGGGCGACCCCGGCGCAGGTGGAGAACGCCGCCGAGATCGCCCTGGAGCACAACCTTGGCCTGACTTGCGACCCGGTCGGTGGCCTGGTGCAGGTGCCGTGCATCGAACGCAACGCCATTGCCGCAGTCAAGGCCATCAACGCCGTACAGATGGCCCTGCGCGGTGACGGCGAGCATTTCATCTCTCTGGACCAGGTGATCCGCACCATGCGCGACACCGGCGCCGACATGCACGACAAGTACAAAGAGACCTCGCGCGGCGGTTTGGCGGTCAGCGCCATCGAATGTTGATGCGCTGACGGTGAGCTATTCTCGTCAGGACGCCCCGTTTTGGGGCGTCTTCGTATCAGCCGGTCGTCGGGTGTCGCGATCAGTGTCGCCATTGTCGGTGACACTAAACAGTGTCGTTTCTGGGCAACCTGCCTTGAGCGTGTCACCAAAGTGCTCATGAGTGACACGCAAAGGCGCTGGCCCGCCGGTTTGGGTTTTATCAACAACCCGATCGCCGAGCCGGAATTGCTGAAAAAAGGCGTCGTTTTTGGGTTTTTTTGGATGGCCGTTCAATTTCAGGCACGGCCCTTGCGTTGAGATTGGCAAAGCCCCTGCAAATGAATTGGGGCCATTACAAAAAATCAGTGCCCGCCTGAGGCACACCCTGTTTTTGTGTGAGGAGAAATCGCGATGACGTCGTACACCTCCGGGAATCCAACCCAGAACCGCACAGCACCCCAGTCCATCGGGTTTCTCCTTCTGGACAACTTCACCCTGATTTCCTTGGCCTCGGCCGTGGAGCCGCTGCGCATGGCCAACCAGCTTTCCGGCCGTGAGCTGTACCGCTGGCACACGCTCACCGTCGATGGCGGCCAGGTGTGGGCCAGCGATGGCTTGCAGATCACGCCGGACGCCTCCATCGCCAACGCCCCTCCCATCGACACCGTTATCGTCTGCGGTGGCGTGGGGATCCAGCGTTCGGTTACCCGTGAGCATGTCACCTGGCTGCAGGCCCAGGCGCGTCAGTCGCGCCGTTTGGGCGCTGTGTGCACCGGTAGCTGGGCGCTGGCCTGTGCCGGCCTGCTCGATGGGTTCGACTGCAGCGTGCACTGGGAATGCCTGGCGGCGATGCAGGAGGCGTTTCCGCGGGCCAACATGAGCACACGCCTGTTCACCCTCGACCGCAACCGCTTCACCAGCTCTGGCGGCACTGCGCCGCTGGACATGATGCTGCACCTGATCAGCCGCGATCATGGTCGCGAACTGTCGGCGGCGATCTCTGAGATGTTCGTCTACGAGCGCATTCGCAACGAGCAGGACCACCAGCGCGTACCGCTCAAGCACATGCTGGGAACCAACCAGCCGAAGCTGCAGGAAATCGTCGCACTGATGGAGGCCAACCTCGAAGAGCCGATCGACCTGGACGAACTGGCCGTGTATGTGGCCGTGTCGCGTCGCCAGCTTGAGCGGCTGTTCCAGAAGTACCTGCACTGCTCGCCGTCGCGCTATTACCTGAAGCTGCGCCTGATCCGTGCGCGGCAGCTGCTCAAGCAGACGCCGATGTCGATCATCGAAGTGGCCTCGGTGTGCGGCTTCGTCTCCACGCCGCACTTCTCCAAGTGCTACCGCGAGTACTTCGGCATTCCGCCGCGTGATGAACGAGTAGGTTCAAACACCGCACAGCAAGTGGCAATGATGCCGATTCCGCAAGCCATGACCCTGTCGCCGCACAGCGGGCCGATGGCTGCACTGAGCCAGGCGCGCAACGAGTCGACCTTTGCCAGTGTGAGGCTTTAAAGCATCGGGGCTGCTTTGCAGCCCTATCACCGGCAACCTCGCTCCCGCAGATCACCGCCAGGCCTGAGACCGCGCGGTACCTGTGGGAGACGGCTCGCCGGCGATGAGGCCTGGAAGGCAACAGCATATGATTGGTTGATAATGATTCTCGACTACAGGTAACATTTCCGCCCCGAAATCGCTTGGCATACCACCCCGTGGCGGACGACAAACTGCAGCTCTACCTGGCCCACCGGGCAGCATTGGTCGACTACGCCTCGCCAATCGTTGGCTGCCGCGCCCGCGCCGAAGATGTGGTGCAGGAGGCGTGGCTGCGCTTCAGTCGCCAGCAGGACGATGCCGACATTCGCCACCCGGCCAGTTACCTGTACCGCATCGTGCGCAACCTGGCCCTCGACCAGACCCGCCGTATCGCCACCGAAAAAGCCCAACCCAACGGTGATGAGATTCTCGCCGAGCTGCCCTCGACCAGTGTGTCGCCCGAGCAGGCGGTCACCCAGCAAAATGAACTCAGCGCCATCAGCCGCGCCCTTGAGGAATTGCCTCAGCGCACCCGCGTGGCGTTCGAAATGCACCGCCTGGGCGGCCATACCCTGCAAGAAGTGGCCAACCACCTGAATGTATCGGTCAGCCTGGTGCACCAACTGGTGCGCGATGCCCTGAGCCACTGCATGGCGCGCCTGGAGGATGATCTGTGAAAAAACGCGAGGCTGGTGCGTCCTTTGCCGAGCAGGGTAGCTCTGTGCGACCCTGCGCGCCCTTCAGCCCTCAGGAGACTTGCCCGACATGACGTCCGCAGCCCCGCTATCCAGCCGCCGCGAGCAGGCCCTGGAATGGCTCCTGCGCCTGCAGCAGTCACCTGACGACCCTCAGCTAAGGGATGAGTTCGAGCAATGGTGCGCCAGCGACGCGGCCAACGCCCAGGCCTTCCACAAGGCCGAACGGGTGTGGCAGCTCACCGGCCAGCTGGCGCCGACCACCCGCGAACTGTGGCCCAAGGCCGAAGTGCTGCCGCTACCGGTCAAGCGCAAGCCCCGGCGGCGCTGGTGGCTGGGGGCGGCGGTGGCAGCCTGTTTATGGGTAGCTGTCGCGCCTTCCCTGAGCCTGCGCTTGCAGGCTGACTATCGCACCGCACAAGGCGAGACCCGCGACGTCACCCTGGCTGATGGCAGCGTGGTGCAGATGGACAGCGGCACCGCCATTGCCGTGGACTACAGCGGCGATCACCGGGATGTGAAGCTGCTCGCCGGCCAGGCGTTCTTCGAGGTCATGCCCGACACGGCCAAGCCGTTCCATGTGCGTGCCAACGATGTGCAGGTGACGGTCACCGGCACGGCGTTCAATGTCGAGCTGCGGTCGGGGCGGGTAGGGGTGGATGTGCAGCATGGCTCGGTACGGGTCGAGGACACGGCCGATGCACAGGTACTGGCTGCTGCACTGACGGCGGGGCAGCGGCTGCGTTATGTGGATGGGCATGTGCAGCTGCGTACTTTCGTGCCCACCCAAGCCGCCGCCTGGCGCCAGGGGCAGCTGATTGCAGACGACCAGACGGTGGCCGAGCTGGTGCAGGCGCTAGCGCCGTATATGCCAGGCAAGGTGATGCTGCGTGACGATGCACTGGGGGCCAAGCGGGTGACGGGTGTGTACGACCTGCGTAAGCCCGAGGCGGCGCTGCGTGCAGTGGTCCAGCCGCACGGTGGCGAGGTGCGCAGCTATGGGCCCTGGCTGTTGGTGTTGAGCAAACCTTGACGTTGCCGGGGCCGCAAAGCGGCCCCAAAAATCCCCGGCGAAAATTAATTTCACAATTTTCTGAAAATCCCCCGCACTGCCCCGTCTTCTCCTCCGCGCGCAACAACTGATATCGATTCGTATTCTATTTTGCAGTCCGGCGCTTGCCGGGGGTGGGGATGTGGGATGACTGAAACATCAAGCCGGAAGCCGCGCAGTGCGTGGGATTGGTCGTTGCGCCTGAAACATGTTGGCGGCGCGGGCATGTTGGGGCTCTGTGCCTTGCTGGATCAGCCGCCAGCTCATGCACAGACAGACGCTGAGCATGCCCAGCTCACCCAGGTACACCCGTTCACCATTCCCCGCCAGGATCTGGCCATCGCCCTGATCACTTTCGGCCAGCAAAGTGGGCTGCAGGTCAGCGTCGACCCGGACCTGCTGGAGGGCCTGGAGTCCACCGCGGTCAGTGGCAACTTCAGCAGCGAGGCGGCGCTGTCGCGACTGCTGCAAAGCAGTGGCATCACCTGGGAGTTCGAGGCGGGCACGTTCATCTTCCGCCTGTTGCACAGCGACGGCCAAGGCCCGCTGGAGCTGCACAACACCGTGGTGCTGGGGCAGACCGAAGAGAACAGCTACATGGGCGCTACGGTCATCGGTAGCAAGGCGATCAAAGCTTTCCCGGGCGCCAATGGCGACATCACCACACTGCTGCAGATGCACCCCAGCGTGCAATTCAGCACCCGCCAGCAAAACTCCAACACGCCGGGCGAAATTGCCCCGGCGGATATCAGCATCAACGGCGCCAAGTACTACCAGAACAATTTCATGATCGACGGCATCTCGATCAACAACGACCTCGACCCTGGCGCCCATGACTTCAACGATGTGCGTCAGTTCGATTCCACCCCCAGCCGCTCCCACGGTATTGCGCTGGATGCGGACTTGCTGCAGGAAGTGAAAGTCTACGACAGCAACGTACCGGCGGAGTACGGCGGCTTCAACGGCGGCGTGGTCGATGCGATCACCCGCCGACCGAGCAAGGCGTTTCACGGCAAGGTCTCTTATGCCCTCAGCCGTTCGGCGTGGACCCGCTACCACATCACCGAAGCCGATCAGGAAAACTTCGATCAGGCCTCGGACGAGCAGTACCAGCCAGAGTTCGAGAAAACCACTGTTCGCGGCATGCTCGAAGGCCACCTGACCGATGACTTCGGCGCCATCCTGGCGTTCTCGCAGAAACGCTCGGTGCTGCCACTGAACGCCTACAGCGATGGCTACGAAAGTGGCAACGGGCCTTCGCGCAAGGACCAGACCCGCGAGCTGACCAATTACATGCTCAAGACTTACTGGAACATGAATGACCAGCTCACCCTGGATAGCTCGTTCATCTACGGCCCCGGCGAAAACACCTACTTCCGCGCCAACCAGCGCAACTCCGAGTTCGTCACCGAAGAGGGCGGCTATCAAGGCTCGGTAAAGGCCACCTGGTTGGCTGACAACGCCACGTGGACCCACACCCTGGCGGTGACGCGGCTGACCAGCTCGCGCGATTCCGAGCAGGACGACTACATCAACTGGTACTACTCCGACGTCAAGAACTGGGGCAAGTCGCTGAGCAACACATCACGCAGTGCCGAGGGTGCCTACGGCGACCTCGACCAGACCCAGGACGGCCTGGACTACGCGGTGAAGGCCCAGTGGCTGCCGGTGTGGTTCGGTGGTGTGGCGCATTCATTGGTCACGGGTATCGACCTCTCTTACAAGCGAGCTACCTGGGAGCGGTCCACCCAAGCCAGCAGTGTCACCATGAACAAGCGTGACGACGGTAGCAGCTGCGGTGACGATCCTTACTGCTCGGTTGGCCAGCTGCTCAATGGCAACACCCGGCAATGGGCCAACTCACGCATGGTGTATGAAGCAGGCAAGATCAGCCAGGACGAGAAGAAATACGCGTTCTACCTCCAGGACAGCATTCAGCTGGGCAACTTGGGCCTGCGCCCGGGTGTTCGGGTGGAAGGCGACGACTACATGGAGAAAAAGACCGTTGCCCCGCGCTTTGCCGGCGATTACGACTTCTTCGGTGACCGCTCAACGGTGCTGACCTTTGGTGCCAACCGCTACTATGGGCGCAATCTGTTCAAGACCCGCCTCAACGACGGCCGCGGCCAGCTGAATGTGCGCTACCTGCGCGCCGATCAGGACTCGCCGTGGATCGAGGCTACCCGAGTAGCCAATGACACGCGCTTCTCGACCCTGAACATCCCGTATGACGATGAGCTTACGCTCGGCCTTGAGCAGCTGTGGCTGAACACTCTGTTCGACCTCAAGTATGTCAACCGCAAGGGGCGCGACAAGATCGTGCGCTCCTACTCCAGTGTCGAAGACCTGCCAGCACTGCCCGGTTACCGCAGCAACTACTACATCTACACCAACCAAGGTCGCAGCGAGAGCGACACGGTGACGCTGACCGTTACCCCCCAGCAGGAACTCAAGCTGTTTGGCACCAGCACCAGCGCCCAGTTCGCGGCGGGCTGGCAGCGCAGCGAAGACTCGTACACCGACTACGACTCGATCCTCGACAGTGAAGAATATGACGGTAGTGCCGTGCTCTACGACGGCAAGCGAATGGACTTCGTCGAACTGCCGCCGAACAACTTCAACCGCCCATGGACCGCACGGCTGACGACCATTACCGAGATCCCCGCCTGGCACATGAGCATCAGCAACTTCCTGCGTTTTCGCAGCAAGTACAAGCAGATCATCGATACCGGGCGCACGGTCGACCTCGATAACGAAACCCTCAGCGTGTACGAGGCGGCGGCGGTCGGCAGCGCCATGACCTGGGACATGCAAGTTTACTGGGAGCTGCCAACGGCCAAGGACCAGGCCGTGTTCGCCTCGGTCGACATCACCAATGTCGCCGACAAGACCAACCCGACCGTCAGCGCCGGCAGCCAGGCCGTGACCCGCTACGAAGTCGGCCGCCAGTACTGGCTGGAAGTCGGCTACCGCTTCTGACTTTATAAAAACCGTGGATACCCTGATGAAAAAGCTCATCGCGGGCCTGCTCGGCCCGCTGTTGCTCGGCGCCTGCGCGTCGATCCCTGAACCCGATGCACCTTTGCCCTGGGACCGCCAGGTCATCCAGGGCAAGCTGGCCAACGGGCTTGCCTACCGGATGGTGCGTGAAACGGCTCAGCATGGCCGCCTGGACCTGCGTTTGACCGTCAAGGCCGGTTCGGTCGACGAGGAAGACGACCAGGTTGGCGTTGCCCACATGGTCGAACATCTGGCCTTTCACAGCCGCGCGGGCCGCCAGCAGAACGTGCGCCAGCGCATGACCGACCTGGGCTGGGTACAGGGCCGGCACTTCAATGCCATGACCAACTACGAACGCACCCAGTACCTGATTGCCCCACCCGCTGGCGTGCGCCAGGCGCCCCAGGCATTGCAGGCCCTGGCCGACCTGGCGTTCGCCGGTGACTACAACGCCCAGGACCTGGAGCGGGAGCGGCCCATCGTGATCGAGGAATGGCGCGGCGGCCTGGGTGTGGCCCAGCGCATGAACGAGCAGCGCACTGCCTCGCAGCGGGTGGGCTCGCGCTACCCCGGGCACCGGACCATCGGCAACGAGGCGGCGATCCGCGCGGCCAGCCTGCAGAACCTGCAGGCCTTCCAGAACCGCTGGTACCTGCCCAACAACATGGTGCTGTCGGCAGTCGGCGATTTCGACCCCCAGGCCATGCGCGCCCAGATCGAACAGGCCTTCGGCGCGGCCAGGGCTGGCGAAGTGCCGCGGCGCGAGCATCGGGAGCTGGTGCTGGACGACACGCTGAAAGTGTTCCGTCTGCAGGACCCGCAATCGGGCAGCAACCAGGTGGCGATGCTGTTCCGCTTGCATGAGCCGGATAGCCGCGGCACTACACGCGCCGCATTGCGCGAGCGGCTGATCGACCGCATGACCCTCGCTGCAATGCTCGACAGCCTGCGTCGCCAACCGCACGCCGCTGGGGTGCGCAGCCTCACCGCGCAGAAAACCTTGATCGGTGAACACTCCACCGTGCTCGGTATCGCCGCCGGCGTCGAAGGCCAGGCGCACGACCAGGCGCTGCAGCAACTACTGACCGAGATCGAGCGCTTGCGCCAGCATGGCTTCACCGAAACGGACCTGCAACGTGAGCGCGAGCATATCCAAGCGCTGGGCGAGAAGACGCTGGCCAAGCAAGACCCGCGCACCTTCGAGCAGTGGGTGGAACAACTCAACAACGCTGCCGTGCAGGGTAATGCCGTCACCGAGCGGCACGCCACCGCTGCGCGCTATCTGGAAGTGTTGGGCAACATCTCGCGTGATGACCTGAACGAGCGCCTGCATCGCTGGCTGGCCAGCGCTGACCGGGTATTGCAGGTGAGTGCGGCGGGCAACTCCGAAATCGCCTTGCCGACCGTCGCGCAGGTTGAGGCGAGGCAAGTCGAACTGGCCGGCAGATCGCTTACGGCCCCTGTGCAGACGGCGCCAGAAAAGGCGTCGGTAGCCATCCTGGAAATGCCCGCTGCGGTGCCGGCGGCTGATATTGTCGAGCGCGAGATGTTCCCTGAGCAGCATGTGCAACACTGGCACCTGAGCAACGGTGATCGCGTGGTCTGGCTCAAGCGCAACGGCCCGGATGGCAAATGGCTGTTGCAGGTTGACTCGTCGGCCGGCTACTCCCTGCAAGGGGTACCGGCCTGGCGACTGCAGATGGCCGCGCAGCTTGGCGCGCGCAGCGGGCTGCCGGGTATGGACCCAGCAGCGCTGGCCACATGGCGCCAGACGCATCGCGCCACGCTCAGCCTCGATCATCAGCCCCACCGTTTGACGCTCAACCTTGGCGCCGAACCAGAGTACTTGTTGGCGCTGATGCAAAGCTATCGCACGAGTCAGTTGGCCAGCGTAGACCAGGCTCTGTTCACCCAGTCCCGTGACGAGTTGCTGCAACGTCTGCGCAGCCGACCGGATGACGTTCGCGAGGTGCAGGAAAGCCGCCAGCGCGTGCTCAAGTACGGGGTGGATCACTGGCAGTCGCCGGATCCGCGGGCCCTCGTCCAATTGACCGCCGAACAGCTGAGCGCCGACTGGAAGCTTTTGGCCGGTGCTCCAGTGACCTATTACCTGATGGCGGATACAGCGCCTGAACCGCTGGAGAAAATGGTCCGGGAAATGCTCGCGACCCTCCCGCGCAGCGTTTCGCTGGCCAGCCAGCAGGCCTTGCAGCAGCCCGGTCAACGCCGTGAGGACCTGGCCATCGCGCCGGAACCGCGTGTGGTATTGCGGGCCAGCAGCTTCCACCCGCAAGCCTGGAGCCCCGAGGCGGCGGTGCGGGTATCGGTGCTGCGCGACCTGGCGAACCAGCGGCTGAAGGCGCAGCTGCGTGGCGAGGCCTCAGGCGTATACCGCCTGCGTTTCGACAGCGAGCTGAATGCCGAGACGCAGCGCGTCGAAAGCAGCCTCAGCTTCACCTGCGACCCGGCGCGAGCCGATGAGCTGTGGGCCATGGCGCAGAAGACGCTTGCCAGCCTGCAGCCAGATGCCGAGTGGGTGCTGGCCGAGCGGCGCCAGCTGCTGCGTCAGGAGAGCAAGCGCCGTGAAGACCCGCAAACCCAGTTCAAGCGCCTGATCCTCAGCGACCGCCGCTGGCACGACCCACGCTACCTGCAGACCCAGGTCCGATTGCCTGAGGCATTGACCCTGCCAGCGCTGCAACGACAGGCAGGGCAGTTGTTCCCTCGGGGCAACCAGGTACAACTTCGCCTGCTGCCCTCTGAGGCGGCGCTGGAGCAGGCACTGTGAAAACCCTGCGCACCTTCTACCGCCTCAGCCGCCCGTTCTGGCACGACCGTGGGCAATGGCTGGCCTGGCTCATGTTGGCGGCGGTGATCGGCCTGGGGTTGCTGGTGGTGCAGATCAATGTGCTGATCAACAGCTGGAGCAAGGTCTTCTACGACACGCTGGCCGCGTTTGACACTGCGGGGCTGTATGGCCTGGTGGCTGAGTACGCGCTGTATCTGGGTAGTTATGTGCTGATCGTCGTGGCCATGGACTATATCCGCAAAGGGCTGGAGCTGCGCTGGCGCCAGGCGATGACCGGGCGCCTGACCGATGCCTGGCTTGCCGATCAGGCTTTCTACCGGCTGGGGTTGACTGGCGAGCCGGACAACCCCGACCAGCGCATTGCCCAGGACATCGACCTGATGGTCGGGCTGAGCATCGAACTGGTGGCCTCGCTGGTGATCAACCTTGCGCAGGTCGGCGCGTTCATGGTGATCCTGTGGAACCTGTCGGGGGTGCAGACCTTCAGCCTCTTGGGCGAGTCATTCACGGTTCATGGCTACCTGGTGTGGATCGTCCTGGGCTACACCTTGGTCGGCAGCTGGGTGACACACCTGATCGGCAAGCCGCTGCATGCGTTGAATTACGAGCGTGAACACCGCGAAGCGGACTTTCGTGCCAGCCTGCTGCGCAAGCGCGACCATGCCGAACAGATTGCGCTTTACCGGGGCGAGGCGGTCGAACGCGAGCACCTGGCCGAGCGCTTTCGCGCCATCGCCGGCAACTGGCGCCAACTGATGGGGCGTGAACGCAATCTCAGCCTGTTTACCGTCTCTTATGAACGCTTGAGCCTGATCATCCCGGTGTTTTCCGCCTTGCCAGCCTTTATGGCCAAGACCATCACCCTGGGTGGGCTGATGCAGATCCGCAGTGCCTTCAACGCGGTGCACGGCTCGCTCAGTTGGTTCATCAAGCTTTATCACAAGCTGGTGCGTTGGAGCGCTGCATTGCAGCGGCTGGAGCAGTTCGAGCAGGCGATCACTGCCAGCCGTAGGCAGGCCGTCACTGCCACGCAGGGTGATTGCCTGTGTACGCGGGGGCTGACGCTCTGCCGGCCCGATGGCAGTGCCATGCTGCGCGATCTGGACCTGCAAGCAGGGCGGGGCCAGTGGCTACGGCTGGGTGGGCGCAGCGGGGTTGGCAAGTCGACCCTGCTGCGCACCTTGCAGGGGCTTTGGCCCTACTGCCTGGGCGAGTGGCAGCTGCCGCCGGGGCGCAGCTTGCTGCTACCGCAAAAGCCCTACATGCCGCACATGAGCCTGCGCGCGTTACTGGCTTATCCACAGGTGCAGTCGATAGACGATCTGCAGTTGATCGATGTGCTGGGCAAGGTGGGGCTGGGAGCTCTGACGGGGCAACTGGACAAGCAGGCTGAGTGGGCACGCGTGCTTTCCGGCGGGGAGCAGCAGCGGTTGAGCCTGGCGCGGGCGTTACTGTACCGGCCGGATACCTTGTACCTGGATGAGGCGACCAGCCAGCTGGATCTGGGCAGTGCCCGGGGCTTGCTGGAAATGCTCAGGCGGGAGTTGCCGGGGTGTACGGTGGTGGGTGTGACTCACCAGGAAGGGCTGGCGCGGCTGTTCGACCGCACTGCAGCGCTGGAGAAACTGGCCGAGCCTGTGTAGGGCAGGCCTGCCCCTATTGCCGGCAAGCCAGCCCCCACAGGTGCTGCACAGGCCTGGAGCTTCGTGTCATCACTGTGGGACTTGGTTTGCCGGCGATAGGGCCAGTACAGAAAACATGAATCAGGCCCGCTTGTTGAAACTCGCAAGCGCTGGCAACAACTGCTTATCGATGGCCTGGCGCACCGCCGGCAGAATCGTCGCACTGCCGGTATACATCTGCTCGACCATGCCCTTGAGTGCGCGCGCATTGGGCTCGGTCAACCCACGCACTACCGCCTCGCAGGCCTGCTCGGCACTGGCCCCGGCTGGGATATCGAACCCGCGCGCGCGCAGTTGGCCGGCGAGGTCGTCCTGATCAATCAAATCCGCATGCATCATGGCTGTTGTCCCTTTTATCGCTAAGAGAGTGCTGCTGTGATTTACGACTGATTCTGTGACGAGTGCGACATACCCGCAACAACAGAATACCGGCATGGCTGCTTTGGCTAAGAACAGGTCGTTTACGGCTAAATTCGCCGGGTCGCAACTGCGCACACTCACGCCATCTACCGCAACGGAGGGTTTGGTCACCTTCTTCATGCACAGTGGATGTTGCTCGCTCTTGGCCCCGGATGCTCACGGCTTTCCGGGGCAATTTTTTTGGGCTCATGCCAGTTGTCTACTCGTCAGCGATTGGGTCCACTGCGGGCAAACCACGGGGAGTCAACGGTATTAATGCGACCCGCTGAATACCTGGCGAAGCCTCTACCGGGCAAGACGCATCACTCTGGCAACGTGCTCGGGTGACGCCAAGTCCTTCTGTGAATCCAGGATGCTTTGCAGAGCCGCCTCGGCCTTCTGGTTAAATGGCGCAGATTTAGGCCCGGCCAAGTCTACGTGCAGCAGCATCTGCTCACTGGCTGCCAGCACGTCTTCGAACCCCGCCCTGTGCAGGCTGTGATAAACGTGCAGACGCTTACGATCAAAGCCCAAGATGTGCGTTTGTACCCACACCTCGGTACCGAGTTTCACCTCGTGCAGGTAGTTGATATGCGCTTCCAGGGTGAACAGCGAGTTGCCGCTTTGCCCACGGCTATCGGTATCCAGGCCAATGCGCTCCATCAGCGCGTCGGTGGCGTAGCTGAAAATGAGCATGTAGAAGGCATCGCGCAGATGCCCGTTGTAGTCGACCCAGTCCTCCTGGACTGGGGTGCGGTAGGTGATCAGTGCGGGCATCGCTTGCTCCTCAATCGCCAAAGGCCATGCCGTGTGTGGCTTTGCTGGTCTTCACCGCCTCCAGCACTGCCAGCAGGGTGTCATCACGATAGCGCTCCAGCGCGGCGATGCTGCGCTCGCCCAGTTGCTCGGAGGTGCCGTCGACCACATCGTCGATCAGCTTGTCGGTCAGCTCCGGCGCTGGCAGGTAGGTCCAGGGCAGCTTCAGGGCAGGGCCGAACTGCGACATGAAGTGGCGCATGCCGGCATCGCCACCGGCCAGGGTGTAGGTGAGGAAGGTACCCATGAACGACCAGCGCAGGCCGGCGCCGAAGCGGATGGCATCGTCGATCTCACCGGTGGTCGCCACACCGTCGTTGACCAGGTGCAGCGCCTCGCGCCACAACGCTTCGAGCAGGCGGTCGGCGATGAAGCCTGGCACTTCCTTGCGCACGTGCAGTGGGCGCATGCCGAGTGCGGTGTAGATGGTTTTGGCGGCTTCAATGGCATCGGGTGAAGTGCGGGAACCGCCGACGATCTCGACCAGCGGCAGCAGGTACACCGGGTTGAATGGGTGGCCGACGACGCAGCGTTCAGGGTGGGTGGACGACTCGTAGAACTCGCTGGGCAGCAGGCCCGAGGTGCTTGAACCGATGATCGCGTCAGGCTTGGCTGCGGCGCTGATTTTGGCGTGTAGGTCGAGTTTGAGGTCCAGCCGCTCTGGCGCGCTTTCCTGGATGAAGTCGGCGTTGCGCACGCACGCTTCGATGGTGCTGACGAACGTCAGCCGGCCCTGGGAGGCACCTTCGGCCAGGCCTTGCTTTTCGAGCGCTGGCCAGGCGTTGGCGATCCGCTTGCGCAGTGCCTGTTCGGCGCCGGGAGCCGGGTCCCAGGCCACCACGTCCAGGCCGTGGGCGAGGGCGCGGGCGACCCAGCCGCTGCCGATCACGCCGCTACCCAGGGCGGCAAAGGTCTTTATCTCGGTGATGAAAGGCATATCGGTCTCCTGAAGGAATCAGCGGCGCTTGAGGTTCATTTTTTCCCGGCCTTCTGCCGGGCTGAGTACACGGCCGCCCATGCGGGTAATGATCTCGGCAGCGCGTTCCACCAGCTGGCCGTTGCTGGCCAGCACGCCGCGGTCCAGGTACAGGTTGTCTTCCAGGCCGACCCGCACGTTGCCGCCCAGCAGCACGGCCTGCGCGGCCATCGGCATTTGCATGCGGCCGATGCCGAAGCCGGCCCAGGTGACATTGGCTGGCAGGTTGTCGACCATCGCCTTCATGGTGGTGGTATCGGCCGGCGCGCCCCATGGGATGCCCAGGCACAGCTGGAACAGCGGGTCGTCCAGCAGGCCTTCCTTGATCATCTGTTTGGCGAACCACAGGTGGCCGGTGTCGAAGATTTCCAGCTCGGCCTTCACGCCAAGCTCGGTGATGCGTTTGGCGCCGGCGCGCAATTGCGCCGGCGTGGAAACATAGATGGCGTTGCCGTCGCCGAAGTTGAGGGTGCCGCAATCGAGCGTGCAGATCTCCGGCAGCAGGGCTTCGACGTGGGCCAGGCGCTCCAGCGGGCCGATCAGGTCGGTGCCGGGGCCGAACGCCATGGGCGACTCGCCCGGGCCGATTTCCAGGTCGCCACCCATGCCGGCGGTGAGGTTGACGATGATGTCCACGTCGGCTTCGCGGATGCGCTCCATGACCTCGCGGTACAGGTTCACGTCGCGGCTGAAACGGCCGGTTTGCGGGTCACGGACATGGCAGTGGACCACGGTGGCGCCGGCTTTGGCGGCCTCGACGGCGGCCTCGGCGATCTGCTTTGGGGTGACCGGGACTAGGTGGCTCTTGGCGACTGTGTCGCCGGCGCCGGTGAGGGCGCAGGTGATGATGACGTCGTTATTCATGGTTGGGTTCCTTTTCTGGTCTGTGGTGGCCCAATCGCCGGCAAGCCGGCTCCCACAAGGTTCGCGGTGAACCCTGGTGGGAGATGACGCTGGGGGAGCCGGTTTGCGGGCGATCAGGCCCTGTCAGTTGGCGGTAAGCTTGAGGTTGTCCGCCGCAGGCTTGCCATCGAAGGTGGTGACCCCTTCAAGCCAGCGCGCCTTGTCCTCGGGGTGGTCCTTGAGCCACTGGCGCGCTGACTCCAGGGCGTCCTTGTGGTCGAGCAGCGGCTGCATCATGCGGCTCTCGTCTTCGGCGCTGAATTTCAGGTTGGCCAGCAGGCGATGGGCGTTGGGGCAGCGTTGTGCGTAGTCCGGCGCGGTGACGGTCCACACCGTGGCACGGCCTTCGTCAGGGCCCAGGGCATCCTGGCTGTCGCCCAGGTAGACCATGTCGATGTTCACGTTCATCGGGTGCGGCGCCCAGCCGAAGAACACCACCGCCTGCTTGCGGCGCACGGCGCGGTCGACTGCGGCGAGCATGCCGGCCTCGCTGGACTCGACCAGCTGGAACTTGCCCAGGCCGAACTGGTTCTTGGCGATCATCGCCTTGATCTGGGTGTTGGCGCCGGACCCGGGTTCGATGCCGTAGATCTTGCCGCCCAGCGCTTTCTCGAACTTGTGGATATCTGCGAAGCTTTTCAGGCCTTTGTCGGCCAGGTACTTAGGTACGGCCAAGGTGGCCCTGGCATCCTCCAGGCTCGGTTGGTCGAGCACTTTGACCTGCCCGGCATCGATGAACGGTGTAATGGTCTGGGTCATGATCGGGTTCCAGTAACCCAGGAACATGTCCAGGCGCTTGTCGCGGATGCCGGCGAAGATGATCTGCTGCGAGGCGCTGGTCTGTTTGGTCTGGTAGCCCAGGCCGTCGAGCAACACTTGCGCCATGGCGCTGGTGGCGATGACGTCGGTCCAGTTGACCACGCCAAGGCGCACGTTCTTGCAGGCCGCAGGTTCGGCGGCGAAAAGCGGTGTGACAACGATGCTGCTCAGTGCAAGGGACAACAGGCTGCGGCGGATCAAGCTGTGCATGGTGGCTCTCCATCGGCAGTGCATATTGTTATTGAGGGCGGCCTCTGCGGACCGTGTGAATACGCTACGCTGGCGGCAGGGTGGAAAATCGCACCCTGGCGACCAACATTTGCACGGAAGCGACCACCTGCGACGTGGAGCACGCAATGCCGCAACTGATCCATTTCCTGCTGCTGCCGGGGTTCTCGGCCATGGGCTTCATCAGTGCCCTGGAGCCGCTGCGCGTGGCCAACCGGTTCAAAGGGCCTTCGTACCGCTGGCGTGTGTTGAGCCTGGATGGCGGCGCAGTGGCGGCCAGTAACGGCATGTCGGTGAATGCCGATGGTGCGCTGGGGGAAGGGGAGGCGGGTGCAATACTGTTGATCGTCGCCGGCTTCGAGCCGTTGCGGTGTTACGGCCCGGCGCTGCAGCAGGCGTTGCGCCGCCTCGATCACGAAGGCGCGATTCTCGGCGGCATCGATACCGGCCCCGTGGTGCTCGCCGAAGCGGGCCTGCTCGACGGCCACCGCGCTACGTTGCATTGGGAAGCACTGGACGCCTTCAAAGAGCGCTACCCTCGCTTGCATGCGACCCAGGAGCTGTTCGAGATCGACCGCCGGCGCATCACGTGCGCGGGCGGCACCGCCTCCATCGACCTGATGCTCGACCTGATTGCCCAAGCGCATGGCAGTGAGCTGGCGGTGCAGGTGTCCGAGCAGTTCGTACTCGGGCGAATCCGCCCGCGCCAGGACCACCAGCGCATGCAGATCGCAAGCCGCTATGGCATCAGCAACAAGAAGCTGGTGAAGGTGATCGGGGAGATGGAGCGCAATACCGAGCAGCCACTCAATACCCAGGTGCTGGCCGATGCGGTGCAGGTGACGCGGCGGCAGCTGGAGCGGTTGTTCCGCTTGCACCTGGATGACACGCCGAGTGGGTTTTATCTGCGTTTGCGGTTGGACAAGGCGCGGCAGCTGTTGCGCCAGACTGACATGAGCGTGTTGGAGGTGGCGGTGGCGTGTGGGTTCGAATCGGCTTCGTACTTCACCCGTTGCTACCGGGCACGGTACGAACGTTGCCCAAGGGAAGACCGGCTTATCAGGGCGGTTTGACTACACCTGCGTGATGCCGTGGAAGGATCATCTTCGACAGGTGCGCGAATGGGGGGGCAGCAGGGCACACAGGAGCCCCGATCAATTTTCCGCCAGGGGGGTGGAGACTGATCGGGAGCGCTCAAGCACGAGGCTTGAGCAAAACCAGGCTTGGCGTTTGCAGCCTCTGGACGCACTAGCGAGAAAGCAGGGCATGATCAGCAGCATAGGGTTCCTATGGCGTTGATCGTTCACGCACGCGTGCCTGATCAATCCTCAGGGGCTGGTTCATCACTGTTTTGCGAGCCCAGGCTGCGCAAATACTCCGATCGCTCATCGCTACGCTGCGCAATACAGCTATTCCAGGCTATCTGGAACGCCTTGCTACCCGCTCGCTCACCGTGGGTTTCGATTTTGCAATCGGCATCGCGCAATTGAGCCCAGACCTTTCTGGCAGCCTCAATCTGCGACTGCAGGCCGGCGTCATCACCATACTGATCGAGCATCCGCTGCACCATGTCGTCATAGGCCGAGTTCAGTTCACGTTCGGCGGTCTGCTTGTTGAATTCCGCGCAGGCGAACGTCTGCTGGTCGGTGTCGACATTGTCGCAAGGCGTGCTTTCTTCCTCACCGGCCTGGGCCCCGCTCATGAAGGCCAGCAGCACCAGCCATGCCATTGATTTCATCCGTTTCTCCTCAACAGGCTGTTGAATCGCCGAGATTCTCGCTCAGGCGCAGGCTCGGCGATAGCTCCCCGGGCAAATGTTCATGCAACGGCCGAAAGGGTCGTTATCGAGACTGTCTCGCATCCCCTGACGGCGTCCCAGACCCGCCATGTCGCGCATTGACGCTTTCGGCAAACCCCCTGTCGTTTTTGCATCGGGGCGCCCGCGGACACAGGCATATGCTGGCCCCAAAGCGCCGGCACAACGTTCGGTGCGAACCCACTCAATAAAAGGGGACAGCCTGATGAGCCCAGCCGAGCTTCACGCCGACAGCATCGTCATCGACGGTTTGATCATCGCCAAGTGGAACCGCGAACTGTTCGAGGATATGCGCAAAGGCGGGCTGACCGCAGCCAACTGCACGGTGTCGGTCTGGGAAGGCTTCAAGGCCACCGTCGACAACATCGCTGCGAGCCAGAAGCTTATCCGCGACAACAGCGACCTGGTGATGCCGGTGCGCACCACCGCCGACATCCGCAAGGCCAAGGAACTGGGCAAGACCGGGATCCTCTTCGGCTTCCAGAATGCTCACGCCTTCGAGGACCAGATCGCCTACGTGGATGTGTTCAAGCAGCTGGGCGTGGGCATCGTGCAGATGTGCTACAACACCCAGAACCTGGTCGGTACAGGCTGCTACGAGCGTGATGGCGGGCTGTCGGGTTTCGGTCGCGAAATCGTCGCCGAGATGAATCGCGTGGGCATCATGTGCGACCTGTCCCACGTTGGCTCCAAGACCTCCGAAGAGGTCATCCTGGAGTCGAAAAAGCCAGTCTGCTACTCCCACTGCCTGCCCTCGGGCCTCAAGGAGCACCCGCGCAACAAGTCGGACGCGGAGCTCAAGTTCATCGCCGACCATGGCGGTTTTGTCGGCGTGACCATGTTCGCGCCGTTCCTGGCCAAGGGCATCGACTCCACCATCGACGACTACGCCGAAGCCATCGAGTACACCATGAACATCGTCGGTGAAGACGCCATCGGTATCGGCACCGACTTCACCCAGGGCCACGGCCAGGACTTCTTCGAGTACCTGACCCACGACAAGGGTTACGCCCGCCGCCTGACCAATTTCGGCAAGATCATCAACCCGCTGGGCATCCGCACCGTCGGCGAGTTCCCCAACCTCACCGAGACCTTGCTCAAGCGCGGCCACTCCGAGCGTGTGGTGCGCAAGATCATGGGCGAGAACTGGGTAAATGTCCTCAAGGACGTCTGGGGCGAGTAAGCCGCTCTCCAAGCCTCAAGGCCCCGGCCAGCAACGTCGGGGCAATCACACAAAATTTTTATGGAGTTGAGTTTCCATGGCCAAGATCGCCCCGCAATTGCCAATCGAAGTCGACAGCGAAACCGGTGTCTGGACCAGCGACGCCCTGCCGATGCTGTATGTACCGCGCCATTTCTTCGTCAACAACCACATGGGTATCGAGGAAGTGCTGGGCGCCGACGCCTACGCCGAGATCCTCTACAAAGCTGGCTACAAGTCCGCCTGGCACTGGTGTGAAAAAGAAGCCGAGTGCCATGGCCTGGAAGGCGTGGCGGTGTTCGAGCACTACATGAAGCGCCTGTCCCAGCGTGGCTGGGGCCTGTTCGAAATCCAGGACATCGACCTGGACAAAGGCACCTGCAGCGTCAAGCTCAAGCACTCGGCGTTCGTGTACGTGTATGGCAAGTGCGGCCGCAAGGTCGACTACATGTTCACCGGCTGGTTCGCCGGCGCAATGGACCAGATTCTCGCTGCCCGTGGCAGCGCGATCCGCACCGTGGCCGAGCAGGTCTACGGCGGGTCGGAAGAAGGCCACGAAGATGGCCTGTTCGTTACAAAGCCGTTGTAAGCCGGAGATAGCGTCATGGCATTCGAAGCAATGTTCCAGCCGATCCAGATCGGCAAACTGACCATCCGCAACCGCGTGCTCAGCACCGCGCACGCCGAGGTCTACGCCACTGACGGCGGCATGACGACCGACCGCTATGTGAAGTATTACGAAGAAAAGGCCAAGGGCGGCATCGGCCTGGCGATCTGCGGCGGCTCGTCGGTGGTGGCCATCGACAGCCCGCAGGAATGGTGGTCATCGGTCAACCTGTCGACCGACCGCATCATCCCGCACTTCCAGAACCTGGCCGACGCCATGCACAAGCATGGCGCCAAGATCATGATCCAGATTACCCACATGGGGCGCCGCTCGCGCTGGGACGGTTTCAACTGGCCGACCCTGATGTCGCCTTCCGGCATCCGTGAGCCCGTGCACCGCGCCACCTGCAAGACCATCGAGGTAGAAGAGATCTGGCGGGTTATCGGCAACTACGCGCAAGCTGCGCGGCGCGCAAAAGAGGGCGGCCTGGACGGTGTCGAATTGTCCGCTGTGCACCAGCACATGATCGACCAGTTCTGGAGCCCGCGGGTCAACAAACGTACTGACGAGTGGGGCGGCACCTTCGAAGGCCGCATGAAGTTCGGCCTGGAAGTGCTCAAGGCGGTGCGCGCCGAAGTCGGCGATGACTTCTGCGTGGGCATGCGTATCTGTGGTGACGAGTTCCACCCCGATGGCCTCAGCCACGAGGACATGAAGCAGATCGCCGCCTACTACGACGCTACCGGCATGATCGACTTCATCGGCGTGGTCGGCTCGGGTTGCGATACCCACAACACCCTGGCCAACGTCATCCCCAACATGAGCTACCCGCCAGAGCCGTTCCTGCACCTGGCAGCCGGCATCAAGGAAGTGGTCAAGGTCCCGGTGCTGCACGCGCAGAACATCAAAGACCCGAACCAGGCCACGCGCATCCTCGAAGGCGGCTACGTGGACATGGTCGGCATGACCCGTGCGCACATCGCTGACCCGCACCTGATCGCCAAGATCAAGATGGGGCAGATCGACCAGATCAAGCAGTGCGTCGGTGCCAACTATTGCATCGACCGGCAGTACCAGGGCCTGGATGTGCTGTGCATCCAGAACGCTGCGACCTCCCGTGAATACATGGGCGTGCCGCACATCATCGAGAAGACCACCGGCGTCAAGCGCAAGGTGGTGGTAGTCGGTGCCGGCCCGGCCGGTATGGAGGCAGCCCGCGTGGCAGCCGAACGCGGCCACGACGTGACCCTGTTCGAGAAGAAGGACCAGATCGGCGGGCAGATCACCATCGCCGCCAAGGCGCCGCAGCGTGACCAGATTGCCGGTATCACCCGCTGGTACCAGTTGGAGCTGGCGCGCCTGAAGGTCGACCTGCGGCTGGGCACTGCCGCTGATGTGGCCACCATCGAGGACCTGCGCCCGGACGTGATCGTGCTGGCAGTAGGCGGGCACTCGTTCCTGGAGCAGAACGAGCACTGGGGCGCTGCCGAAGGCTTGGTGGTCAGCAGCTGGGACGTGCTCGACGGCAAGGTCGCGCCGGGCAAGAACGTGCTGGTGTACGACACCATCTGCGAATTCACCGGTATGTCGGTGGCCGACTTCATCGCCGACAAGGGCAGCCAGGTCGAAATCGTCACCGACGACATCAAGCCGGGCGTGGCCATGGGCGGCACGACCTTCCCGACCTACTACCGCAGCATGTACCCCAAAGAAGTGATCATGACCGGCGACATGATGCTGGAAAAGGTCTACCGCGAAGGCGACAAGCTGGTGGCGGTGCTGGAGAACGAATACACCGGCGCCAAGGAAGAACGCGTGGTCGACCAAGTGGTGGTCGAGAACGGTGTGCGTCCTGACGAAGCACTGTACTACGCGCTCAAGGAAGGCTCGCGCAACAAGGGCCAGATCGATGTGGAGGCGCTGTTCGCCATCAAGCCACAGCCGATCCTCAGCCAGCCGGGCGAAGGTTACCTGCTGTACCGCATCGGCGACTGCGTGGCCCAGCGCAACGTGCATGCGGCGATCTACGACGCCTTGCGGCTGTGCAAGGATTTCTGAAGCAGCGGCAAGCTTCAAGCGGCAAGCTGCAAGAAGAAGCCATCGTTGTCGCCTTCGCTTGCAACTGAAGTCTTGAGAGTTGCTTGGGAATGACTCTGTAACGCAGAGGTGATCTGCAAGGTACAAGCGGTAGGCAGAAGCTCCCCGGGCTTCTGCTTGCAGCTTGCGGCTTGCAGCTTGCAGCTGAAAAAGGTGCCTGCCATGTTGAACACCCTATTACCCATCCTGCTGTTCGCTGCCCTTGGCCTGGCGGTGCTCGGCGCCCTGCGCCGGGTGCGCATGTGGCGGCGTGGCCGAGCCTCCAAGGTCGATCTTCTCGGCGGCCTGCTGGCCATGCCGCGCCGCTACCTCGTGGACCTGCACCACGTGGTCGAGCGCGACAAGTACATGTCCAAGACCCACGTGGCCACTGCGGGCGGCTTTGTGCTGTCGGCGGTGCTGGCAATCCTGGTGCACGGCTTTGGCCTGCAGAGCAAGATCCTTGGCTACGCCTTGCTGGTGGCCACCGTGATCATGTTCACCGGTGCCATCTTCGTCTTCAAACGCCGGCTCAACCCGCCATCGCGCCTGTCCAAAGGCCCGTGGATGCGCCTGCCGAAAAGCCTGCTGGTGTTCGCCGCAAGCTTCTTCATTGCTACCTTGCCGGTAGCCGGCATTCTGCCGGCCAACACGGGCGGCTGGGTGATGGTCGCGATACTTGGCCTGGGCGTGCTGTGGGGCGTGTCGGAGCTGTTCTTCGGCATGACCTGGGGCGGCCCGATGAAACACGCCTTCGCCGGGGCCCTGCACCTGGCTTGGCACCGCCGCGCCGAACGCTTTGGCGGTGGCCGTTCGACCGGCCTGAAACCGCTGGACCTGGAAGACCGCAATGCCCCGCTGGGCGTGGAAAAGCCGGTGGACTTCACCTGGAACCAGCTGCTGGGTTTCGACGCCTGTGTGCAATGCGGCAAATGTGAGGCGATGTGCCCGGCGTTCGCCGCCGGCCAGCCGCTTAACCCGAAAAAACTCATTCAGGACATGGTCATCGGCCTGGCCGGTGGCACCGATGCCACGTTCGCCGGCAGCCCGTACCCTGGCAAGCCGATCGGTGAACACGGCGGTAATCCACACCAACCGATCGTCAATGGCCTGGTCGACGCCGACACCCTGTGGTCGTGCACCACCTGCCGTGCCTGCGTCGAGGAATGCCCGATGATGATCGAGCACGTCGATGCCATCGTCGACATGCGCCGCCACCTCACCCTGGAAAAGGGCGCGACCCCGAACAAGGGCGCCGAGGTGCTGGATAACCTGATCGCTACCGACAACCCGGGCGGCTTTGCCCCTGGGGGCCGGATGAACTGGGCGGCAGACCTGAACCTGAACCTGCTGTCTGACGTGAAAACCACCGAAGTGCTGTTCTGGGTGGGTGACGGCGCGTTCGACATGCGCAACCAGCGCACCCTGCGCTCGTTCGTCAAAGTACTCAAGGCCTCGGGCGTGGACTTCGCCGTGCTCGGCCTGGAAGAACGTGACAGCGGCGACGTGGCGCGCCGCCTGGGTGACGAAGCGACCTTCCAGCAACTGGCCAAACGCAATATCCAGACCCTGGCCAAGTACAAGTTCCAGCGCATCGTCACCTGCGATCCGCACAGCTTCCATGTGCTGAATAACGAGTACGGCGCACTGGGCGGCGACTACCAGGTGCAGCACCACAGCACCTACATCGCCGAGCTGATCGCAGCCGGGAAGCTCAACCTCGGGCAGCACAAGGGCGGCAGCGTCACCTATCACGACCCATGCTACCTGGGCCGCTACAACGGCGAATACGAGGCCCCGCGCCAAGTGTTGCAGGCGCTGGGCATCGAAGTGCGCGAAATGCAGCGCTCGGGGTTCCGTTCCCGCTGCTGTGGCGGTGGTGGCGGTGCGCCGATCACCGACATCCCGGGTAAGCAGCGTATCCCCGACATGCGCATGGATGACATCCGAGAGACCCAGGCTGAACTGGTGGCGGTCGGCTGCCCACAGTGCACTGCGATGCTCGAAGGGGTGGTCGAACCGCGCCCACAGATCAAGGACCTCGCCGAGTTGGTAGCCGATGTGCTGATCGAAGAGGAAACGCCCGCGGCCCCAAAGTCGCTAACGGTTGAACGTGAACCTGCGGAGGTGCACTGATGAGCGACATCATCCGCCGCGACCCACGCGCCGAGTGGATCGCCCGTAACCGCCTGCACCCGCTGCATGCAGCGCTGCAGACGCAACAGACTCGCTGGATGGGGCCCAGTGGCCTCACGCGCAAAAACCCGCATGCCATCGCCGCCGGTTTCATCGGCCCCAATGGCCTCAAGCGTATCGACCGCAGCGGTGCCCAACAGGGCACCGGGGGCGGCGGGCGGCGTAGCGCGCCGGCCGAAGTGCAATTGCCGCTGCATCAGGTTGCAGCGCCTGCGTTCTACATCGCCGTGGTGCCCGACATGGTCGGTGGCCGCCTGAGCAGCCACGACCGCGACTTGCTCGGCTTGGCCCATAGCCTGGCCGGCAGCGATGGCGCGGTGTTGGCCGTGGTGTTTGGCGAGCACAAGGAAAGCACGTTTTCCACAGCCGGGGTCGATCGCCTGCTGGTTATGGAAGGTGAGGCGTTCGAAGGCTATGCACCTGAGCAACTGGTGCAAGGGCTGCGGGCTGTGGATAACCAGTTCACGCCACGCCACTGGCTGTTGCCCGATAGCCGCACCGGTGGTGGCGAAGTGGGCCGGCGCTTCGCTGCCGCCGTGGGCGAGCGCCCGGCGACGCGGGTTTGGCAGGTCAAGGACGGCCAGTGCATCGGCCGTGCCGGCGCGGGCCAGCAGGACCTGCAACGCGCCATGCCACGGTTGATCCTGGCTGCGGCGGAATGTGCCGAACCTGTCAGCGAAACCCGTCATGAAGCGCTGCCAGTGGAGTTGTCCACAAGCGTTGCACGCAGCCTGTCGCGTATCGAGGACCTCGGCTCGGTGGCCGTGGACCCGGCCACCATTGCCATGGCCGAATCCGAGTTCATCGTTTCGGGCGGTAATGGCGTCAAAGACTGGGACCTGTACCACAAGGCGACCGCAGCCCTCGGCGCTACCGAAGGCGCCTCGCGCGTGGCAGTGGACGACGGCTTCATGCCGCGTAACCGCCAGGTGGGTGCTACCGGTACCTGGGTCACCGCACGGGTCTACGTGGCGGTGGGTATCTCGGGCGCGATCCAGCATCTGCAGGGTATCGGCGCTTGCGACAAGGTGGTGGCGATCAACATGGACCCGGGCTGCGACATGATCAAACGGGCCGACCTGTCGGTGATTGGCGACAGCTCGGCGATTCTCAAGGCACTGATCGAGGCTGTGGACAACTACCGCAGCGGCGGCCAGCGCGACGCGGCATAAGGGCACGAGCATGAGTACGAAAGTGATCAGCCTGGTTTCCATCGGGGCCCACCCTAGCTCCGGCCGGGCCCGGCGCGCTGAGCAGGATGCGCGCGCGGTGGAACTGGGTTTGCAGCTGGCTGGGGATAACTTGCAGGTGGTGCATGCTGGCGACCCACAGGAGGAAGCATTGCGCGCCTACCTGGGCATGGGCCTGGATCACCTGGATGTGCTGGAGCAGCCCGCCGGAGCCGATGTGCTGGGCGTGCTGGGCGATTACCTGCGCGACGCCGGGGCACAGCTGGTGCTGACCGGCAGCCAGGCCGAGACGGGTGAGGGCTCGGGCATGTTGCCCTTCCTGTTGGCCGAAAAGCTTGGCTGGCCATTGATCGTGGGGCTGGCCGAGGTGGAGTCGATTGAAAACGGCACCGCCCAGGTATTGCAGGCGCTGCCGCGTGGTCAGCGGCGCCGGCTGAAAGTGCGCCTGCCGTTGCTGGCGACTGTGGATAACGCCGCGCCCAAGCCGCGCCAGAGCGCATTCGGGCCGGCGCGCCGGGGTGTGCTGGCGGCGCGCAATGTGGCGATCGTCGAGGATGATCTGCTGGCCGAGGCCGAGTTGCAGCCGGCACGGCCACGGCCCAAGCGGCTTAAGGTGATCAAGGCCAAAAGCGGCGCCGACCGGATGAAGGCGGCGACCGCCAAGGCCAGTGGCGGTGGCGGCAAGGTGCTGAAGGATGTTTCGCCACAGGAAGGCGCCGAGGCCATCCTCAAGCTGCTGGTGGAAGAGGGCGTGCTGCGCTGAAGCCCTACAGGCTCGCCGCCAAGGCCGCCCTCACGCTGTGGGGGCGGGCTTGCCCCGCGCACACAGGCGCACCCGGTGCCATGCACCGCGGCTGCTTCGCAGGGCAACCCCGCTCCCCCAACTTCTGATCTGCTGCATGCACCTTCTGCCTGTGCATAAGTCCATCCTGTTCCCCACTCCACCGCTGGCTTTGGCGAAACTGGCCCAACCATCGGGTGCAACTCTTTTTTTGCTCACGGAATCTGTTCGCCAAGGTGTGGATAAAGTGTTGGTGCATGGCTGGAGGCTATACATATAGGGGCTTACAGAACTTTGATCATAAATTGATCAGGTCTTAGCCGGGTTAATCAGACGCTGATAGCCTATCTCCGGGTGGTTTTGCCCACAATCGCTGTTGGCGGATCTGTGGATAAGCTGTCCGGTACTACTTGGAAGCCGCGGAGGCCGTGGCTTGTGAGGAATTGATTACAAAATGATCAAATGGCGGCGTGTGTCTCCTGATCCATGATTATCAGGGCCTTGAATCGCTTATCCACAGAAACGAAGCTGCATGCCGCTTTTTGCTCACAAACTCTGTTGGTGTCTCTGTGGACAAGGTGTATGAAGATCGCTGTAGCCCAGAAAGCGTGGGGCCTTGATAGGATTGGTTGAATAGTGACCAGTTGCCGGCCTGTCATTTTTGCCAGTACGCAAATACAACGTCCCTCATTATCCTGACCACACGTTCTGTGAATTGTGGATAACCATGAAGACATTACTGCTAAGCGTCGACCGCCAGCGCTCTGTATTGGGTAGGGGGGGGCACGAGGCGCTCGCTTATTCGCCTTATGGCGCCTCAGGTACCGCACTGATACCAGGGCTGGGTTTCTGTGGTCAGCGCCCGGATCCGCTCACAGGCTGTTATGCCCTGGGCAATGGTCGCCGCTTCTACAGTCCGAGCCTGAGGCGGTTTATCAGCGCTGACCCGCTAAGCCCGTTCGGCAAGGGAGGTATCCATGCATACGCCTATTGTGGCGGCGATCCCGTGAATCGCCATGACCCAAGCGGGGCGTTCTGGGGCGTCGTGTTCAGAGCCATTGGCGTGGCGTCCAGCGGTGCTACGTTGTTGGGCTCGTTGGCGCGTACGGCCAGGAATGTAGTGGGGCGCAGGGTGGCTTTCCGGGCCAGGCATAACGCTGCGCAAGCTAGCGAGCCCGGGCGCTCCGTAGGCCATCAGGAGCTGCCTCAGCTATCCAGAATCTCGAATCAGCAGTTTTTCCTGACTGGGAGCGCTGGGGTCGCTGGGCAGTTGACGGCTGCGATCAGTGGGGTAACGCCTGCCTTCCAGACAGCGACAGATGTGTTTAGCGTGGTGAATTCAGTCACCAACCTGAGCGGCGGTTTGACAGGTAACTTTGCTGCAGCCCGTGAGGTGGTGAGTTACTTGAGAGTAAACCCATTTGAAATTCCCAGTGTCGCTCTGGAGACTTTCATGGATGTGACGATGGTGGACGAAATGTTCGCTACCGTGGGCCGGGGGCTTTCAGCAGCAGCGGAAAGGATTTCAGCAGCAGCGGAAAGCATAAGGTCAATGCGCCCAACCCCGCACAGCGTCACCGTGTAGCGTCAGGCCCTGGTGTCCAAGCGTCGGCCGACGCGCTCCTACTCGTCAGGCGAGTGGAGCGCGTCGGCTAACGCTGAATACTCACTGCGCCTTCACCTCTTTCAGGTAGGGGGCAGGCTCTGCGCCCAAATTGGCCAATACGCGGTCGCTGTACCAGTCAATGAAGTTCACCACACCGAACTCGTAAGTCTTCGAGTAAGGCCCCGGCTGATACGCCGTCGAGTTGATACCGCGCTGGTTTTCTTCGGCCAGGCGGCGGTCCTGGTCGTTGGTGGCGTCCCACACCTTGCGCATGCGCTCAGGGTCGTAGTCCACGCCTTCCACGGCATCCTTGTGCACCAGCCACTTGGTGGTGACCATGGTCTCCTGGGCGCTGATCGGCCACACGGTGAACACGATCATGTGGTCGCCCATGCAGTGGTTCCACGAGTGTGGCAGGTGCAGGATGCGCATCGAGCCCAGGTCTGGGTTCTTGATGCGGCCCATCAGTTTCTGGCACGCCTGTTTACCGTCCATGGTCATCGACACGGTGCCCTTGAGCAGCGGCATGCGCACGATGCGGTTACGCAGGCCATGGCTCTTGTGCAGGTACGGGATCTTCTCGGCTTCCCAAGCGGCGGCGGAGGCCGCCACGTGGTCCTTGAATTCCTGGCTGGCGCGCGGGTCGTTGGTGTCGTCCCACTCCAGCAGGGTTTGCAGCAACTCCGGGTGCGAGCCGGAGCAGTGGTAGCACTCGCGGTTGTTTTCCAGCACCAGCTTCCAGTTGGCCTTTTCCATCAAGGTGGTTTGCACTGCCACCTTGGTGTTCTCCATGTCATACGGTTCCATGTAGTGGTCCAGGGTGGCCAGGAACTCGTCGATCGCAGGTGGGTTTTCCGCCAGGCTGATGAAGATGTAGCCACCGGCGACTTTTACGTTCACAGGCTTGAGGCCGTACTCTTTCATGTCGAAGTCGGCGCCCATTTCAGTACCTGCGAACAGCAGGCGGCCATCCAGTTCATACGTCCACTGGTGGTAATGGCAGACCAGCTTTGCCACTTTGCCTTTCTCGTTGACGCACAGGCGTGAGCCACGATGGCGGCAGACGTTGTGGAAGGCATGCACCTTACCTTCGCTGCCGCGCACCACGATGATCGGGTTCTTGCCGATCTGCAGGGTGATGTAGTTGCCCTTGGCCGGGATTTCGCACGTCATGCCGGCAATCAGCCATTCCTTGTGGAAGATCTCCTGCATGTCGATCTGGAACAGACGCTCGTCGGTGTAGAACGGCTGGGGCAGCGAGTAGGTGCGCTCGCGGGTCTGCAGCATCTCGGCGGTGGCCTTGCGTGCAGCTTCCAGTGGATCGCCCAGGCTCAGGGTTGCGGTGACGTCCATCGTGTAATCCTCGGGGCCGTAGGCGGCCGGCAAAAGGTGGCTAATCGTTGTTGTGGTGCCGCAAGAGCATCTGTGAAAAAACAGCAGGTTCTTTTGCCGTGGAGTGTGCGTCCGAAGACGCCGCGAACCGTATCCATGGGCGACATGGCCGATTTGAATTACGACGCGCCAGCCCTTGTAGCACGGGGCTGGTCGCGATAAGCACGCCGATGTCGCAGGCAGGAATGTGCGACGCCTTCAGCTTGCGCATTATCGCAGCCATGAAAAGGGCCATTAGTCGGCCGCTGGAGATGAACATGTCCGATACATTCCTCAATCCGGTCACCACCCAGACCTGGGCCAATGGCCGCCACATCGTGCGTTGCGTCAAGGTCATCCAGGAGACCTGGGACGTGCGCACCTTCTGCTTCATGGCCGACCAGCCGATCATGTTCTTCTTCAAGCCTGGGCAGTTCGTCACCCTGGAACTGGAGATCGAAGGCAAGCCGGTGATGCGCTCCTACACCATCTCCAGTTCGCCGTCGGTGCCCTACAGCTTTTCGATCACCGTCAAGCGGGTGCCGGGCGGGCATGTGTCCAACTACCTGCACGACACCATGCACGAAGGCTTTGAAGTGCCTGTGCACGGCCCGGTGGGGCTGTTCAACGCCATCGACTTCCCGGCGGGCAAGGTGCTGTACCTCTCTGGCGGTGTCGGTATCACACCGGTGATGTCCATGGCCCGCTGGTTCTACGACACCAATGCCAATGTCGACATGGTGTTCGTGCACAGCGCCCGCTCCCCCAAAGACATCATCTACCACCGCGAACTGGAGCAGATGGCTTCCCGCATCCCCAACTTCAGCCTGCACATCATTTGCGAGAAGCACGGCCTGGGTGAGCCTTGGGCGGGTTATCGCGGCTATCTTAACCAACGGCTGATGGAACTGATCGCGCCCGATTACATGGAGCGCGAGGTGTTCTGCTGCGGCCCGACGCCCTACATGACTGCGGTCAAGCGCATGCTCGAGGCGGTCGGCTTCGACATGAAGAACTACCACGAGGAGTCGTTCGGCGCGACGCCGGCAGAGGCCAAGGCCGATGCCGTGGAGCATGCCGAGCAGGCGGCCGATGCGCCGGAAGTGGACGTGTCCGAGCTCAACCTGGTGGAGTTCATCGGCAGCGAGAAGAGCATCCGAGTCGTTCCTGGCGAGACCGTGCATGCGGCGGCGGCCAAGGTCGGGCTGATGATCCCCAAAGCTTGCGGCATGGGCATCTGCGGGACCTGCAAGGTGCTCAAGCTGGGTGGCGAGGTGGAGATGGAGCACAACGGCGGGATTACCGAGGAAGATGAAGCCGAGGGCTATATCCTGTCGTGCTGCAGCGTACCCAAAGGGGACGTGCGGATCGATTACTGATCCGCTAATGGCTGGGGCTGCCTTGCAGCCCAATCGCCGGCAAGCCGGCTCCCACAGGATGGACTGCCCCCAAGAGGTTGGACACCAATCCAATGTCCTGGGGCAGGCCATTTTTGGGAGCAATGGTTTTACCCGATTTCTAACGGCTGGCGCAGACCCTGTGGGAGCCGGCTTGCCGGCGATTGGGCCGCAAAGCGGCCCCGGTGCTCTCAGGTGCGAAAGCGTGCCACCAGCCCATTCAAATCCACAGCCAGGCGCGACAGCTCTGCGCTCGCTGCGCTGGTCTGATGTGCGCCGGTCGCGCTCTGCACCGACAAGTCATTGATGTTCACCAGGTTGCGGTCAACCTCTCGCGCCACCTGGGCTTGTTCTTCCGCCGCGCTGGCGATTACCAGGTTGCGTTCATTGATCTGCGCCACGGCCCCGGCAATGGTGTCCAGCGCCATACCGGCGCCCTTGGCGATGTTCAGCGTCGACTCGGCGCGTTCGGTGCTGGTGCGCATCGATTCGACCGCCTGTTCGGTGCCGCCTTGGATGCTGCCGATCATCCGTTCGATTTCGCTGGTCGACTGCTGGGTACGGTGTGCCAGCGCACGCACTTCATCCGCCACCACCGCAAACCCACGGCCCGCCTCGCCGGCACGCGCCGCTTCGATGGCCGCGTTGAGCGCCAGCAGGTTGGTCTGGTCGGCCAGGCCGCGGATCACATCCAGTACCTTGCCGATGTCGCGCGATTGTTCGGCCAAGTGAGTGATCAGTTTGGCGGTGGCCTGCACATCACCGCTCATCCGCTCGATGGCGCCTACGGTTTCCAGCACCAGGTCACGCCCGTCGCCGGTCGAGCGGCTGGCTTCGCTGGAGGCTTCTGAGGTGCTCACAGCGTTACGCGCCACTTCTTCGACGGCGCTGGTCATTTCGGTCACCGCCGTGGCGGCCTGCTCGATTTCATTGTTCTGCTGTTGCAGGCCACGCGCGCTCTCGTCGGTAACGGCGTTCAGCTCTTCGGCGGCCGACGCCAGCTGGGTAGCGGAGCCAGCGATCTGCTGCAGGGTGTCGCGCAATTTTTCCTGCATGCGCCCCATCGCGCGCAGCAGGCGCGCGGCCTCATCGGTGCCTTCGGCGCGGATGGTATGGGTCAGGTCACCGTCGGCAATCTGCTCGGCGGCCTTGAGGGCTTCGTCGATAGGTTTGACGATGCTGCGGGTCAGCAGCAACGCGCAGAGGAAGGTCAGCACGGCTGCGGCAACCAGCAGGCCGACTACCAGGACGAAGGCCGCTGAGTACTGGTTGGCGGCGGTTTCGTTGGTCGCGCGGGTCTGGTCGGTGTTGATCCGCACCAGGGTGTTCATGACTTTGTTGATTTGCTCGGAGTTGGCCAGCAGGTCGCGGTTGAGCAGGTCACGCAGTTCATCAGTGCGGTTGGCCTGGCTCAGGCTGCGCATGCGCGATTCCAGCTGACGGTACTGGTTGAGCAGTTCGGTGTACTGGTCGAAGGCGGCCTGTTCGTCTGCCGCGCTGATCAGTGGCAGGTAGGCCTGGCGAGCGCGGTCGATCTCGGCGTTGCGCTGGTCCAACAGGTTGAGGGTGTCGCGCTGTACTTCCGGTTCGCGGTTGAGCAGCATTCGGTAGGAGAGGGTGCGCAGGCGCAGGTTGAGCGAGGTCAGCTCGTCCAGGGTCTTGATACTGGGCACGCTGATGTTTTCGATGGCAAGGCCCGCCTGGCGGATGTTGCCCATCTGCATGAGCGAGAAGATACCAAGGCCGAGCATGAGCAAGCCGATCAAGGCGAACCCGAGCAAGGCGCGGGGGGCGATATTCATGTTGCGTAGGGACATGGCGGGACGAATCCAGGCAAAAGGAGTGGACGCGTTCCCTGCGACGAAATATGACTTGCCTGGCTATCGGTCGTGACCGGCCAGTCTTGAGTGTGAACGGCAAAAATTGTGAGCCTGCTATCCATTTACCTGACCGGCGGTTGACCCAAGTCGGAACAAGGCGCCCGATACCCTGTCAATCTGCGGGTTAGAAACCTTGAGATTCCGATATTTAATGGCGAGTGCTCACACTTTTCTTTATCGTGTGCGCCCTTTGCAACAACCCGAGATAGACCCCATGCTGGAAGCCTCCCTGAATCAACTCGAGCAACTGGTCAGCGACCTGATGCAGAAAAACGCTCAACTCACCGAGCAGAACACCACGCTTGGCCAGGAACTGGCCCAAGCCAAGGAAGAGAACGAAACCCTGCAACTGTCGTTGATGGAGCAGGAAGAAAAGCACGGTGCCACCGCTGCGCGCATCCAGGCGCTGGTTGAACGCGCCAGCGCAGGTGTCGTCGGCGCATGAGACTGCAAGCGCAGCCGGTCAATGTCGTGTCGATCCTCGGCAACGACTATTCGATCAAGGCGCCCGAAGGCCAGGAAGAAACCCTGGCGCAGGCGGTACGCATGCTCAACACCGCCCTTGCCGAAACCAAACGTTCGTACCCGACCCTGATCGGCGATAAGCTGCTGGTGCTGGCCGCCCTGAATCTGTGTTCCAAGCAGGTTGAACTGCAGAAGGAACATCAGCAGACACTGGAGCGTACACAGGCACAGATCGACGCCACGGTGGACGCGATCGTTCGGACCATCGCCGAACAGTAAAAGCACGCTGTCAGTACTGCGGGGACGGGTTTGCCTGCCCCCGCAGTGTCTTCAACCTTGTCGCAGGTCGCTGGTATTAATGGATACCTGAGTGTATACACTTTCCCCCAAACAATTATTCCTGGGGAGGAAGGGGCATGGGTATCTGGCGTCGAAGTATCCAGTGGCAATTGATCGCGAGCATGGGCGCGGCACTGCTGGCGAGCATCCTGGTGGTCGTGATCATTTTCACCGTAGCGCTCAACCGCCTCACCGATCGCTATCTGGTCGACACAGCCCTCCCGGCCAGCATCGAAGCCATCCGCAACGACATCGAGCGAATGCTCGGCAAGCCGCTGGTCGCCGCAGCCGACATCGCCGGCAACACGCTGCTGCGTGACTGGCTGGCCGCTGGTGAAGACGCCGGCGAAATGCCACGCTTTATCGAATACCTGCAGGCCGCAAAGCAGCGCAACCAGGCCTTCACCACGCTTTTCGCCTCGACCGAAACCGGCCACTACTACAACGAAAATGGCTTGGACCGCACCCTCAGCCGCGACAACCCCAAAGACACGTGGTTTTACGGCTACATCGACAGCGGCGCCGAGCGCCTGATCAATATCGATATCGACGGTTCCACGGGCGAGCTGGCGCTGTTCATCGATTACCGTGTGGAAAAGGACGGCAAGCTGGTCGGTGTGGCCGGCATGGGCCTGCGCATGACCGAGTTGTCACAACTGATCCATGACTTCAGCTTTGGCGAGCACGGCAAGGTGTTTCTGGTACGTAACGATGGCTTGATCCAGGTGCATCCGGACGCTGCCCTCAGCGGCAAGCGACAGCTCGCGCAGCAGCTCGATGAACAGGCGGCCAAGGCGGTGATCAGCGGTGAGCCGGGTTTGCGCACCAGCCGATTCCAGCGTGATGGTAAAGACTTTCTGGCCTTGGGCTTACCCCTGCGCGACCTGAACTGGACCTTGGTTGCCGAGGTGCCGGAGGCAGAGATCTATGCACAGATGCGTCAGGCCCTCTGGCTTACCACGTTGATCGGCGGGGGTGTGGCGCTGCTCTCGCTGTTGCTGGTGGTGGTGCTGGCGCGTGGCTTGGTACAGCCTGTGCGCCGAGTGACTGCCGCGTTGGTGCAGATTGGCAGTGGTGGCGGCGACCTCAGCCATCGTCTGGACGATTCGCGTCAGGACGAACTGGGCGAACTGGCCCGCGGATTCAACCGATTTCTCGACAGCCAGCGCGGCCTGATCGGCGAAGTGCTGCGCACCACCGAGCGTTTGCATCGTGCGGTCGAGCAGGTGACGCAGGTGGTGGACAACACGGCTGAACGTTCCGGGCGGCAGCAGGAAATGACCGAAATGGTCGCCACCGCCGTGCACGAGAGGGCTCACCGTGCAGGACATTGCCCGCAACGCCGGCGATGCTGCGCAAGCTTCGCAGTCAGCGCGTGAGGAAGCCTTGCAGGCGCGTGAGGTGGTACGCCGGTCGATCCAAGGTATCGAGGGCATGTCGGGTGACATCGGCAAGGCGGCGGATGCGGTGGCGCAACTGGCCGACGAAGTCGCCTCCATCGATGAAGTATTGGCGGTGATCCGCAGCATCTCCGAGCAGACCAACCTTTTGGCGCTCAATGCTGCCATCGAGGCGGCGCGGGCAGGGGAGATGGGGCGCGGCTTTGCCGTGGTGGCCGATGAGGTGCGGACGCTGGCGCGGCGTACCCAGGTGTCCACCGATGAAGTTCAGCAGATGATCCAGCGCCTCAAGCACGGCGCAGGTTCGGCGGTGACGTCGATGCAGGCGGGGCAGCAGGCGACGGGGAGTGGCGTGGCGTCGAGCCAGCGAACCGGGGCCTCGTTGGGGGCGATTACCGACCAGGTCGAGCACATCAGCGACATGAACCACCAGGTGGCCACGGCGACGGAAGAGCAGTCGGCGGTGACCGAGGAGATCAACCGCACGGTGCAGGGGATTTCTGACCTGGCCAGGCAGACCGCGGCGGAAGTGCAGGGGTGTCGGCAGGAGTGCCAGGCGTTGCGCGGGCTGGCCGATGACCTGGCCCGGCAGATGGGTGGGTTCAAGCTTTAAACACGCAGGCCAGGTTACGGTCCATCGTGACCAATGCCGCTCCCGGAGTGCCGGCGCCAATGGAAGCGGCGTTGCTACGGTGGGCGGCTAACCCAAAAGATGCTCATGCTGTGTCTTTGGTTTCAGTGATCCACCAAGACATGTTGTCCAGCACTTTATACTCGAACTGCTGTTCTTTGACCGAGTACTTGAGTTCGTCGCCGTCGCTGATGATTTCTAACTTATCGTCCTGCAATAAATTGACGAGCATGTATTTATCGGAAATGTCTTCAATTTCATAGCTTTCATCATGCGGTGTGATGAGATACACGATAGTTTCAGTGCTGTTTGCAGTGCGTTGCTCAATAGTTGCCTTGAGCGCATTTCTGGTTCTTTCACTGATTGAAACTTTTGCCTTTTGGGATTTATCCAGCGTGATTGCCACGCTCTCGTCGCCGTTGAGCCGTTCCTGCGAGATCTTGACCACGGTGCCTGAGGTTCCATGGTGGCTAAAGTAGTGCCCAGGCTTGAGAGCGCGGAAGTACTTGAGGTTCTCGGCTTCAATACCTGGCAATTCGTTATCGTTGATCAATATTTTAGTGGCCATGATACGTCCTCGGAAAACTCAGCCACTGAGGGTTGTGGCCCCGAAGAACATAAAAGCTCTGTGACGGGCTGCAAACTGGCAGAACTGTCAGGTGACATTCAGTGCAAGGCTGTTGTAAGCGTTGTTGAACAAGCGTTTTGGCGGGCCGTAAGGCCCGCCGAGCAATGACGTCAGGCGCCGATGACGCTATGGATATCCGCTGCCAGTGAGCGCACCCGTTCCTCTTCGGTATCCCATGAACACATGAACCGCGCCCCGCCGCTACCAATGAAGGTGTAGAAGCGCCAGCCTCTGGCGCGCAACGCTTCCAGCGCGGGCTCCGGCATCTGCAGGAACACCCCGTTAGCCTCAACCGGGAACATCAGCTCTACCCCCGGCAGGTCACTCACCAACGACGCCAGCAGCTGCGCGCAATGGTTGGCGTGGTTGCCATGGCGCAGCCAGGCGCCGTTTTCCAGCAGCCCCACCCAGGGTGCCGACAAAAAGCGCATTTTCGAGGCCAACTGCCCGGCCTGCTTGCAGCGGTAGTCGAAGTCCTCGGCCAGGTCGCGGTTGAAGAACAGGATCGCCTCACCGACCGCCATACCGTTCTTGGTGCCGCCAAAGCACAGCACATCCACGCCGGCCTTCCAGGTCAGCTCGGCCGGGCTGCAGCCAAGAAATGCGCAGGCATTGGTGAACCGCGCGCCGTCCATGTGCAGGTTCAGGCCCAGCTCTTTGCAGGTGGCGCTGATCGCCTTGAGCTCATCGGGGCGGTACACGGTACCGACTTCGGTAGCCTGGGTCAGGGTCACCACACGTGGCTTGGGGTAGTGAATGTCTTGGCGCTTGAGCGCTACTTCACGGATCGATTGCGGCGTCAGCTTGCCGTTGACGCTGGGCGCGGTGAGCAGCTTGGAGCCGTTGGAGAAAAACTCCGGCGCGCCACATTCATCGGTTTCTACGTGGGCGGTCTCGGAGCAGATCACGCTGTGGTAGCTCTGGCACAAAGAGGCCAGGGCCAGCGAATTGGCGGCGGTGCCGTTGAAGGCGAAAAACACTTCGCAGTCGGTTTCGAACAGCTCGCGGAAGTACTGGGCGGCGCGCTCGGTCCACTGGTCGTCGCCGTAGGCGCGGTCGTGGCCGATGTTGGCCTTTTCCATCGCTGCCCAGGCTTCGGGGCAGATACCGGAATAATTGTCGCTGGCGAATTGTTGGCTTTTGTCTGTCATGACACGGTCCTGTGAACGAAGCAGAACAGCACTCTAAACCATCGATTCAGCGGTTGCCTATACAAGCTCTGCACGGTTGCTGGTGTGGGGTTCGCATGCCGGCCGAATCGCCGGTAAGCGGTACCTGGCGGGGCTCCAGCGGCCTTGGCAGCAGTGGCGCAGTGAGTCTGATCAGGGCTGCTGCGCAGCCCATCGCCGGCAAGCCGGCTCCCACCAATACGGTGCCAGCCTCAAGAACTGCCGCAGGCCAGCCCCCGCAGATAAGACCCAGGCCTCGAACACTGCCGCAGTCCGGTGGGAGCCGGCAAGTCGGCTCCAACCAATACGGTGCCAGCCTCAAGCACTGCCGCAGGCCAGCCCCCGCAGATAAGACTCAGGCCTCGAAAACTGCCGCAGTCCGGTGGGTGCCGGCTTGCCGGCGATAGGGCCGGTGCGAGCAACAAAAAAGCGAATGTCGTAAACGCGCCATTGCAAGGCGTGCGCAGGCATCTGACCCTCCCCGGCCAGTCATACCATCGCCACAAAGGGCCACAGTGCCTTACAGACAAGAAACGATCGCTGCCGGGAGAACCACGATGTTCAGCAAGCAAGACCAGATCCAGGGTTACGACGACGCACTGCTGGCGGCGATGAATGCCGAAGAACAGCGCCAGGAAGATCACATCGAGCTGATCGCCTCGGAGAACTACACCAGCAAGCGCGTCATGCAGGCCCAAGGCAGCGGCCTGACCAACAAGTACGCCGAAGGCTACCCAGGCAAGCGCTACTACGGTGGCTGCGAGCACGTCGACAAGGTCGAGGCGCTGGCCATCGAGCGCGCCAAGCAGCTGTTCGGCGCCGACTACGCCAACGTTCAGCCGCACTCCGGCTCTTCGGCCAACAGTGCGGTTTACCTGGCCCTGCTGCAGGCCGGTGACACCATCCTTGGCATGAGCCTGGCCCACGGCGGCCACCTGACCCACGGCGCCAAAGTGTCGTCTTCGGGCAAGCTGTACAACGCCGTGCAGTACGGCATCGATACCAACACCGGCCTGATCGATTACGACGAGGTCGAGCGCCTGGCCGTCGAGCACAAGCCGAAGATGATCGTTGCCGGCTTCTCGGCATACTCCAAAACCCTCGATTTCCCACGCTTTCGCGCCATCGCCGACAAGGTCGGTGCACTGCTGTTCGTCGACATGGCCCACGTCGCCGGCCTGGTTGCCGCTGGCCTGTACCCGAACCCGATCCCATTCGCCGACGTGGTGACCACCACCACCCACAAGACCCTGCGCGGCCCACGTGGCGGCCTGATCCTGGCCAAGTCGAACGAAGAGATCGAGAAAAAGCTCAACGCCGCTGTGTTCCCTGGCGCCCAGGGCGGCCCGCTGATGCACGTCATCGCCGCCAAGGCTGTGTGCTTCAAGGAAGCTCAGGAGGCTGAGTTCAAGAGCTACCAGAAGCAGGTCATCGAGAACGCCCAGGCCATGGCCCAGGTATTCATCGACCGCGGCTACGACGTGGTCTCCGGCGGCACCGACAACCACCTGTTCCTGGTCAGCCTCATCCGCCAGGGCCTGACCGGCAAAGATGCCGACGCAGCCCTGGGCCGCGCGCACATCACCGTCAACAAGAACGCCGTGCCGAACGACCCGCAATCGCCGTTCGTCACTTCCGGCCTGCGCATCGGTACCCCGGCTGTCACCACCCGCGGCTTCAAGGTCGCCCAGTGTGTGGCCCTGGCCGGCTGGATCTGCGACATCCTCGACAACCTCGGTGACGCTGACGTCGAAGCCGATGTGGCGAAGAACGTCGCGGCCCTGTGCGCAGACTTCCCTGTTTACCGCTGAGTGGAGTAAACGACCATGCAACGCTACTCGGGCTTCGGCCTCTTCAAACACTCCCTCAGCCACCACGAGAACTGGCAGCGCATGTGGCGCACGCCGACCCCTAAAAAGGTCTACGACGTGGTCATCGTTGGCGGTGGCGGCCATGGCCTGGCCACGGCCTACTACCTGGCCAAGGAACATGGCATCACCAATGTCGCGGTGGTTGAGAAAGGTTACCTGGGCGGCGGCAACACCGCCCGTAACACCACCATCGTGCGTTCCAACTACCTGTGGGACGAGTCGGCGCAGCTGTACGAGCACGCCATGAAGCTGTGGGAGGGCCTGTCCCAGGACATCAACTACAACGTGATGTTCTCCCAGCGCGGCGTCTACAACCTGTGCCATACCCTGCAGGACATTCGTGACTCCGAGCGCCGCGTCAGCGCCAACCGCCTCAACGGCGTCGATGGCGAACTGCTGAACACCGCCCAGGTCGCGGCCGAAATCCCGTACCTGGACTGCTCGAAGAACACCCGTTACCCGATTCTCGGCGCTACCGTTCAGCGCCGTGGCGGCGTCGCCCGTCACGACGCGGTGGCCTGGGGCTATGCCCGTGCCGCCGACGCCCTGGGCGTGGACCTGATCCAGCAGACCGAAGTGATCGGTTTCCGCAAGGAAAACGGTGCAGTGATCGGTGTGGAAACCAACAAAGGCTTCATCGGCGCCAAGCGCGTCGGCGTGGTCACCGCCGGTAACTCCGGGCACATGGCCAAGCTGGCCGGCTTCCGCCTGCCGCTGGAATCGCACCCCCTGCAAGCACTGGTGTCCGAGCCGATCAAGCCGATCATCGATAGCGTGATCATGTCCAACGCCGTGCACGGCTACATCAGCCAGTCCGACAAGGGCGACCTGGTGATCGGCGCCGGTATCGACGGCTGGGTCGGCTACGGCCAGCGCGGTTCGTACCCGGTCATCGAGCACACCCTGCAGGCCATCGTCGAGATGTTCCCCAACCTCTCGCGCGTGCGCATGAACCGCCAGTGGGGCGGCATCGTCGACACCTCGCCGGACGCCTGCCCGATCATCTCCAAGACCCCGGTCAAGAACATGTTCTTCAACTGCGGCTGGGGCACCGGCGGCTTCAAGGCGACCCCGGGCTCGGGCAACGTCTTCGCCGCCAGCCTGGCCAAAGGCGAGATGCACCCGCTGGCTGCGCCGTTCTCCATGGACCGTTTCTACAACGGCGCACTGATCGACGAACACGGCGCCGCCGCCGTCGCCCACTAACCGGAGACACCGTCATGTTGCATATTTTCTGTCCCCACTGCGGCGAGCTGCGCTCCGAAGAAGAGTTCCACGCCTCTGGCCAGGCGCACATCGCCCGCCCGCTGGACCCTAACGCCTGCTCCGACGAAGAGTGGGGCACCTACATGTTCTTCCGCGACAACCCGCGCGGTATTCACCATGAGCTGTGGGACCACGTTGCCGGCTGCCGTCAGTACTTCAACGTCACCCGCGACACCGTGACCTACGAAATTCTGGAAACCTACAAGATCGGCGAGAAGCCGCAGGTGACCGCAGGCGGCAAGCAAAGCAACGCACCGTCGACCGTCAAAGGCCAAGGGGAAAAAGTATGAGCCAGACCTATCGCCTCGCCAGCGGCGGCCGTATCGACCGCAGCAAGGTCCTGAACTTCACCTTCAACGGCAAGACCTACCAGGGTTATGCCGGCGACAGCCTGGCCGCCGCGCTGCTGGCCAATGGCGTCGACATCGTTGGCCGCAGCTTCAAGTACTCGCGCCCACGCGGCATCATCGCCGCCGGCACCGAAGAGCCGAACGCCATCTTGCAGATCGGCTCCAGCGAAGCCACCCAGATCCCCAACGTGCGCGCTACCCAACAGGCGCTGTACGCAGGCCTTGTCGCCACCAGCACCAACGGCTGGCCGAACGTCAACAACGACGTCATGGGCATCCTCGGCAAGGTGGGCGGCAGCATGATGCCGCCTGGCTTCTACTACAAAACCTTCATGTACCCGAAATCGTTCTGGATGACGTACGAGAAGTACATCCGTAAGGCAGCAGGCCTTGGCCGTGCGCCGCTGCAGAACGACCCGGACAGCTACGACTACATGAACCAGCACTGCGACGTGCTGATCGTCGGCGCCGGCCCTGCAGGCCTGGCCGCTGCCCTGGCGGCTGCGCGCAGCGGTGCCCGGGTGATCCTGGCAGACGAACAGGAAGAGTTCGGCGGCAGCCTGCTCGACAGCCGCGAGACCCTCGACGGCAAACCGGCCGCTGACTGGGTAAACGCCGTGGTCAAAGAGCTGCAAAGCCTGCCGGACGTGACCCTGCTGCCACGCGCCACGGTCAACGGCTACCACGACCACAACTTCCTGACCATTCACGAGCGCCTCACCGACCACCTGGGTGACCGCGCCCCGATCGGCCAGGTTCGCCACCGCGTGCACCGTGTACGTGCCAAGCGCGTCGTACTGGCCGCCGGCGCCCACGAGCGCCCGCTGGTGTACGGTAACAACGACGTGCCGGGCAACATGCTGGCAGGTGCTGTCTCGACCTATGTGCGCCGTTATGGCGTGGCACCGGGCCGCAAGCTGGTGCTGTCGACCAACAACGATCATGCCTACCGCGCTGCGCTGGATTGGCATGACGCCGGCCTGCAGGTCGTCGCCATCGCCGACGCCCGCCACAATCCACGTGGTTCGCTGGTCGAGGAAGCCCGTGCCAAAGGCATCCGCATCCTCACTTCCAGTGCTGTGATCGAGGCCAAAGGCAGCAAGCACGTCACTGGCGCCCGCGTGGCGGCCATCGATGTGCAGGCACACAAGGTCACCAGCCCAGGCGAAACCCTCGACTGCGACCTGATCGCGACCTCCGGCGGCTACAGCCCTATCGTCCACCTGGCCTCGCACCTGGGCGGTCGCCCGGTATGGCGTGACGACATTCTTGGCTTCGTGCCCGGTGATGCGCCGCAGAAGCGCGTGTGCGTGGGTGGCATCCACGGTGTGTATGCGCTGGGCGATGTGATTGCCGATGGCTTCGAGGGGGGCGTGCGCGCAGCCACTGAGGCCGGCTTCAAGGCAACCACCGGCACGCTGCCAAAAACCGTTGCGCGCAAGGAAGAGGCCACCGTGGCGCTGTTCCAGGTGCCGCACGACAAAGGCAGCAAGGGGCCGAAGCAGTTCGTCGACCAGCAGAACGATGTGACCGCCGCCGGTATCGAGCTGGCCACCCGCGAAGGCTTCGAATCGGTCGAGCACGTCAAGCGCTATACCGCGCTGGGCTTCGGTACCGACCAGGGCAAACTGGGCAACATCAACGGCCTTGCCATCGCCGCCCGTTCGATCGGTATCACCATTCCGGAAATGGGCACCACCATGTTCCGCCCCAACTACACGCCGGTGACTTTCGGTGCGGTAGCGGGCCGTCACTGTGGCCACTTGTTCGAACCCGTGCGCTTCACTGCCCTGCATGCCTGGCACGTGAAGAACGGCGCCGAGTTCGAAGATGTCGGCCAATGGAAGCGCCCTTGGTACTTCCCCAAGGCGGGTGAAGACATCCACACCGCCGTGGCCCGTGAGTGCAAGGCCGTGCGCGACAGCGTGGGCCTGCTGGACGCCTCGACCCTGGGCAAGATCGATATCCAGGGCCCGGATGCCCGCGAGTTCCTCAACCGCATCTACAGCAACGCCTGGACCAAGCTCGACGTGGGCAAGGCCCGTTATGGCCTGATGTGCAAAGAAGACGGCATGGTCTTCGACGACGGCGTGACCGCCTGTGTCGGCGACAACCACTTCTACATGACCACCACGACCGGCGGTGCCGCACGCGTGCTGCAGTGGCTGGAGCTGTACCACCAGACCGAATGGCCAGAGATGAAGGTGTATTTCACCTCGGTCACCGACCACTGGGCCACGCTGACCCTGTCTGGCCCCAACAGCCGCAAGCTGCTCAGCGAGCTGACCGACGACATCGACCTGGACAAGGACGCCTTCCCGTTCATGACCTGGAAGGAAGGCACTGTCGGCGGCGTGCCGGCCCGTGTGTTCCGGATTTCGTTCACCGGTGAGCTGTCGTACGAAGTCAACGTGCAGGCCAACTACGCCATGGGCGTACTGGAAAAAGTCATCGAGGCCGGCAAGAAGTACAACCTGACCCCGTACGGCACCGAAACCATGCACGTACTGCGTGCCGAGAAGGGCTTCATCATCGTTGGCCAGGACACCGATGGTTCGATGACCCCGGACGACCTCAACATGAGCTGGTGCGTGGGCCGTAACAAGCCGTTCTCGTGGATCGGCCTGCGTGGCATGAACCGCGAGGACTGCGTGCGGGAAAACCGCAAGCAGCTGGTGGGCCTCAAGCCTGTGGACCCGACCAAGTGGCTGCCCGAAGGCGCCCAGTTGGTGTTCGATCCGAAGCAGCCGATCCCGATGGACATGGTCGGCCACGTCACCTCCAGCTACGCGGCCAACTCCCTGGGGTATTCGTTTGCCATGGGTGTGGTCAAAGGCGGCTTGAAACGCATGGGCGAGCGCGTTTATTCGCCGCAAGCCGATGGCAGCGTGATCGAGGCAGAAATCGTGTCTTCGGTGTTCTTCGATCCGAAGGGTGAGCGGCAGAACGTTTGACTCCAGGCCCTGTGTCGAGCCGGCTGGCCCAATCGCCGGCAAGCCGGCTCCCACAGGTGCGATGCAGTCCTGAAGGTAGGTGCGGTCCCTGTGGGAGCCGGCTTGCCGGCGATGAGGCCGGCAAATACGCCCTGCAAGCTGCTTCGTATCGACGACCAAGAATTCAAGGCAGGTAAGAAATGAGCGCTATCAACGTCTTCCAGCAAAACCCCGGCGCCGACGCCAAGGCGCAGTCGCCGCTGCACCACGCCGACCTGGCCAGCCTGGTTGGCAAAGGCCGCAAGAACGCAGGCGTGACCCTGCGTGAAAAGAAATTCCTCGGCCACCTGACCCTGCGCGGTAACGGCCACGACCCGGAATTCGCCGCCGGCGTGCACAAGGCCCTGGGCCTGGAGCTGCCAGTGGCCCTGACCGTAGTCGCCAACAGTGAAATGTCGCTGCAGTGGCTCGGCCCCGATGAGTGGTTGCTGATCGTCCCAGGTGGCCAGGAGTTCGCCGTCGAGCAAAAGCTGCGCGCAGCCCTCGAGGGCCAGCACATCCAGGTGGTCAACGTCAGCGGCGGGCAAAGCCTGCTGGAGCTGCGCGGCCCGCACGTGCGCGAAGTGCTGATGAAGTCCACCAGCTATGATGTTCACCCCAACAACTTCCCGGTGGGCAAAGCGGTGGGTACCGTGTTCGCCAAGTCGCAACTGGTGATCCGCCGCACGGCCGAGGACACCTGGGAACTGGTGATTCGCCGCAGCTTTGCCGATTACTGGTGGCTGTGGCTGCAGGACGCTTCTGCCGAGTACGGCCTGAGCATCGAAGCCTAAGGAGAGCAACATGAGTCGGGCACCGGATACCTGGATTCTCACCGCCGACTGCCCGAGCATGCTCGGCACCGTCGACGTGGTGACGCGTTACCTCTTCGAGCAGCGCTGCTACGTGACGGAGCACCATTCGTTCGATGACCGGCAGTCGGGGCGCTTCTTCATTCGCGTCGAGTTCCGCCAGCCGGACGGTTTTGACGAGGTCGGTTTCCGTGCCGGCCTTGCCGAGCGGGGTGATGCGTTTGGCATGGTGTTTGAACTGACCGCACCGAATCACCGCCCCAAGGTGGTCATCATGGTGTCCAAGGCCGACCATTGCCTGAACGATCTGCTTTACCGCCAGCGCATCGGCCAACTGGGCATGGACGTGGTCGCGGTGGTGTCCAACCACCCCGACCTCGAGCCACTGGCACACTGGCACAAGATTCCCTATTACCACTTCGCACTGGACCCCAGCGACAAGGCCGGGCAAGAGCGCAAGGTATTGCAGGTGATCGAAGAGAACGGGGCCGAGCTGGTTATCCTTGCCCGTTACATGCAGGTGCTGTCGCCTGAACTGTGCCGGCGCCTGGATGGTTGGGCGATCAATATCCACCATTCGCTGTTGCCGGGGTTCAAGGGCGCCAAGCCTTATCACCAGGCGTACAACAAGGGTGTGAAGATGGTGGGTGCCACGGCGCATTACATCAACAACGACCTGGATGAAGGGCCGATCATCGCCCAGGGGGTCGAGGTGGTGGACCATAGCCACTACCCCGAGGACCTGATTGCCAAGGGGCGTGACATCGAATGCCTGACGCTGGCGCGGGCGGTCGGGTATCACATCGAGCGGCGGGTGTTCCTCAACGCCAATCGGACTGTCGTTTTGTAGAGGCCTTTCGGGCCTCATCGCCGGCAAGCCGGCTCCCACCTGGATTGCGCCGGCTTCAAGGAATTGGGCAACACGGTTGCTTCCCCAGGTAAAGCGCAGGCCTGAAGAACTGCGCGGTCGAGGTGGGAGCCGGCTTGCCGGCGATGGGCTGCGCAGCAGCCCCCATAGCGGAGCTGTAATAACCCCAGCGCGCTCGACGGGACCCGCGAGCATCTGGGTCCGCTTTGCGGCCCATCGCCGGCAAGCCCGGCTCCCACCTGGATTGCGCCGGCTTCAAGGAATTGGGCAACACGGTTGCTTCCCCAGGTAAAGCGCAGGCCTGAAGAACTGCGCGGTCGAGGTGGGAGCCGGCTTGCCGGCGATTGGCCCCACCCCGTTCGGCCTGCCGTAAAAAGGCATTCCCCTGTCGCTTTCAGTCAGTGTCTCGCGCCCCATCAAGCCCACAATTCTCTGCATTCCAGTAACACATGTCGCCCATGGACGGCGGCGCTTCAACCAACGCTGCATAAATACAAATCAAGCGAGGTAAGAGCATGTCTGGCAATCGTGGAGTGGTGTACCTGGGCGCTGGCAAGGTCGAGGTGCAGAAGATCGACTACCCGAAGATGCAGGACCCGCGCGGCAAGAAGATCGAGCACGGCGTCATCCTCAAGGTGGTCTCCACCAACATCTGCGGCTCCGACCAGCACATGGTCCGCGGCCGCACCACTGCCCAGGTCGGCCTGGTCCTGGGCCACGAAATCACCGGTGAAATCGTCGAGATGGGGCGTGATGTCGAACGCCTGAAAATCGGCGACCTGGTATCGGTGCCGTTCAACGTCGCCTGCGGCCGCTGCCGCTCGTGCAAAGAGATGCACACCGGTGTCTGCCTCACCGTCAACCCGGCCCGCGCCGGCGGTGCCTACGGCTACGTCGACATGGGCGACTGGACCGGCGGCCAGGCGGAATACGTGCTGGTCCCGTACGCCGACTTCAACCTGCTGAAGCTGCCGGATCGCGACAAGGCCATGGAGAAGATCCGTGACCTGACCTGCCTGTCCGACATTCTGCCCACCGGCTATCACGGTGCCGTGACGGCTGGCGTAGGCCCAGGCAGCACCGTTTACGTGGCCGGTGCCGGCCCGGTCGGCCTGGCCGCCGCTGCCTCGGCGCGTCTGCTCGGCGCTGCCTGCGTCATTGTCGGTGACCTGAACCCGGCCCGCCTGGCGCATGCCAAGGCGCAAGGCTTCGAAGTGGTCGACCTGTCCAAGGACACCCCGCTGCACGAGCAGATCGTCGACATCCTCGGCGAGCCTGAAGTGGACTGCGCCGTCGACGCCGTTGGCTTCGAGGCACGTGGCCACGGCCACGAAGGCGCCAAGCACGAAGCCCCAGCCACGGTGCTGAACTCGCTGATGCAGGTCACCCGCGTTGCCGGCAACATCGGTATTCCGGGCCTGTATGTGACCGAAGACCCGGGCGCGGTCGATGCCGCCGCCAAGATCGGTGCGCTGAGCATCCGCTTCGGCCTGGGCTGGGCAAAATCACACAGCTTCCACACCGGCCAGACCCCAACCATGAAGTACAACCGTCAATTGATGCAGGCGATCATGTGGGACCGCATCAATATCGCCGAGGTGGTAGGCGTGCAGGTGATCAACCTGGATCAGGCGCCGGAAGGCTATGGCGAGTTCGACGCAGGTGTGCCGAAGAAGTTTGTGATCGACCCGCACAAGATGTGGGGCGCGGCGTGATCGCGTGAAGTAACAAAGAGCCCCTTAATATGAGGGGCTCTTTTATGGCTGCTCGCTTGCCTCTTGCACAACCAGGACAGAGCCTTTGTCATCGGTGGCCAGCAAGCCGCTGGTGTGGGTTCCTTCCGTATTCACCTCTGCCAACGGTTGTTCCGCATTACGGAAGATGGCGCGATGCTGGTCGCCTTGCTTCACGGTGATGAGCATGTCGCCCTGGTAGAAGTAAAGCGAACGCTTCGGTGCTTTGCTCATGGTTCAAGTCCCTGTCGAGCTGGATGAAGAGGCTTTGCTCAAAGCCCATTCTGACCAGCCGCAGGAATTTTGATACTGGCAAAAATAACAGTTTTCGAAGCTCACGCAGGCTGTGTGGGAGCCGGCTTGCCGGCGATGAGGCCAGCACAAGGCTCAGCGCATCATACCCAGCTCGGCATCATCCATCAGCGCCTTGGCCAGCGCGCTCAGATAATGTGAAGCCCACAGCAACTGCGGCTTGTTTTCCATCAGGCCGTCTATGGTCAAATCTCGTACATAGCCCAGTAGTTCCGATGCCTGTTCGCGTGCGCTCTGGCAGGGGATGCCCGGCGCAATGCAGAACAGCGGGTGGGTCTGGCCTTCGCCCTGGTAGAAAAAAGTCTTGCCTACGGTGGTCTTGGTGTCTTCGCTGGTCATATTTCAATCTCCCTGAAGGTTCTCGACTGCCAGGCCCTGCGCAATCCTTGTAGAAGCGGATTTATCCGCGAAGGGCCAGCCCAGCCGATACAAGCCTCAGTGCAGCGTTCGCGGCTCCGCCGGCAGCTGCACTTGGACCAACGCCGTTTCAAGCAGCACCCGCAGCGTTTCGAGTTCATGCATCGTGGCCATCATCAATATCGAAACCGGCGACTTGGGCTGCAGCAGAAGCGCCTGATGCGCGACGGTGTGGGCGCACAGTGCGTAGTCCGTGGCCTGGATGAGGGTATCTTCGAGGGAAAGGGAGGTGTGGGGTGGATCGGGGACAATCTTAAGCATGATGGAACACCTTGAATGAGGGCCATCACCATCTGCTGTCAAACAATTGGTGGCAGCTGTACATGGGTTGACAGACCGGTAGGTGAACCAAAACCCGGCGCACACGAAGTGCCCCATGCACAGCTGCCATAAGAGCGAGCCATGTGATTCATACCAAGGCGGCCTGTCAAAGCCGGTCGCTGATTTCGCAGCGACCGCCCGAGACTAGTGCCGAGCCCAGATCATCGCAATGGCTCAAGCGGCTTGGGACTGTAATTCAGAAACGTCCTACACGTAAGCGGAAAAAACTGAAACCCAGTCGAAACTCGGGCTGGGTTTCTTATGCTCGGCCTAGTTAACGCATAGTAGGATCTCGCCAAGCAAACATGCTGCCCTCTGGGTACAGGAGGCAAAGCCATGTGGTTGACGAAGGCAGTCTGTCCAGGCCAGCTGCTGAGCATGTATGTGCTTGCGTTTCTAGTAAGGAGGCCTAATGGTTCTCATGTCATAAGCGTTAGGGATTTCCAGATCCATTCCGTCGCGGACCAAGTGGAGCAACTCTGAAGTAAACCTCACCCTCAGTTTCGGACTGTACAGATTTTGCACGGTCATACGCTGAATAACGTGTGTATAGCGGCTGGTGATCTTTCTGTTGAGTCCTTCAGCTATCTGATGGTGGCGGTTTTCCAGCGAAATAAAGCGTTTGGTAGCAGTGGCTGCAGTCGCCTCACTGGAAGCACTCATAATGGCAAGCTTGGCACCGTCTAATTCCGATTTTGATATTCTGAACACATATTGATTAGCGGAATAATTCATTTCCTGTAGGCTTGCTTTACTAAAGTGCTTGGGCGCTAACGTTGTGGGGTGCGTCGGCAACTTGAGTTCCGGGCCACGCCTAGGTAATTGGATTTTTGGAGCTTTTGCTGGGTACAGGAAGGAGGCGTGCCCCGTCGGATCGATTTGATTCACGGGGTCGCCTGAACAATAGGCGTAGCTGTTTATTCCCCCATCGCCAAACGGGCTCAAGCTGTCAGCGCTGTAAAAGCGAAGCAGGCTGGGGTTGAAGGCTCTGTAGCCAGAGCCCAGAATATAAAGTGACGTATGCGCTAGTAGGTGCTCGCCATTGAAACCAAGCGCAGTTCGTGCTCGCTGGGCCGTGGCAGAAAACCCGTAGGCGGTATAAACATGTTTTTCGCCTCTGTTCATACAATTGTATCTCCATCAGGCGGAGCGCTTTGTCGCTCCGATTATTCTGGCTTCCCTGAGTATCTCGATGCCTATCGCATGTAGCTACTGGCAAAAATGACAGGTGTTCGCTACTGATCATGGCTGCCAGAGCGTCCCGACAAGCAGCTTGGAACAATAGCTTGAAACGCCAGTCAAACCCCTCGTTTCCCAGGCCATCCCGGCCTACGAGGTCCCTCCCGATGAAAGCATTCACCCTGGCAACCCTGATGACCCTGGCCGCAAGCCCGGTGTTCGCCTTCAACCTCAGCGATGCCGCCAATGCCGTCTCGGCCATGCAAAACCAGAATCAGCAAGCCCAGGTGCAGGCGCCTGAGGCGCAGGCCAATCTGCTCAATACCCTGGGCAGCGAACTGAACATCACCCCGGAGCAGGCTGTGGGCGGCGCAGGGGCGATGCTGGGGCTGGCGCGCAACAACCTCAGTAGCGACGACTACGGCCAGTTGACCAAGGCCGTGCCGGGGCTCGACCTGCTTTCCGGTGCCAATGCCCTCGGTGGCCTCAGTGGCCTGGGTGAACTGCTGGGCAACAACAGCGAAAACCAGTCGGCCCTGAGCCAGGCACTGGGCAACGACGTGGAAAATCGCACGGACCTGGATGCAGCGTTCAAGGCGCTAGGGATGGATACCGGCATGATCGGCCAGTTCGCTCCGCTGATCCTCCAGTACCTGGGCCAGCAGGGCATTGCCGGATCGCTGCTGCAGAACCTTGGTAGCCTGTGGACTACACCGGCGCCACTGGTACAACAGCCGTCTGTCTAAGGTAGAAGCCGATTCGCAGAGTAGGCTAGGGCTTGGGTGCAACAGCACCAGGGATTGCCAGTGTCGGCGCCGACAGAGTGCTACACAGTCGATGCCTGTGTGCCGAAGAGGCTCTTGATCGGCCCGCGCAAGTTGCGGGGCGCCGCTTGACGTATTGATGCTGCAAAGAGCCCCTCAGCGGGAAGGGCTTTTGTGTGGCTGTTCGGCTGGCCGTCCACGATGAAAATAAAGCCTCCGTCACCGGTGGCCAGCGGGCCACCATCTTGCGCCTGGTCTTTGCTGAGCTTTGCCAGCGGCTGGTGCCCAGTGCGGAAGATGGTGCAATGCTGATCGCTCTTTTTTTCAGTGATCAGATGATTTCCCTAGAGTTCTAAAAGGGTCTGGGTTGGAGGACATTCAAATCCGAAGGATCTTCGCCCCGTAAAAATTTAGGTTTTGGTATCGGATCATGCCTAGGGCTGTAGTAGGGACTTCCACGAACGGCGTCGACAATCTCCACGAAATAGGGCTTTGTACGCCTTAACATAGGACTGGGTGATCGGCTTTCAGGCGGAGTCGAGTCCCTGGACGTATGCCGGCTCTCGGCCTGGCTGGATTGTATCGGATCGATAGTAAATGTAGGGGCCGCGCTTCCATTCGCTGAAGCCAGTGTAGATTCGCTTGCGGAACGCGTTGTTGGCAGGCTGGACGCGTGCCCACGGTGTGATCGAAGCTCGGGGCCTACCCTGCTTTCGTGCGCTGAGGCAGTATGCGTTTGCGCTTGCCCGAGTAAAGGGAGTGTCGGTCGGCGGGGTAAAGGGAGTGCCGCTTGGGGGGGTGGGTTCGGAATATGGGGGAGCGAGCGAGATCTCCGGAGCATTCCTAACGGGGTTCTTCCACTGGGATCCACGTTGTTCACTGGGTCACCCTCGCAATAGCAATACGCATTCAGCCCACCACGTCCAAATGGGCTCAAACTGTCGGGTGAGTTAAAGCGCATCCTCTCAGGGCTATAGGATCGATAGCCATTCCCCAATGGGTAGTCGCAGCGTAATGAGATATACGCTTCTCCATTGAACCCTAGCAATGTCAATTGCGATGGCAGTCTCGGGTCATGGCCGTAGGCGGTGTAGAGGTGAGGTTCAGCGTGGCCAATTTGTTGGACCTGTAACACGGTGCCGTTATCTTCAACTGCCAGTAAGCAAGGGCCTTGGCCATCCGATTGTTGCTCGGCGAGTGGGATGGCGTACGCGCGGAGAATTGTGCGGTGCCTGTCGCCTAGCATGATCATGATGGGCCTTTCGGCGCTATAGAAGTATAACGAGCGAGTTGATGCTTTAAGCATGACTCATGTCCCTGCGGCGCTGAGTGAGAGGGGTTGCCAAGGGTCCATTCTGAGCAGACGCAGAGATATTTAAAACTGATAGGAATACTAGTTCTACAGCCCGCCGCGAAACCTGTGGGAGCCGGCTTGCCGGCGATGAGGTCGGCACGACCGACGCAAAGCGCCAGATAATGTCAGGCCCAAAGCAACCGCGGCTTACGCTGCTACAGGCCTTGCGCAATCTGGGTGGTGCGGGGGACCCGCGCAAGAGCCCTCACAGGTGCGCCACGCTCAACCCATCTCGCTTCGCAACCGCTCGATCCGCTGGTCCTTCTCGATCCACAGCTGATTCACCCAAGCCTGCACGGTCTGGCGGAATGCCGGGTCATTCTCGTAATCCCCGGCCCACAATGCCGGGTCCAGTTCACGCACCTGAATGTCGATAACCACGCGGCTGATGCTGCCGTTGAGCAGGTCCCAGAACCCCGGTGCCTTGTTGCCGGGGTATACGATGGTCACGTCCAGCAGCGCATCTAGCTGCTCGCCCAGCGCCGCCAGTACAAACGCCACGCCCCCTGCCTTCGGCTTGAGCAGGTAGCGGTACGGTGACTGTTGTGCCTGGCGCTTGGCTTCGGTAAACCGGGTGCCCTCCAGGTAGTTCACCACGGTCACCGGCTGACGCTTGAACAGCTCACAGGCCGCTTTGGTGATCTCCAGGTCCTTGCCCTTGAGCTCGGGGTGTTTCTCCAGGAACGCCTTGCTGTAGCGCTTCATGAACGGGTAATCCAGGCCCCACCAGGCCAGGCCCAGCAGGGGTACCCAGATCAGTTCCTTCTTGAGGAAAAACTTGAAGAACGGCGTGCGGCGGTTGAGGCTTTCGATCAGCGCGGGAATGTCTACCCAGCTCTGGTGGTTGCTCACGGCCAGGTAGGAGGTGTCTTTACGCAGGTTTTCGACGCCGCGGATATCCCACTGGGTTGGGATGCACAAGGCGAAAATGGCCTTGTCGATTTCCGACCAGGCTTCAGCGACCCACATCACGGCAGCGGAGGCATAGTCACGCCAACGGCCCGGCAGCACCAGTTTGAGCAGAGCGAAGACCAGCAGCGGGCAGATCAGCACCACGGTGTTGAGCAGCAGCAGGGTGGTCGTAAGAATGCCGGTCAGCAGGCGACGCATAGGGAAACTCTTGTTGTGGGATTTGAACGGGCGGCAATGATAAGCAGCGCCGCAGCCTACGCCAAATGTCCAATGCCCAGCGGCCAGGACAAATGTTTCACATTATGTTGTTTACCCTTGTGACAGCGAACCTATCCTGCCTGCACAGTCTAAGCACACAACCCTTTCAAGGAAGCCTGCCTGTGAAACCAATGCTAGCCCTGTTGTCGCTGTTGGCGCTGCCGGTAATGGCCGCGGAGCCTACGCTTTACGGCCGTTACGAGAACATTTCTTTGCCTGAACTGGGCGAAACCCTGAAGGCCAAGATGGATACCGGGGCTTACACCGCTTCGTTGTCGGCCAAGGACATCGAGCGCTTCACGCGCGACGGCGAGGACTGGGTGCGTTTCCGCCTGGCGACCAAGGCGTCCGACGGCAAGGTCTACGAGCATAAGGTTTCGCGGATCAGCAAGATCAAGAACCGCGCTGACGAAGACGACGAAGGCGATGCGCCCGAGCTGTCGCGCCGGCCGGTAATCGACCTTGAATTGTGCCTGGGTGATGAGAAGCGCACCGTGGAAGTGAACCTGGTCGACCGCAGCAGCTTCAACTACCCATTGCTGGTGGGTGCCAAGGCGTTGCGCGAATTCAAGGCCGCGGTAAATCCGGCAAAACGCTTCACTGCGGGCAAGCCTGACTGCTGAGCAGTCGCGAGCCGCAAGCTGCAAGCTACAAGCTGCAAGTTAAAGCAGATCGGTGTAAGTTCATGCGATCCGCTTTTACTTGAAGCTTGAAGCTTGAGGCTTGCAGCTCAGATGCCCCACATTCTCATCGTCGAAGACGAAGCCGCCATCGCCGATACCTTGGTCTACGCCCTGCAGGCCGATGGCCATAGCACCGAATGGGTCACCCTCGGTGGTGTAGCCCTGGAGCAACAGCGGCTGCGCCCTGCCGACCTGATCATCCTCGACATCGGTCTGCCCGATATCAGTGGTTTCGAAACCTGTCGCCAGCTGCGCCGCTTCAGTGAGGTGCCGGTGATGTTCCTCAGTGCGCGTGATGGTGAAATCGACCGTGTGGTCGGCCTGGAGATCGGTGCGGACGACTACGTGGTCAAACCCTTCAGCCCGCGTGAAGTGGCGGCGCGGGTTCGTGCGATCCTCAAGCGCATGGCGCCGCGGCAAGAAACCACCACCGAGGCGCTACTGTTCCAGCTCGATACCCTGCGCATGCAAATCAGCTATCGCGCTCAGCCACTGGTGCTGACGCGCCATGAGTTCCGCCTGTTGCAGTGCCTGCTCGAACAGCCACAACGTGTGTTCAGCCGCGAACAGTTGCTCGATGCCCTGGGGGTGGCCTCCGACGTCGGTTATGAACGCACCATCGACAGCCATATCAAGAGCCTGCGCGCCAAGCTGCGCCAGGTAGCTGCCGACGCCGAGCCGATCCAGACCCACCGCGGCCTGGGTTACAGCTACAGCCCGGAACACGCCTGATGCGCCTGGGCATTCGGATCTTTCTGGTGTACTTCCTGTTCGTCGGCTTGGCCGGTTACTTCCTGCTCAATACCGTGCGCGAGCAGATCCGCCCTGTGGTACGCCAGTCTTCCGAGGAAACCCTGGTCGACACGGCCAACCTCCTGGCCGAGATCCTCCACGATGACGTCAAGGCCGGTACCCTGGCCCAGAGCCGCCTGCCTGAGGTGCTCAAGGCGTACGGCTTGCGCAGCCCGGGCGCGCAGATCTGGGGCCTGGCCAAGAACCAGGTCAGCCACCGCATCTACGTGACCGATGCCAAAGGCATCGTGCTGCTCGATTCCAGCGGCCAGGACCTGGGCAAGGACTATTCGCGCTGGAATGACGTGTACCTGACGCTGCGCGGCCAGTACGGTGCTCGTTCCACCCGCAGCGTGGAAGAGGATGAAAGCACCTCGGTGATGCACGTGGCCGCGCCGATCGTTGACCAGGGGCAGGTTATCGGCGTGGTCACAGTGGCCAAGCCCAACAGCTCGCTGCAACCGTATATCGACCGCTCCGAGCAGCGCTTGCTTGGCCTGGGGGTGGGGCTGATCGGCATGGGCCTGTTGATCGGCGCTGCGCTGTCTTGGTGGCTGGCCCGCTCCCTGCGCCGGCTGGCCCGTTATGCGCAGGCGGTCAGCGAAGGCCAGCGCGCCGCGTTGCCTTACTACAAGGGCGGTGAGCTGGCGCACCTGGCCAATGCGGTGGAGCGCATGCGCACACAGCTTGAGGGCAAGGCGTACGTCGAACGCTACGTTCACACCCTGACGCACGAGTTGAAGAGCCCGCTGGCGGCTATACGCGGTGCGTCTGAATTGCTCCAGGGTGATATGCCTGCCGAACAGCGGGCGCGCTTTGCCGGCAACATCGAGCGTGAAAGCGAGCGGCTGCAGCAGATGATCGAACGCTTGCTCAACCTGGCGCGGGTCGAGCAGATGCAGGCGCTGGAAGAGGAGCAGCAGGTTGCCTTGGCCCCGTTGGTCGATGAGCTGCTGCTGGCGCATGCCGCACGCATCGACGCAAACGGCCTGCAGGTGCGCCAGCGGGTGCCGGCAGGGATGTGGCTGCTGTGCGATCCGTTTCTCATGCGCCAGGCGCTGGCCAACTTGCTCGACAATGCGCTGGATTTCACCCCGCCGGGCGGGGCGCTGCTGTTCGAGCTGGAGCGCGATGGCGAGCGGGTGGCGCTGAGCCTGTTCAATCAGAGGGAGGCGATACCCGCGTATGCCATCGGCCGGGTTGCCGAGCGTTTCTATTCGCTGCCGCGGCCGGGGAGTGGGCGCAAGAGCACCGGGCTGGGGCTGAACTTTGTGGATGAGGTGATGCAACTGCATGGTGGGTCGCTGGCGGTGGATAACGTCGATGGCGGGGTCCGGGTGCGGTTATGGCTGCCGGTGCGGCGCGTGAGCTGAGATTGTTGGGGCTGCTTTGCAGCCCATCGCCGGCAAGCCAGCTCCCACAGGTACTGCGCAGGGTTCGGGCTTTGCGTTGGCGCTGCTTTGCAGCCCATCGCTGGTAGGCCAGCCCGCAGGTACTGCGCAGGGTTCGGGCGTTGCGCTGGACCTGTGGGAGCTGGCTTGCCAGCGATTTGGCCCTCGAAAATACACACGATCTCCACACACGCTCCTCAATGCCTCCATGCAAGGCGCAGACACTGCGCCCACTGCCAATGGAGGCCCCTATGAACAAGACCCTCGGTTACAAACTCGGCATGATCGCCGTGCTCATCATGCTGCTGCTCTTCCCGTTGCTGCTGATCAACGGCCTGATCGATGAACGCCAGGCCCTGCGTGACAACGTACTGCAGGACATCGCCCGTAGCGCCAGTTTCGACCAGCAGATCAGCGGGCCGCTGCTGGTGGTGCCGTACCGCAAGGTGCAGCGCCGCTGGATCGACAAGGACGGCCAGAGCGTGCAGGAAACCAGCACTGTCGCCGGCCACCTGTATTTCCTCCCGGAAACCTTCGATGCCGACCTCGGCGTGGACACCGAACTGCGGGCGCGCGGTATCTACCAGGCGCGGCTGTTCCATGCCAAAGGGCGACTTGCGGGCCGTTTCCAGCTGCCGGAGCGCTGGGGCATCGACAAGGACTTCGACGACTACCGCTTCGACAAGCCGTTTCTGGTGGTCGGCATAAGCGACATCCGCGGCATTGAAAATGCCCTGGAACTCGACATCGATGGCCAGCGCCTGGCGTTCGAAGCCGGGACCAGGCTGGACTGGCTGCGCAGTGGCGTGCACGTCGCGCTGCCGCAACTGGATGGCCAACAGGCCCGTGCGTTCACCTACGGTTTCGATCTGGCACTGCAAGGCACCGGGCAACTGCACCTGTTGCCAGTGGGCCGCACCAGCAGCGTGGACATGCGGGCCAACTGGCCGCACCCCAGTTTCGTTGGCAGTTACCTGCCAAGCCGCCGCGAAATCGACGACAAAGGCTTCAGCGCGCACTGGCAGACCTCATTCTTCGCCACCAACCTTGAAGATGCCCTGCGCCAATGTGCCGGCAGCGGGCAGTGTGCGGAGTTCAGCGAGCGGACCTTCGGGGTGAGTTTCATCGACCCGGTGGACCAGTACCTCAAGAGTGAGCGGGCCATCAAATACGCGCTGTTATTCATCGCCCTGACCTTTGCCGGTTTCTTCCTGTTCGAGGTGCTGAAGAACCTCAGCGTGCACCCCGTGCAGTACACCCTGGTGGGGGTGGCTCTGGCGTTCTTCTACCTGCTGTTGCTTTCGTTGTCCGAGCACATCGGTTTTGGTCTGGCGTATGGCCTGTCAGCCTCGGCCTGCGTGTCGCTGCTCGGCTTCTACCTGCGCCACGTATTGCGCAGCCTGATGCGTGGCGTGAGCTTTGCGGCGGGGCTGGCGGTGTTGTACGCCCTGCTCTATGGGCTGCTCAGTGCCGAGGACTATGCGCTGTTGATGGGGTCGCTGCTGTGCTTTGGCTTGCTGGGTGTGTTCATGGTGCTGACCCGTCGCCTGGACTGGGCCCGGGTGGGGAGGGCGGCATGAGGGAGGACAGAGAGATCGGGCGGTGGCTGGCTCACAGGATTGGGCAGCTGTTTCCTGTGATGCCCCGCTGAGGCCGATGGTTGCCATGCTGAGCAATCGCCGGCAAGCCCCACAGGTTCGCTGCAGTTCTGAAGGGCAGTCCACATCCCTGTGGGGGCAACTGTCTTGCTCAACGTGCAAAAGCTGGCGCGATCCCGGTGGGAGCCGGCTTGCCGGCGATTGCGGTGTATCAGGCGTTCGGTGCTGTGGCGACCATCGACGGCCGCTTGGCCACCTCGGCATACCACGCCGCCAACCCTGGCTGCTGCTCCCGCCAGCCGAAATCGGGCTGGCGCAAGTCCAGGTAGCCCAGCGCACAGGCCACGCCAATCGCGGCCAGATCAAAGCCGGATATCAGTTCAGCCAGGTGCTCCTGCTCCAGGTTGGCCAGGCTGCGGCGGATTTTCTCCCGCTGCGCTTCGAGCCAGCCGTCCCAGCGCTTGTCCTCAGGCCGCAGGACGCTCTCATAACGGCTGGAAACCGCCGCATCCATGATTGCATCGGCCTGCGACACCAGCGTCATGCGCCGCCAGCGCGCCGAGCCCTCGCGCGGCAGCAGCGGCAGGCCGACATGCTGCAGGTCGAGGTATTCGCAGATGACCCGGCTGTCATGCAGCACAGTGCCATCCTCCAGGCGCAGGGCCGGGATCTTGCCGATCGGGTTGCCGTGGTTGAGCTGGTCATCGCCGCTGACCGGGGTGATGTTCACCCCCTGCAGCGCCACGCGCTCAAGCTGCCCGGTCTCGTGCAGCACGACCATCACCTTGCGCACGAATGGCGACAGCGGTGAGTGGAACAGGGTCATCGTGCTCATGGTTCAGTTGCCCTGCAGGCTGGGTGGCAGGCACACACCGGTGCCGCCGATACCGCAGTAGCCGTCTGGGTTCTTGGCCAGGTACTGCTGGTGGTAAGCCTCGGCGAAGTACACGGTCGGCGCCTGGTCGATTTCGGTGGTGATCTCGCCGAAACCGGCCTTGTTCAGCTCGGCCTGGAAGGCGTCGCGGCTGGCTTTGGCTTCTTCGAGCTGCTGGGGCGAGGTGCAGTAGATGGCCGAGCGGTACTGGGTGCCGACGTCGTTGCCCTGGCGCATGCCCTGGGTCGGGTTGTGCAGCTCCCAGAACATCGCCAGCAACTCGCGGTAGCTGACCTTGTCCTTGTCGAACACCACCAGTACGACTTCAGTGTGGCCAGTCAGGCCCGAGCAGACTTCTTCGTAGGTGGGGTTGGGGGTAAAGCCGCCCGCATAGCCGACCACGGTGCTGACCACGCCTTCACGCTGCCAGAAGCGGCGCTCTGCGCCCCAGAAGCAACCCAGGCCGAAGATCGCGAAGTCGACGCTGCCTTCAAAGAACGGGCCGAGCAGCGGGGTGTCTTTGAAGACGTAGTGGAACTCGGGCAGGGACATTGGCGTTTCGCGGCCAGGCAGGGCCTGTTCCGCGGTTGGCATGACGTTTTTGTTCACCAGGATTTCCGAACGCAGGACCATGGCCGTTCCTCTGTGTTTTCAGTTGGGCAGGATGTGGCCTCATCGCCGGCACGCCAGCTACACCAGCAACCCCACAGGCTTTGCTAACGGTGCCTACCTGTGGGAGCCGGCTTGGCGGCGATGAGGCCCGAATGGGCTCTATAGTGCCCGAGGATTACGCAGCTGTCAGGCCATTGGACCGCGCGGATAGCGCTTGAGTCGTTCGGCCAGCTCCCGCCCCGGGATCGGCCGGTCGAACAGATACCCTTGGCCCACATCGCAACGATGCCGGCGCAGGAAGGCCAGCTGTTCAGGCGTCTCGATCCCTTCTGCCACCACCTTGAGCTTGAGGTTGTGGGCCATGGCCACCACCGCCGAGGTGATCTCCATGTCGTCCTGGTTGTCGGGGATTTCGTTGATGAAGCTGCGGTCGATCTTGATGATGTCGATCGGGAATTTCTTCAGGTAGCTCAGCGACGAATAACCGGTGCCGAAGTCATCCATGGCCAGGGTCAGGCCCAGTGCCTTCAGCTCGTCGAGCTGACGGTGGGTATCCTCGGTAGCTTCCAGCAGCAGGCCCTCGGTCAGCTCCAGCTCCAGCAGGTGCGCAGGCAGGGCTTCTTCGTGGAGGATCGAGGCGATCGACGCCACCAGGTCGGGGTCGGAGAACTGCTTGGGCGACAGGTTGATGGCCACGTGCAGGTTGCCCATGCCGGCCTCGCGCAGTTGCTGGCTCATTCGGCACGACTGGCGCACCACCCACTTGCCGATGGGGATGATCAGGCCGGTTTCTTCCGCCACGCTGATGAACTGGTCCGGGCGGATCATGCCGCGCTCGGGGTGGTTCCAGCGCAGCAGTGCTTCGAGCCCCAGCAGGCGGCCACTGCGCAGGCACAGCTTGGGCTGGTAGAACACCTCCAGCTCGTTCTGGGTCAAGGCGCGGCGCAGGTTGTTCTCGACGAACAGCTTGTAGCTGGCTTCGGCATTGAGCACTTCGGTGAATACCTGCACCTGGTGCTTGCCGTTGGCCTTGGCCTTGTGCAGGGCAAGGCCGGCATTTTTCATGAGGGTGGTCGGGTCACTGCCGTGCAGCGGCGCGCAGGCCAGGCCTACCGAGGCGGTCACGTTGATCAACTGGTTGTCGACGAACATCGGCTTGTCGAGGGTGCGCAGCAGCTGCTGGGCGACGCCCTGCCCGTCTTCCAGGCTGGTGTCGTCGAGCAGCACGGCGAATTCGTTACTGGCGAAGCGGGCCAGCACGCCGCCAACGCTCAGGCTGTTGCGCAGGCGCCGGGCCAGGCTGATCAGCAGCTTGTCACCGGTCTGGTGGCCAAGGCTGTCGTTGATCCGCTTGAAGTTGTCGATATCCACCAGCAGCAGGCAGATCGGGCTCTGCTCATCCCGGGCGAAGCGCTCGTCGAGGCTGCGGATGAACGCCGGGCGGTTGCCCAGGTTGGTCAGGTTGTCGGTGTAGGCCAGGCGCTCGATGCGCTGCTGGGCCAGCTTGGTCTGGGTGACGTCTTCGTAGATGCCGATGTAATGGGTGAGCTCACGGTTGTCGCCATACACCTTGGAAATCGACAGCTGGCCCCAGTAGGGCTCAAGGTTCTTGCGCCGGCTTTTGAATTCGCCCTGCCAGCTGTTGCCCATGGCCAGGCTCGACGGGGTGTCGAACAGCAGTTCGCTGAGATTCTCCAGCGCCGGCAACTCTGCCAGGTGGTGGCCTTGTACTTCATCGGTGCTGTATTGGGTGATCGCGGTGAAACTTGGGTTGACGTACTCCACCACGCCGTCGCGGTTGACCAGCAGGAAGGCGCTGGCGCTTTGCTCCACCGCGCGCTGGAACAAGTGCAGGGCGCTGGCGGCGGTGCGCCGGTTATGGTTGGTGATGACCTGGGCGAACTGGTCGGCCAACTCACCGGCAAAGGCGATTTCGTCCGACTGCCAGGTCCGCGGCTGGCCGGTCTGCTCCAGGCACAGCACGCCAACCACCTGGCCATCGACGCGGATGCTGGCATCGAGCATGGCATTGTTGTCGGCGTAGAGGCTCTCGGCCAGTTCACGGGTGCGCGGGTCGTGGTTGGCGTTGTGGGCATCGATGGCGCGGCTGGCGTGCAGGGCATCGAGGTAGTCGGGGAAGCGGCTGGCATCGATGGGCTCGGGCAGGCGATGCACTTGCTCGCTGCGCAACCAGGCGCTGATCGGCTCCAGGCGCTGGTCTTCCAGGTGCCAGATGCTGGCGCAGTCCACCTTGTAGATCTCGCAGGCGCTGCGGGTTATCAGTTGGGCGGCTTCGAGCAGCGAATTTTCCGCGCTGTAGCGCTGGCGGGCGAGGCGCAGGATCAGGTCCTGCTGGCTGCGCACGCGCTCGAGGTGTTCCAGCTGTTCCTGCTGGGCGCGCTGGTTCAGCTGCAGGGCAAGTTGCAGGCGGCTGTTACGCGATTCGAGGTCGTCGGCATCCACTTCGACAGCCTCTTCGGGCAGGTCGTCGAGTACCGTCAGAAACCCGCGCAACAGCTGGCGGTTGTGCTGCCTGTAGGCTTCACCCGCTTCGAGCAGGCGCAGCGAGCGCGGCTGGGCATGCAGGGTGTAGCGCACACGGTAATAGCCACGGGTGCTCAGTTGCCGCTGGATCTCGTCATGCAGCCGGTAGCGGGCCTCAGGCTCCATCAGGCTGGCATACGGTGAATCGACCAGCGCGCACAGCTGGGAAGCCGCTAGCCCGAACTGGCGCTCGCAGGCTGGGTCGAGGTAAAGCATTGCCCAAGTGGCTTCGTTGAGCCTTTCGAAACGCAGCATGCCGAGCCGTGAAGGCACGGGAAGCTGCGTGACGACCTCGGCCGCCACACGGCTGGCGGCATCGGGTTGGCTTTTCATCGAAGACTCGCTTGAAGAGGTGACGCGGCCTGGGCGGCGGCGCATCTGGCAAGGTTGCATCATGTCCCGGAGGCTGGCAAGCGGCCATGAGGGGTGTCATGTATATGTTTTCGGCTGTGGTGGCCGATTCCTTAGCGATCCTGCAAAAGCAGGGGCTTCATCGCGCCCTTACAGGCAAAAAAAGCCCCGCCAGGTGGCGGGGTTGAGGTACGAGCGTGGCAGCTCGAAAAGGGTACCTGCCCCCAAAGGAGGGCAGGCTGGCTGCGTGTTACAGCAGCATGGTGCGGATATCCGCCAGCACGTCGCCCAGGCGCTTGGTGAAGCGCGCGGCGGCCGCGCCATTGATCACACGGTGATCGTAGGACAGCGACAGCGGCAACATCAGCTTCGGCTGGAAGGCTTTGCCATCCCAGACGGGCTGCATGGTCGCCTTGGACACACCGAGGATCGCCACTTCAGGCGCGTTGACGATCGGCGTGAAGCCGGTGCCGCCAATGTGGCCGAGGCTGGAGATGGTGAAGCAGGCGCCTTGCATGTCGTCAGCCGACAGTTTCTTGGTGCGTGCCTTCTCGGCCAGCGCTGCGGCTTCGGCAGCCAGTTGCAGCAGGCTCTTCTGGTCGACGTTCTTGATCACAGGGACCAGCAGGCCGTCCGGGGTGTCCACGGCGAAGCCGATGTGCACGTACTTCTTGCGGATCACGGCTTTGCCGCTTGGCGCCAGCGAGCTGTTGAAGTCCGGCAGTTCCTTGAGCAGGAAGGCGCAGGCCTTGAGCAGCAGTGGCAGTACGGTCAGCTTGACGCCAGCCTTCTCGGCCACGGCCTTCTGCGCCACGCGGAAGGCTTCCAGCTCAGTGATGTCGGCGGAGTCGAACTGCGTTACGTGCGGCACGTTCAGCCAGCTGCGGTGCAGGTTGGCGGCACCGACCTGCATCAGGCGGGTCATTGCCACTTCTTCCACTTCACCGAACTTGCTGAAGTCCACCACCGGGATCGGCGGGATGCCGGCGCCGCCGGTCGCGCCAGCAGCTGCCGGTGCGTCCTTGGCCTTCTGCATGACCGACTTGACGTACACCTGCACGTCTTCTTTCAGGATGCGGCCGTGCGGACCGGTCGCGGTGACCGCGCCCAGGTCTACGCCGAACTCGCGGGCCAGCTGGCGAACAGCAGGGCCTGCGTGAACCTTGGCGTTGCTGCCGGCAGCCGGCGCGGTAGCGACCGGTGCAGGGGCAGCAGCTGGAGCAGCGGCAGCAGGTGCGGCGGCCGGAGCAGCCTCAGCCTCAGCCTCAGCCTTGGCCGGTGCAGCAGCGGCAGGCGCTGGTGCAGCAGCCGGAGCGGCGCCTGCAACTTCCAGCTTGAGGATCAGGTCACCGGTGCCGACTTCGTCGTCCAGCTTGGCGATCACTTCCTTGACCACACCTGCGGCGGGCGAAGGGATCTCCATGGAGGCCTTGTCCGACTCCAGGGTAATCAGCGACTGGTCGGCTTCGACGGTGTCGCCGACCTTGACCAGTACTTCGATGATCTTGGCCTTGCCCGACGAACCGATGTCCGGTACGTGGATATCCTGCACGCTGGCGGCAGCAGGGGCTGCAGCCGGCGCAGGGGCGGCTTCGGCAGCTGGCTTTTCAGCAGCAGCCGGAGCGGCGGCAGGCGCAGGTGCGGCAGCGGGAGCCTCGGCCGCCGCAGCGGCGCCCTCGGCTTCCAGTACCAGCAGCTCGTCGCCTTCTTTCAGGCGATCGCCCAGCTTGACCTTCAGTTCCTTGATGACACCGGCCTTGGGGGCCGGGATTTCCATGGAGGCCTTGTCGGACTCCAGGGTCAGCAGGCTCTGGTCAGCCTCGATACGGTCACCGACCTTGACGAACAGCTCGATGATTTCACCTTCACCGCTGCCGATGTCAGGTACGCGAATGAGTTCGCTCACTTAAAAATACTCCTCAGCAGTCCAGTGGGTTGCGCTTGTCCGGATCGATGCCGAACTTGACGATGGCGTCGGCCACCACCTTCGGTTCGATCTCGCCACGGTCAGCCAAGGCTTCCAGGGCAGCCAGCACCACGAAGTGGCGGTCGACTTCGAAGAAGTGACGCAGCTTCTTGCGGCTGTCGCTGCGACCGTAGCCATCGGTACCCAGGACCTTGAACTCTTTGCTCGGTACCCACTGGCGAATCTGTTCGGCGAACAGCTTCATGTAGTCGGTGGACGCGATGACCGGGCCTTTGCGACCGGCCAGGCACTCTTCGACGTAAGTCTGCAGAGGCTTCTGGCCAGGCTTGAGGCGGTTGGCGCGTTCCACGGCCAGGCCGTCGCGACGCAGTTCGTTGAAGCTGGTGACGCTCCACACGTCGGCACCGACGTTGAACTCTTCACGCAGGATCTTCGCCGCCTCGCGGACTTCGCGCAGGATGGTGCCGGAGCCCATCAGCTGAACGTGGTGCGCGGCTTCGCGGGTATCTTCTTCCAGCAGGTACATGCCCTTGATGATGCCTTCCTCGACACCGGCCGGCATGGCTGGCTGCTGGTAGGATTCGTTCATCACGGTGATGTAGTAGAAGATGTCCTGTTGCTCTTCGGTCATCTTCTTCATGCCGTCCTGGATGATCACCGCCAGCTCGTAGCCGTAGGTCGGATCATAGGTGCGGCAGTTCGGGATGGTGCCCGCCATCATGTGGCTGTGACCGTCTTCGTGCTGCAGGCCTTCACCGTTGAGGGTGGTACGGCCGGCGGTGCCGCCGATCAGGAAGCCACGGGTGCGGCTGTCGCCAGCGGCCCAGGCCAGGTCGCCGATACGCTGGAAGCCGAACATCGAGTAGAAGATGTAGAACGGCAGCATCGGCTGGTTGTGGCAGCTGTACGAGGTACCGGCAGCGATGAACGACGACATGGCGCCGGCTTCGTTGATGCCTTCCTCGAGGATCTGGCCCTTCTTGTCTTCGCGGTAGAACATCACCTGGTCTTTATCGACTGGCTCGTAGAGCTGGCCGACCGACGAGTAGATGCCCAACTGGCGGAACATGCCTTCCATACCGAAGGTACGGGCTTCGTCCGGGATGATCGGCACGATGCGCTGGCCGATGTCCTTGTCCTTGACCAGCTGCGCAAGGATACGCACGAAGGCCATGGTGGTGGAGATTTCGCGGTCGCCCGAGCCGTCCAGGATCGCTTTCAGCGTTTCCAGAGGCGGGGTCGGCACGCTGAAGCTCTTGGCACGGCGCTGCGGTACGAAGCCACCCAGGGCTGCGCGGCGCTCGGCCAGGTACTTGGCTTCGGCCGAACCTTCTTCGGGCTTGTAGAACGGCAGGTTCTCAAGGTCGGCATCCTTGACCGGGATGTCGAAGCGGTCACGGAAGTGGCGCAGGCTGTCGACGTCGACCTTCTTGGTGTTATGCGCGGTGTTCTTGGCTTCGCCAGCACCGGTGCCGTAACCCTTGATGGTCTTGGCCAGGATGACGGTTGGCTGCTCTTTGTGGTTGACTGCCTGGTGGTAGGCCGCATAGACCTTGTACGGGTCGTGACCGCCACGGTTGAGCTTCCAGATCTCGTCGTCGGACAGGTCTTCGACCATGGCCTTGAGCTCTGGGGTGTTGAAGAAGTTCTCACGAACGTACGCGCCGTCTTTGGCTTTGTAGTTCTGGTACTCGCCGTCGATGACTTCGTCCATGCGGCGCTGCAGGGCACCGTTGGTGTCCTTGGCCAGCAGTGGGTCCCAGAAGCGGCCCCAGACGACTTTGTTGACGTTCCAGCCGCCGCCACGGAACACGCCTTCGAGTTCCTGGATGATCTTGCCGTTGCCGCGAACCGGGCCGTCGAGGCGCTGCAGGTTGCAGTTGATGACGAAGATCAGGTTGTCCAGCTTCTCGCGGCCGGCCAGGGCGATGGCACCGAGGGATTCCGGCTCGTCGCACTCGCCGTCGCCCATGAAGCACCAGACCTTCTGCTTGCCGGCCGGGATGAAACCACGGGCTTCCAGGTACTTCATGAAGCGCGCCTGGTAGATCGCCTGGATCGGGCCCAAGCCCATCGAAACGGTCGGGAACTGCCAGAAGTCAGGCATCAGCCATGGGTGCGGGTACGAAGACAGGCCTTTGCCGTCCACTTCCTGACGGAAGTTGTTCATCTGCTCTTCGTTGATGCGGCCTTCCATGAAGGCACGGGCGTAAACGCCTGGCGAAGCGTGGCCCTGGAAGAAGATCAGGTCGCCGCCGTGTTCTTCGGTCGGGGCCTGGAAGAAGTAGTTGAAGCCGATGTCATACAGGGTGGCACTGGAGGCGAAGCTGGAGATGTGGCCGCCCAGGTCCGAATCCTTCAGGTTGGTGCGCATCACCATGGCCAGCGCGTTCCAACGCACCATCGAGCGAATGCGGCGTTCCATGAACAGGTCGCCAGGCATGCGTGCTTCGTGGGTGACAGGGATGGTGTTGCGGTATGGCGTGGTGATCGCGTACGGCAGCTGAGAGCCACTGCGGGTGGCCAGCTCGCCCATGCGGGTCATCAGGTAATGAGCGCGGTCTTCGCCTTCTTTGTCGAGGACCGACTCCAGGGCATCCAGCCATTCCTGGGTTTCGATTGGATCGAGGTCTTGCATGGCTTGCTCCAGGGCGGAAAGGCCACCAGAATCGGGGGCCTGAGTTTGCGACTGGCCTTATGGGCAGACGTCGTGAATTCTTGGATTACCGGAGTGTGACCCGGCGGCGTGTAGTTTTACTACATTTGCTTTCGCATTTCATGCTTTTGCACGGGTGGGGTAGTAGTAAAACTACACAAATGCGACGTTTGGTCGCACCGTGGCTTGTGAGGAAAAACGTTCATGTTGGTTGGCATTGTGCTACGAGCGGGTGATTCTTGATGTTTCTTGCCAATGATTCGTTTTTTTCAGCTATTTCCAACTTTTGTACGACAGTCCAACCGTGGTCCGGTTTCCTCGTGGCCGCTTTTTCCTCTCTCTTTCTCGCCGATCAAGGATAGACCATGCGCCTGCCTTTGCCGCTCGAACTGCCTGCCTCCCTGCAACCGCTGGTCGCCCGTAATCGGCAGTTTCTGCTCGATGCCCTGAGCAGCCACCCGGCGCTCGACCCGAACGCCTGGAGCCCGGCTCACCGGCAACAGTTCGACCAGGTGGCCGCCGCCAGCGACTTCGTGCTCGGCCTGGCCCAGCGTGAGCCGGCGATGCTGTTTGCCCTGCTGGCCAGCGGCGAGATGGACCGCCGTTATGCGCCGGGCGAGCTGCGTGGGCACATTGCGGCAGCCGCCCAGGCGGCGTCGAGTGAAGACGAGCTGGCACGCAACCTGCGCCGCGAGCGCAACCGCCAGCAGCTGCGCATCATCTGGCGCGATATCACCCGCCAGGCCGAACTGGGCGAGACCTGCCGTGACCTGTCCGACCTGGCTGATGCGGCCATCGACGAAGCTTATCAATGGTTGTATCCGCGCCACTGCCAGCAGTTCGGTACGCCGATCGGCAACCGCAGCGGCGAACCGCAGCATATGGTGGTGCTGGGCATGGGTAAGCTGGGGGCGGTCGAGCTCAACCTGTCATCGGATATCGACCTGATCTTCGCCTTCCCCGAGGGCGGTGAGACCGAAGGGGTCAAGCGCTCGCTGGACAATCAGGAGTTTTTCACCCGTCTGGGCCAGCGCCTGATCAAGGCGCTCGACCCGGTCACCGTCGATGGCTTCGTGTTCCGCGTCGACATGCGCCTGCGCCCCTACGGCTCGGCCGGTGCGCTGGTGCTCAGTTTCAATGCCCTGGAGCAGTACTACCAGGATCAGGGCCGCGACTGGGAACGCTACGCGATGATCAAGGCGCGGGTGGTGGCTGGCGACCAGGCGGCAGGCGCGCAATTGCAGGAGATGCTGCGCCCGTTCGTGTACCGGCGTTACCTGGACTTTTCGGCGATCGAAGCGCTGCGCACCATGAAACAGCTGATCCAGCAGGAGGTACGGCGCAAGGGCATGGCCGAGAACATCAAGCTCGGTGCCGGTGGCATCCGTGAAGTGGAGTTCATCGCCCAGGCCTTCCAGCTGATCCATGGCGGGCGCGACCTGAGCCTGCAGCAGCGGCCATTGCTGAAAGTGCTGGCGACCCTGGAAGGCCAAGGCTATCTGCCGCCGGCTGTGGTGGCGGAGCTGCGCGAAGGCTATGAGTTCCTGCGCTATACCGAGCACGCCATCCAGGCCATTGCCGATCGCCAGACGCAGATGCTGCCCGATGATGAGACTGACCGTGAACGCGTGGCCTATGTGCTTGGCTTTAGCGGCTGGCAGCGTTTCCACGACCAGCTGATGCACTGGCGCGGCCGTGTCGACTGGCACTTCCGCCAGGTCATTGCCGACCCGGATGAAGAAGACGGCGAGGGTGACCTGGTGGTTGGCGGCGAGTGGTCGCCCTTGTGGGAGCAGGCGCAGGATGAGGAGGCCGCCGGCCGTCAGCTGGAGGAAGCCGGGTTCCAGCAGCCCGCCGAAGCGTTGCGCAGGCTGGCGGGGCTGCGTGCCAGCCCACAGTTGCGTTCGATGCAGCGCATCGGCCGTGAACGCCTGGATGCCTTCATCCCGCGCCTGCTGGCCCAGGCGGTCGAGCATGACAACCCTGACTTGGTGCTGGAACGGGTGTTGCCGCTGGTCGAAGCTGTGGCGCGGCGTTCGGCCTACCTGGTGCTGCTGACTGAAAACCCGGGGGCCTTGCGCCGCCTGCTGACCCTGTGTGCTGCCAGCCCGTGGATCGCCGAACAGATTGCCCGTTACCCATTGCTGCTCGATGAGTTGCTCAATGAAGGCCGCCTGTTCAGCCCGCCGCTGGCGCCGGAGCTGGCCGCCGAGCTGCGTGAGCGGCTGACGCGCATCCCCGAGGACGATCTTGAGCAACAGATGGAGGCCTTGCGCCACTTCAAGCTGGCCCACAGCCTGCGCGTGGCCGCTTCCGAAATCAGTGGCAACCTGCCATTAATGAAAGTCAGCGACTACCTGACCTGGCTGGCCGAAGCCATTCTTGACCAGGTGCTGGCCCTGGCCTGGCGCCAGACCGTGGCGCGTCACGGCCAGCCCAAGCGCACCGATGGCAGCCTGTGCGACCCGGGCTTCATCATCCTTGGTTACGGCAAGGTAGGCGGCCTTGAGTTGGGCCACGGCTCGGACCTGGACCTGGTGTTCATCCACGACGGTGACCCGCAGGCGGAAACCGATGGCGCCAAGCCGATCGACAGCGCGCAGTTCTTCACGCGGCTGGGCCAGCGCATCATCCATTTGCTGACCACGCAAACCAATTCCGGCCAGCTGTATGACGTCGACATGCGCCTGCGGCCCTCGGGCGCTGCGGGGCTTTTGGTCAGCTCGCTGGGCGCGTTCGAGCGCTACCAGCAGAACGAAGCCTGGACCTGGGAACATCAGGCCCTGGTGCGCGCCCGCGTGCTGGTGGGCTGCAAGCAGGTGGCGGCAGCGTTCGAGGGGGTGCGTGCCAAGGTTCTGGGCCAGGCCCGTGACCTGGACAAGCTGCGCAGCGAAGTCAGCGAGATGCGCGCCAAGATGCGCGACAACCTCGGCACCAAGGCTACCGCCGCAGGCACCGCGGGCAATGCCTTCGATGCGGGGATGGCGTTCGATATCAAGCAGGATGCCGGCGGTATCGTCGATATCGAATTTATGGTGCAATACGCCGCTTTGGCCTGGTCACACGACCATCCGGCCATACTGCGCTGGACCGATAACATTCGCATTCTGGAAGAGCTGGAGCAGGCAGGCTTGATGCCGGCCAGCGATGCGGTTTTGTTGCGTGAAGTGTACAAGGCGTTTCGCTCAGCCTCGCACCGGCAGGCCCTGCAGAAGCAAGCCGGGGTGATCGATGCGGCACAGTTTATCGATGAGCGCCGCGACGTTCGAAGGATTTGGGCGCAGCTCGGTTTGACTTGAGGGCCAATCGCCGGCAAGCCGGCCTCCAGAGGGCGCTGCAGTACCTGAGGCCTGCATGCCCCCTGTGGGGCCTGCTTGGTGGCGATTGGGGCGCGAAGCGGCCCGGGTGGTACACTGTCCGCCACATAGCCTGAATATAAAGAGGGGAGGCCAGGCTGTACCGCAGCCTGTAGCCTCCCCGAGCGTTTCTGGACTAAGCATGAGAATACTGATCATTGGCCCCAGCTGGGTTGGCGACATGGTGATGGCGCAAACCCTGTTCCAGTGCCTGAAACAGCAGCACCCCGACTGCGTGATCGACGTGCTGGCGCCCGAGTGGAGCCGGCCGATCCTTGAGCGCATGCCCCAAGTGCGTCAGGCCTTGAGCTTCCCGCTCGGCCATGGCGCGCTGGAACTGGCTACGCGCCGGCGCATCGGCAAGTCCCTGGCCGGGCAGTACGACCAGGCGATCCTGCTGCCCAACTCGCTGAAGTCGGCGCTGGTGCCGTTCTTTGCCGGCATCCCCAAGCGCACCGGCTGGCGCGGCGAAATGCGCTTCGGCCTGCTCAACGACGTGCGTAAACTGGACAAGGCCCGTTACCCGCTGATGATCGAGCGCTTCATGGCGCTGGCCTACGCGCCGGGTGCCGAGCTGCCGCAGCCTTATCCTCGGCCGAGCCTGCAGATCGAAGCGCCGAGCCGTGAGGCGGCGCTGGCCAAGTTCGGCCTGGAGCTGGACCGCCCGGTGCTTGCGTTGTGCCCAGGCGCCGAGTTCGGGGAAGCCAAGCGCTGGCCGGCAGAGCACTACGCCAACGTTGCCGACGCCATGATTCGCCAAGGCTGGCAGGTCTGGCTGTTCGGCTCGAAGAACGATCACCCGGTCGGCGAACAGATCCGCGACCGGCTGATCCCGGGTTTGCGTGAAGAGTCCTGCAACCTGGCAGGCGAAACCTCGTTGGCCGAGGCGATCGACCTCATGTCCTGCGCCAACGCGGTGGTGTCCAACGACTCCGGGTTGATGCACGTTGCGGCGGCGTTGAACCGCCCTTTGGTTGCCGTCTATGGCTCGACCTCGCCGGGCTTCACTCCGCCGTTGGCCGAGCAGGTGGAGGTCGTGCGCACGGGCATCGAGTGCAGCCCATGCTTCGACCGCACCTGCCGCTTCGGCCACTACAACTGCCTGCGTCTGCTGGAGCCGGGCAAAGTCATCGCCGCCCTGCACAGCCTGGGTGGGCCAAACCTGATCGATACCGTGGCCGAGGTCGAGTAAGTGCGGGTACTGATCATCAAGACCTCGTCGCTGGGGGATGTGATCCACACCCTGCCGGCGCTCACCGATGCCGCCCATGCGATCCCAGGCATCCGTTTCGACTGGGTGGTAGAAGAAGGCTTCGCCGAGATCCCCAGCTGGCACCCGGCGGTCGACCAGGTGATACCGGTGGCCATTCGGCGCTGGCGCAAGAATGTCTGGCAGACCATCAAAAGCGGCGAGTGGAAGGCGTTCAAGCAACGCGTGCGCGAGCGCAAGTACGACCTGGTGATCGATGCCCAGGGGCTGGTCAAGTCGGCTTGGCTGACCCGCTACGTCAAGGCGCCGGTGGCCGGCCTGGACCGTTACTCGGCGCGCGAGGGCTGGGCCAGCCGCTTCTATGACCGGCGCCTTTCGGTCGCCGTCGGCCAGCATGCGGTAGAGCGCGTGCGCCAGCTGTTCGCCATGGCGCTGGCCTATGACCTGCCCGAAGGTATCGGCAGGTACGGCCTGGACCTGGACCGCCTGCAACTGCCGCCGGCAGCGCCGTACGTGGTGTTTCTGCACGGCACCACCTGGGCGACCAAGCACTGGCCCGAGGCCTACTGGCGCGAGCTGGCTGAACGCTTGGGCCGCAGCAGGCTGCAGGTATGCCTGCCATGGGGCAACCAGGCCGAGAAAGACCGCGCCGAGCGTATCGCCCAGGGCTTGAACAACTGCCAGGTGCTCCCCAGATTGAACCTTGCCGGTGTTGCCCGCGTGCTGGCGGCGGCAAAGGCCTGTGTTGCGGTGGACACTGGGCTGGGCCACCTGGCGGCGGCGCTGGATGTGCCTACCATTTCGCTGTTCGGCCCGACCAACCCGGGCCTGACCGGCGCCTATGGCCGTGTACAGGTCCATCAGGCCAGCGATTTCCCCTGTGCGCCGTGCCTGCAGAAAAAGTGCACCTACAAACCGAGCGCCGACGACCTGCGCCGGTTCGATCTCAAACGCGAGTGGCCACTGTGCTTCACTCGCCTGAATCCCGAGCATGTGGCGAGCCGCTTGAGCGCGTTGCTGCTGGCTGAGGATGTCCGTTGATGCAACTGGCTTTCGTGCTTTACAAATATTTCCCCTTCGGCGGGCTGCAGCGCGACTTCATGCGCATTGCCCTGGAATGCCAGAAGCGGGGCCACCAGATCCGTGTCTACACGCTGATCTGGGAAGGTGACGTTCCGCCCGGTTTCGAGGTGCTGGTGGCACCGGTCAAGGCGCTGTTCAACCACCGTCGCAACGAAAAACTCAGTGCCTGGATGCAGGCCGATCTGGCCAAGCGCCCGGTAGACCGGTTGATCGGCTTCAACAAGATGCCGGGCCTGGACGTGTATTACGCGGCCGATGGCTGTTTCGAGGACAAGGCCCAGACCTTGCGTGGCGGCCTGTACCGCCGCTGGGGCCGCTACCGGCACTTTGCCGAGTACGAGCGGGCCGTGTTCGCCAAGGATGCGCGCACTGAGGTGCTGATGATTTCAGAGGTGCAGCAACCGCTGTTCATCAAGCACTACGGCACCCCTGTCGAGCGCTTCCACCTGCTGCCGCCCGGCATTTCCCAGGACCGCCGTGCGCCGGCCAATGCCGCCGAGATCCGCGCGGCGTTTCGCAAGGAGTTCAACCTGGGCGATGACGACCTGCTGCTGGTACAGATCGGCTCCGGCTTCAAAACCAAGGGCGTCGACCGTAGCCTCAAAGCCCTGGCCGCTCTGCCGGCGTCTTTGCGCAAGCGCACCCGGCTGATGGTCATAGGCCAGGACGACCCCAAGGTGTTCCAGCTGCAGAGCGCAGCATTGGGCCTGGGCGAGCAGGTGCAGTTTCTCAAGGGGCGCAGTGACATTCCACGCTTCCTGTTGGGTGCGGACCTGTTGATTCACCCGGCCTACAACGAGAACACCGGCACGGTGCTGCTCGAAGCACTGGTGGCGGGCTTGCCGGTATTGGTTTCCAAGGTCTGCGGTTATGCCCATTACATTGCCGAGGCCGACAGCGGCCTGGTGCTGGACGAGCCGTTCGAGCAGGAACAGCTCAATGGCTACCTGCAGCGCATGCTCGAAGCGCCAGCGGCGCGTGCTGAGTGGTCGCGCAATGGGCTGGCCTTTGCCGATACCGCCGACCTGTACAGCATGCCGCAGCACGCCGCCGACGTGATTCTGGGGCAGGAGAGCGCATGAAGCTGATACTGGCCGAACCTTTCAAGCGCCTGTGGGCGGGGCGTGATGCCTTTGATGCCGTGGAAGCCCTGCAAGGCGAGGTGTACCGCGAGCTGGAAGGTCGCCGCACGCTGCGCACCGAGGTCGATGGCGAAGGTTTCTTCGTCAAGATCCACCGGGGCATTGGCTGGGGCGAAATCTTCAAGAACCTGCTCACCGCCAAGCTTCCGGTGCTGGGTGCCGGCCAGGAATGGCGGGCCATCGAGCGCCTGCATGAAGTCGGCGTGCCGACCATGACTGCAGTGGCCTACGGCGAGCGTGGCAGCAACCCGGCCACGCAGCATTCGTTCATCGTCACTCAAGAGCTGGCGCCGACCATCAGCCTGGAAGACTTCAGCATCGACTGGGTCAGGCAGCCGCCTGAGCCGGCGCTCAAGCACGCGCTGATCGCCGAAGTGGCGAAGATGACCGGCGGCATGCACCGCGCCGGGGTCAACCACCGCGACTGCTACATCTGCCACTTCCTGCTGCACACCGATCGCCCGGTGACGGCGCAAGACTTCAAGCTGTCGGTAATCGACCTGCACCGCGCCCAGACCCGGGCGAAAATCAGCCGCCGCTGGCGGGACAAGGACCTGGCCGCGCTGTACTTTTCGGCGCTGGACATTGGCCTGACCCGGCGCGACAAGCTGCGTTTCCTGCGTGGTTACTTCCAGCGCCCGCTGCGTCAGGTCCTCAGCGAGGAAGCCGCGCTGCTGGCCTGGCTGGATCGCAAGGCGCAGAAACTCTACGATCGCAAACAACGCTATGGGGATGCACTCTGATGGCGGGTTGGACACTGGCGCCGGGCTATGAACACCTGGCGGCGGACTTCGGCACTCTTGATGCGGTGTTTGCCCTGCAGGGTGAGCGCCTGACCCGTGACCCGCTCAGCGAGGTGGTCCGCGTCGAGCGTGACGGGGTCAACTATTACGTCAAGCGCTACACCGGCGCCGGCAAACACATGCGCCGTTACCTCGGCCGGCCGCGTATCAAGGCCGAATGGCAGAACCTCAAGCAGTTCGCCAAATGGGACATCCCCACCGCCGAAGTCGTCGCCTGGGGCCTTGAGCGCAAAGGCCTGGCGTTTGGCCGTGGCGCGATGATCACTCGCGAGCTGCCCCGCACCGAAGACCTGTCGGCGCTGGCTGAGCGCAATGATCCGCGCCTGGCCGATCGCGCCTGGGTCGACCATATCAGCCAACAGCTGGCGCGCCATACCCGGGTCATGCATGAACATCGTTTTGCCCACAACGACCTCAAGTGGCGCAACCTGCTGGTCGATGACCGGGGCACGCTGTTCTTCATCGATTGCCCGACCGGCGACTTCTGGCGCGGTTTCATGTGGCGCCACCGGCTGATCAAGGACCTGGCATGCCTGGACAAGGTCGCCAAGTACCACCTGACGGCGACCCAGCGTCTGCGCTTCTATTTGCAGTACCGCGGGCGTCAGCGCCTGAATGCACGCGACAAGCGCCGGGTTCGTCAGGTACTGAGCTTCTTCGAGGGAAGGGAATGACCGATTACCTGGCCAGCGCGGACCTCGCGCTGCTCAAACGCCATGGCCTGAATGACTTCGAAGCGCTGTGGGCGCTGCAGCTCGATGCCGTGGACGAACCCAACACCGGCCGTGGCGGCTGGAGCAGTGTCTATCGCCTGGAGCTCGAGGGTAAAGGGTATTACCTCAAGCGCCAGAGCGACTACCTGACCCGCACTTTGCACCGCCCGTTCGGCGAGCCGACGTTCGCCCGTGAGTTCCGCAACATCAGCCGTTACCAGAAGCTGCATATCCCGGCCCTGCAGGCAGTGTTCTACGGTGAGCGCAAGCACGCGGGCCAGCACCGGGCGATTCTGCTCACCCGTGCGCTGGATGACTGGAGCGACCTGGAAAGCCTGCTGGGCCAATGGCCGCAGCTCGGTGACGCTCAGCGCAACGGTATCCTCCAGGCCTGTGGCCAGCTGGCGCGCACGCTGCACAGCGCCGGCCAGGTGCACGGCTGCTTCTACCCCAAGCACATCTTCCTGCGCCAGCGCCGCGAAGGCTGGGACGCGCAACTGATCGACCTGGAAAAGACCCGGCCACTGCTGTTCGGCATGCGCGACCGCCTGAAGGACCTGGAGCCGCTGCTGCGCCGCGCCCCGGCCTGGAGCGAAGCGCAGGTGCGCACGCTGCTGGCTGCCTACCTTGCCCTGCCGGCCGACAGCGCGCTGGTTGGCACCTGGTTGCAGCGGCTGACACAACGCCGTCGTGAAAAAGAGGCCCGCTGATGCGTTTGTCTGAATTGAAAGATGCCGGGCGCAGCCCTTCACTGCCGCTCTCGATCAGCCTGGCCGACGCCGCTGGCAACGCCGAACTTCAGCTGCTAAGCCTGCTGCGGGTGTTGCCGGGCCAGCGCTATGTCGGTGCCGGGGTATGGCGCGGTACGCCGGTGTTGGCCAAGTTGCTGGTGGGTGGCAACGCCGCGCGCCATTTCCAGCGGGAGCTGGAGGGTGTGAAGCTGCTGGCCGAGCAGGGCCTGACCACGCCCAGGCTGCTTGCCGATGGGCTCAAGGACGGTGAGGGTGGCTGGCTGCTGTTCGAGTTCCTCGACGGCGCCCAAAGCCTGGCCGATGCCTGGGACAAAGTGGCAGGCTTGCCGGTGCTTGCCGACGAACAGCACCTGGTGCTTGGCGAAGCATTGACCGCCGTTGCCCAGATGCATGCCAAGGGCCTCTGGCAGGAAGATCTGCACGTGGACAACCTGCTGCGTCACGGCGGCAAGCTGTACCTCATCGATGGCGCTGGCATCAAGGCCGAAACACCCGGCCAGCAGCTGTCGCGCCCGCGTGTGCTGGAAAACCTCGGCGTGTTCTTCGCGCAGTTGCCCAAGCGCCTGGAGCCCTTCATCGAAGAGCTGCTGGTGCACTACTTGCTGGCCAATGCCGAGCACGCCTTGCCCATGGAGGCGTTGCAGAAGCAGGTGGACAAGGTGCGCAACTGGCGGCTGAAGGACTACCTGGAGAAGGCCGGTCGCGAATGCACGCTGTTCAGCGTCGAGCGCAGCCTTTCGGGCTTACGCTCAATCCGTCGCAGCGAAGTCCAGGCCATGCTGCCGGTGCTGGAACAGGCCGATGCCTTGATCGACCAGGGCCACCTGTACAAGACAGGCGGCGCGGCCAGCGTGGCGCGTGTCGAAGTGGGTGGGCGCTCACTGGTGCTCAAACGCTACAACATCAAGAACACCGCGCACTGGTTCAAGCGCTTCTGGCGCCCGAGCCGGGCCTGGCACTCCTGGATCGAAGGCCATCGCCTGGAGTTCCTGGGCATCGCCACGCCGCGCCCGTTGGCGGTGCTGGAGCAGCGCGTCATGGGCCTGCGCAGCCGGGCGTACCTGGTCACCGAACATGTCGATGGGCCGGACCTGACTGCGTGCTTCGCGCCCTATGTGGAAAACGGCGAGGCGCCTGAAGAGCAAGTTGATGCCTTGGTGGAGGTGATGCAGCAACTGATCCGCGAGCGAATCAGCCATGGCGACTTCAAAGGCCACAACCTGTTCTGGCACAACGGCCAATGGTCATTGATCGACCTCGACGCCATGTGCCAGCACGCCACGGCGCTCAGCTTCGCACCGGCCTACGCCCGTGACCGGGCACGGCTGTTGCGTAACTGGCCGAGCAGCAGTGCCCTGCATCAGCGCCTGGACCGGTTGCTGCCAAGGCTCGGCGAGTAGGCATCCGGCAGCGCCAACCAATCGCTGCTGCGCCCGGCCTGGCGTACTCGGATGCGCCACTGCTGGTCTTGCCAGCACAGGATCGCCCACGGCACCACGCCGGCTTGCCGGGCGTGCGGGATCACCAAGTGGTAGTGCCCGGCGAGCAGGTGCGCACGCAAGGGCAGTTGCCCGGCAGGGGTTTGCAGGTAGAGCTGGTCGTCTGCCTGGCACAGCCCCGCCTGCGTGCCCACCGCTTCACCCTCCAACGGCGGCTGCAGGCGGCAGCTGGCCAGCAACTGCGGTAGATCGGGCAAGCCGTCGTACCACAGCACCGGGGAGTCGATCACCCAGTTGCCATTGGCCAGGCGTTTGACTGGCTGCAGCAGGTAAGCGTCCGGCTGCGTAGGGTCGATGACACGCCAACGACGCCCGTCGAACGAGACCTGGTAATAGCGGCCGTGGGCGTCCTGGATAAAGTATTGGGTCAGCCCTTCGAAGGCTGATGATTTTTCAAAGACGCCTTCACCGTGCACACCGTCAATGGTGTAGCGCAGGTGCTCGAGCGCAGGCGTGATGCTGTAGCGCGAGGGCAGTGGCAGCGGTGGTTGCGTCGGCAGGCCACGCATCATACGGCGCATCAGGCCGGCGCTGACCGCGCCGGTACCTGCATCGTTGGCATAGCTCAGGGCGTTGTAGGTATGGGTCAGCACACCGTTGATATCGTCCTCGCTGAAGGCTTCCAGGCCAGCCCAGGTTTCGATCACCATGCGTCCCATGGCCAGGGGAATCTGTACACGCGCAGGCAGTACCAGGCTGATCAGGTCGAGCAGGCGCCACACCAGCGCGGTGCCCTGCTGAAGATCTGCCTCCCCGGTGGTGCGGCTCCGGGCATCGACCACCGCCAACCAGCCGCGCACCTCGGCCATGTAGTAGGCGAAGAACAGGTCATCCTCGATTGCCAGGATGCGCAGTGCCGGGCCGAGCCGGCCCTTGTTCAGCAGTTTTTCGATGCGCACTGGTGACAGCAGGGGCAGGCGGCTCGCGACGTAGGCGCGCAGGGCCGGTTGCTGGCGCAGCAGCCGCATCAGTTCGCGAGCATTGCTCAGCCGGCGCCAGGCGCGGCGGTCGGGTGCGTCCGGTGTGTACAGGACGAAGGCGCCTGTGCCAGAGCCTTCGGCGTTGATCAGCAGAACCCCTTGCAGGGTATGACCATGGATCGTCAATTGGCGCACGGTGATGCGGTGGGTGTCCACGGGCGGGCGCAGCGCGTTGTGTGGGTAGTCCAGTACCTGGCGTACCCAGCGGTAGCCTTGTTCACCCTGGGCGTTGCCAAGGTGCCCGGCATAACGCGCCTTGGCCACTTCGGCACGCATGCGGGCCCGGTTGATCAGGGCATGGGCATTGAGCCTCCAGCCCCCGACCGGGGAGTCGATCAATTGGGTTTTCAGGTAAGCATCATAGCTGCCGCCAACATTCAGGTTTCTGATCATCGCCTTGATGTAGGCCGGGTTCAGTGCCTCGGGTAACGGCTTGTCTTGGCGATGGGTCACCCGGGCGGTGAGCCAATAGTCGTAGTCGAACCAGTTCAGGTTGCACAAAGCCAACTCGTCCAGCGGGTAACTCTCCCTGGTCAGCTCGACCATCACCCCACCGACCTGCTCGAAGCCCCGCCAGGTGACGTAGATCGAAGGGTTGAAGGGGTTGAGCTGCGGGCCGGCCTGACGGCTGTGCACCACATGGACCATGATGTCGGCAGCTGCGTAGCGCAGGCCATGATCGTGGCGCAGGCGTTCCTCTACACGGGCGCGGGCCCAGCCCAGCAAGCTGTCCTGCTCGCGAAACTGCGCCAAGGTGAGGATGCCTGGTGCGGCGATGCGATTGCCGGCGGCGACCAGTTGTTGCATGGCCTGCATGATGTGCGAAAGCGCCTGGGGCCCTGCCGTGGTCAGCCAGTTGGGCAGGTTTTTTTCCAGCAGCAGGCCGTAGCGCGTGTCGAGCAACGCCTGCTTGCCGACATCGGCCGTCAGTGACAGGGCCTCGCGCAGCGCCTCGGCCGTGGGTGCCAGCGCGCCCTGGGCGGTGGCCCAGGCGTGGTTGACACGCAGGCGCTGCGCTTCGATCAGAATGTCGATTTGGGCTTGCACCGGGTCATCGGCATACCATTCATAGCGCAGGCGATCGGCCTTGGCGGCGTGCTCCATACGCTCGGCATCGACCAGCAGGCGCAGCAGTGGCGGGCCCTGTAGCGGGTCGTCGAGGCGTTCGCACAGCTCAAGGTGCAGGTCGGCCAGCGAGGCATAGGCCTCGATGCCTTGGGTCAGGCCGCACAGCAACGCCGGCCCGCGGGGTTGCTCCGGGGAGAGTTCGGCGGCCTCGTCAGTACCGGTGATGACCACGAACATCCCTGGTAGCACGGCGCGGCTGTGGGGCTGGCTACGGCTGAGGACCAGGCGGTAGACCTGGGCACGTGTGGCCATCGCTTGGGGGCGGCGTTGCCAGGCGTAGGGCAGGTCCAGACACAGGCTCAGGGCATCGGCCTGAGGGGTGGGCAAGGTTTGGTCGCCCAGGCGCAGGGTCAGTTCGGCATGCATCATGGCCCGGCGCAGATCGCACAGGCGCACCCTGCGCGAGCGGCCCTGGGTATCGCTGGCTGCCCAGTATTCCGCCAGCTCGCCCTGTAGCTGCTGACGGGTGAGCCGTGGTCGGTCGGGGCTCGGCATTTGCGCCAGGAGGGCAGTGATCTGATGGTCGAGGAATTCGATACGTTCCAGCGGTAGCATGTTGCGCTCCTTCGGTCAGGGAGGCGCAACGTTACGGCCCGGGGCAAGGGCCGAAGCGGTAGCCGGTTATCGCCGGCACAACCCGCGCAGGCTGAGGATGACGGGCACGGCCAGGCCCAGCCAGGCCAGGGCATCCCACGCACCGTCACCCAGCAAGGCGGCGAACAGGCCGGCTGCACCGAGCAGGCCGATGGCGGCTGGCCAGGTGAAAATGCGCAGGGTCGGTTGCGACGTGTGGCTCATGCCCGGGCCTCCCGGGGTTTGCGCTGTTTGCCCCACCACAGGTAAAGGCCGCTGCCGAGCACGATGATGGTCAACCCATCGAGCACAGCCCAGAGGATCTGCATCGGCCGCCCACCGTAGTCGCCGAAGTGCAGTGGCTGCGACAGCCCCATGGCGTCCATGTACCAGGGGCGTTCGCCCACGGCGGTCACCTGCAGGGTGCGCGCATCGATCAGCACGGGCGTGAGCAGGTGCGAGGTAAGGTGGGTGGCGCCTTTCATGAACACGGCGTAGTGGTGCTCGCTGGAGAACCGCGTGCCGGGGAAGGCGATGAAGTCTGGGCGCATACCGGGCGCGGCCTGCTTGGCGATGTCCAGCAGTCGGCTGGCCGGAGCGCGCTCGGTGAGCGGCGGGGCGTCACGGTAGGGCGCGACCATGGTGGCCAGGCTGTCGTTGCGCCAGGCGGCGATGACCAGGTCGGACAGGGCGCTGATGACCCCGGTCACACCGACGGTCAGCGCCCACGCCAGGGTCACCACCCCGATCAGGTTGTGCAGGTCCAGCCAGCGCAGGCGCCGGGACTTGTCGTGGCGTACCGTGGCGAACTGCAGGCGGCGCATGAACGGTGCGTAGAGCACGGTGCCGGAGACGATCGCCACAACGAACAGTACACCCATGAACGCCAGCAGCAGCTTGCCGGGCAGCCCGGCGAACAGGTCGACGTGCAGGCGCAGCATGATCATCATGAAACCGCCGTTGGCGGCCGGCATGGCGACGGCCTCGCCGGTGCGGGCATCGAGCATGAAGGTGTGTGACGAGTTGGGGTCGGTACCCGCCGTGGCAGCGGTGATGGCCACCACACCGTTGCCCTCGTCCTCGTCATAGCCAATGTACTGCATCACCTCGCCGGGACGATGCTGCTCGGCCTTGAGCACCAGCTGTTGCAGGTCCAGGTGGGGGGTGCCTGCAGGCATTTCGCGCAGCGCGGGGGCGTCGCCGAGCAGGTGTTCGATTTCGTGGTGGAAGATCAGCGGCAGGCCGGTGATGGCCAGTAGCAGCAGGAACAGGGTGCAGACCAGGCTGCTCCAGGTGTGAACCACGGACCAGCGGCGGATGGTTTGGCTTTTCATCACGGTACCGATTGTGCCTGATGGAACCAGGGGCCGCACTGCGGCCCCTATTCGCTCAGAACTTATAATTGACGCTGGCCACTACGTTGCGTTCGTCGCCGTAGTAGCAGTAGTAACCGTCACAAGTCGACAGGTAATCCTTGTTGAACAGGTTCTTCGCATCCACGGCAACGGTCACGCCCTTGAGGGTTGGGTTCAGACGGCCCAGGTCGTAATGCACCGAGGCATCGTAGACGGTGTATGAGCCCACATGGCCCCAATCGGTATTGGTGGTGTTGCCATAGGTGTCACCCACATAGCGCACACCGACACCCACGCCAAAGCCATCGAGCGCGCCTTCGTGCCAGGTGTAGTCGGCCCAGGCAGTGGCCTGGTTACGAGGGACCTGGGCCATGCGCTTACCCTTCTCCCCGTCGTTGCCTTTGGTGATCTCGCTGTCGTTATAGGTGTAGGAACCGATCAATTTCAGGTTCTTGGTGACATCCGATGTGGCTTCAAGCTCCAGGCCTTTGACGCGTACTTCACCGACTTGGCGAGTCACACTGCCCTCGGTTACCGACATGTTCTCTTGGGTCAGGTCGAATACCGCTGCGCTAAGCAGTGTCTTGCTGCCAGGGGGCTGGTACTTGATGCCCAGTTCGTACTGTTTGCCTTCGGTAGGTTTGAAAGCGTCGGTGCTGTTCACTGCGGCACCGGTTGCGGCCTGGAACGACTCGGCATACGAGAAGTACGGGGTAATGCCGTTGTCGAACACATAGCTCAGTGCTGCGTTACCGCTGAACTTCTTGTCACGCTGGGTATTGGTGGCGTCGCCCTGGTTGTGGAAGGTGGTGCCGGTGTGTACCCAGTCTTCGCGGCCGCCCAAGGTCAGGCGCCAGCTGTCCAGGGCCATCTGATCCTGAACATACAGACCGGTCTGCTGGGTTTTCTGATCGTAGTCATACATGTCGAAGTACTGGACGTTCGAGAAATCCTGGCCGTAGATCGGGTTGTGGATATTGCTTGGCGGCACGCCGGCCGAACCCCAGCGCCAGCGGGCATTGCTGTCCGAACGTTGGTGATCGAGCCCCAGCAGCAGGGTATGGGCGACCCTGCCGGTCTGGAAGTCCGCTTGGAAGTTGTTATCCACCGCGAACTGGGAGATGTCTTCCTCGACGATGCCGGCAGTGCGTTGCACCGTGCCATCGGCGCTGACTGCTTCGTCCGGGCCTGCCGGCCAGATCGAACCGCCGGCGGTGATGCCCTTGAAGTCCAGTTCGTTACGCGCGTAACGCAGGTTCTGGCGGAACTGCCATGTGTCGTTCAGGCGGGTTTCGAACGCGTAACCCAAGTGATAGTAAGTGCGGTCGTAGGATTCCCAGTCCGGGTCGCCCAGGTTCTTGTGGTGGGAGATCTTGCCTGCAGGACTGTCCAGTTTGGTGCCCTGCAAGGGGAGGAACTGGCCGGTGATACCGGTATCGTCGCGGGTGTACTGGGTAATGAACGTCAGTTTGGTGTCGTCATTGATGTTCCAGGTCAAGCTGGGTGCGATGTTGTAGCGCTTGTCCGGAATATGATCGATCGGTGTGCCGCTGTCGCGCACGGTACCGCTCACACGGTAGAGAAACCGTCCGCTGTCATCGATCTTGCCAGTGCTGTCGAAGTTGATCTGTTTGTGGTTGTTGCTGCCAACCTGGGCTTCAACTTCGTGGCTGCTTACAACATCCGGGCGGCGGCTGGTCATGTCCAGCAAGCCGCCGGGAGGGGTCTGGCCGTAGACGGAAGAGGCCGGGCCACGCAGTACCGCAATGCGCTCCAGGTTCCAGGGCTCTATTTTCGGTGACGCGTAGTTACCTTTCGGCAATGGCAGACCGTCAAGAAACTGGGTGGGCACGAAGCCGCGTACCAGCAGCCAGTCGCTGCGCGAGTCGGAGCCGTAGCCGCTGCTCTGTACGCCAGCGGTGTAGCGCAAGGCGTCGTTGAGATTGAGGACCGGGCGGTCTTCCATCTGCTGGCGGGTGATCACCGTCACCGAGCGTGGTAGCTCGGCAATGGCGGTGTCTGTCTTGGTGCCAGCGGCGGTGCGTGTTGCCGTGTAGCCGTCAACCGGCCCCCAAGCGCTTTCGTACGAGGCATTGGCATTGATCGCAGTCTCGGGCAACGCCAGGGTGCCATCAGGGACGGCCACCAGGCTGTAGCTGCCGACGGTGCTCTGCTGCAACTGCAGGCCGGTGCCGAGCAGGGCTGCCTGCAGGGCGCCGAGGCCGTCGTACTGGCCGTTGACCGGCGCCGAGTTGCGGCCGCTGACCAGTGCCGGGTCGATGGCCAGGGCGATGCCCGACTGGCTGGCGATCTGGTTCAGGGTGGTGGCCAGCGGGGCGCTGGGCAGGTCGTAGGCGCGCTGTGCGGACTGCTCGGCGGCGAACAGGGTAGGGCTGGCCAACGGTGCAGCCAGGGCGATGGACAAGGCCATCAGGCTGGGGCGCAGGATACGATCAACGGCACGGGACATGCAGCGGTTCCTCGACGGATAAGTGCTAATTGCTTCCTTGCCGAGCGAGATTTCAGAAGTGACAGGGGCCTCTGAAAAAAAATCGAAATGGTTTGTATTTGTACGCAGCCAGTTCAGCCTCATCACCGGCAAGCCGGCCCTCCACGGGGCGGCAATGCGCTGATCAACAGTGAAGGAACGCAGCACCGGGCTTGCCGGCGACGAGGGCGTTGAGGCCCTACTTGGGCACCACGTTGATCCACCACTGGGTATGCCGCTCGATCTTCACCGGCAACGCGGGGGCCAGTGAAGCCAGGGCCAGGTCGGTATCGGTCAGCGGGAAGCTCCCCGTCACGCGCAGGTCGGCCACTTCATCGGCTACGCCCAGGTGGCCGCTGCGGTATTGGCCCAGCTGCGCCACCAGGTCGGCAAGACGCACGTTGTCCACCACCAGCATGCCGCGGGTCCAGGCGTCCGCACCGGTTTGCACGGGGGCGATACGGCCCAGGCCATTGGCGTTCATGAGCACCTGCTGACCCTCACGCAGGACCTGCTCGTCACCACTGTTGAGCGGCTGGGCTGCAACCGAGGACTGCAGCACTTCCAGGCGGGTGCCGTGGTTTTCGCGCCGCACCAGGAAGCGAGTGCCCAGAGGGCGCAGGCGGCCATCGTCGGTGCGCACCAGCAGCGGGCGAGGGTCCTGGTGGCCGGTCTCCACCGAGATTTCCCCCTGGTGCAGCACCAGTACACGCTGGTCCCCTTCGTAGTCGATGTCGACTGCCGTGTGAGTGTTCAGGCTCAGCAGCGTGCCGTCCTCCAGACGCAGGGTCCGCAGTTCGCCGGTGGCGGTGCGCTGATCGGCCAGCCAGTAGCTTGCCGATAGCGATGGCGCGCCGACCCAGGCCAACAGTGAGCCGAGCAGGAACATGCCAGCCAGCCCGCCGCCCACCTTCGCCACCCGCCGACGCAACCCTGCGCGCGATTGCTGCAGGGCCTGGCGCGCGGGGCCGGCTGCGGCGCTGACCCGCTGATCGAGGGTGCCCAGCTGGCGCCAGGCGCGAGCGTGTTCTTCGCTGGCGGCATGCCAGCGCATGAACTCGCTGCGCTCGTCGAGCGTACCGGTGCCGCCGTCCAGGCTCAGTTTCCAGGCGATGGCCGCTTCAAGGACCCCGGCAGAAACCGGTGAGTTGTTCACGTCGGCTCCCCATACAGCGCCACATAGCACTGGCGCATGCCTTGGGCGATGTACTGGCGTACCCGCGATACCGATACGCCCAGGCGCTCGGCGATTTCGGCGTGGCCCATGCCATCCAGGCGATTGTGCAGGAACGCTGTGCGTGCCTTGCTCGACAGCTTGCCGAGCAGGCGGTCGATGGCCTTGAGGTCTTCGAGGATCAGGTGTTGCAGTTCAGGGGAGGGCTGTTCGGCTTCTGGCAGGCGGGCGAGCTCGGCCAGGTAGGCCTGCTCCAGGGCAGCGCGGCGAAAATGGTCGAACATCAGCCCTTTGGCTACTGCGGCCAGGAATGCGCGCGGCTCACGGGGGGTGTCCAGGTGTTCGCGCCCGAGCAGGCGCACGAAGGTGTCCTGGCTCAGGTCTTCGGCACGCTGGCGGCAGGCCATGCTGCGTTGCAGCCAGGCGAGCAGCCAGCTGCGGTGGTCGCGGTACAGCGTACCGACCAGTTCGGCGTGTGGGCTCTGAGCAGAAGACAAGCAGTGTCCCCCCCGGAACGAATGCGTTAACTAACGATAATTATTCGCGATTGTTGCAGAGGCGGGGGGCAGGGCGCAATGGACGCTTATCGGGTTGCCACTATCAGGGGGGGGCTGCGCGCGATCTCACAGGGCAGCGCCTTCAACGCACAGGTTTCTAAAGCCCGTGCCCCTGTACATTGCGCCGGCGCCACCCGCGCAAGCGCTGCTCCAGCTGCAATGGGCTGTCCAACTGCTGGCGACGCGCCTGGCTGAACAGGATCAACGCCAGTTCAGCAGTGACTTGGGCATCGGCGCTGGCGTGGTGGCGCTCATCCACCTGCAGCCCGAAGCGTGCCACCCAGTCATCCAGCCCTGCTTCGCGCAGTACCGTGTCCGGGTTGAGCATGGGCGCCAGTTCAGCGACATCCAGGAACGGCTGCTGCAGGCGATGGCCAAGGGTTTCTTTCAACGCCCGAGCCAGCATGCGTTGGTCGAAAGGTGCATGAAACGCCAGCACCGGGCTGTCACCCATGAACTCGAGCAGTTCGAGCAACGCCTCGGCTGGGTCGCTGCCAGCAGCCAGGGCGCTCGGGCCCAAGCCATGGATGAGTACACTGGCGTTGGTTTTCTGGGCCGGGCGGTGCAGGGTGCGCTCGAACTGCTGGGAAAAGTCGATGGCGCCGTCTTCGATGGCTACGGCACCGATCGACAAGACCTGATCGCGGTTGGGGTTCAGGCCACTGGTCTCAAGGTCCAGCACCACCCAGCGCTGCTCACGCAGCGAGCACACGCCCAGCGGTGCGGGTTTTGGCAGGCGCGCCAGGCGTTGATGCAGCGCATCGTCCAGGGCCGGGGCGGCAGGCCGTAGCCAGGCGAACAGGCTCATAGCTGGTACCGCAGGGCCAGGCTGCTTTGCAGGCGCTGCGCCTGGCGCAGGGACTCACGCAGGATGCGCCGGTCCAGATGGTTGAGGCTGTCCGGATCGAGGCGGTTGGAATAAGGCTGATTGTCGCGGGTCTGGCGCTGATGCTGCTGCATGCGCGTTTGCTGGATGAAATGGTAGGCCTCTTCGTAGGCCGCGCCGTCGAGCGCCTGGATAACGCCTTTGTCGACCAACTGACGCAGGCGCTCCAGGGTGTTGCAGGCGCCGATGCCGTTGGCCAGGGCCAGCAGCCGCGCACCATCGACGAAGGGGGTCAGACCCTGGACCTTGAGGTCCAGGGTAGCGGCCTTGTCGTTGCCTTGGCGGGTCAGGACGAATTCGCGCAGGCGGCCTACCGGAGGCCGCTGACGCAGGGCGTTATCGGCCATCATGCGCTGGAAGATGCGGTTTTCGGCAACCTGTTCAAGCACGCTTTGGCGCAGCTGTTCGCAACCCTGTTCGTCGCCCCAGACCACACGCAGGTCGAAATAGATGCTCGAGCCGAGCAGGTTCTCTGGGCTGGCTTCACGGATGAAGCCAGCGAAACGCCGTGCCCATTCAGCGCGCGACAGGCACAGCTCGGGGTTGCCCGCCATGACGTTCCCCTTGCACAGGGTGAAGCCACATTGGGCCAGGCATTGGTTGATGTAGTGGGCCAGCGGCAGCAGGCGGGCGCGAATGGCTTCGGCCTCGCGGCTATCGGCCGCCTCGAACAGGATGCCGTTGTCCTGGTCGGTATGCAGGGTCTGCTCACGGCGCCCTTCGCTGCCAAAGCACAGCCAGCTGAATGGCACCCCAGGGTCGCCACGTTCGGCCAGCGCCAGTTCGATGACCCGGCAGACCGTGTGGTCGTTGAGCAGGGTGATGATCTGGGTGATCTGGGTCGAGGAGGCGCCGTGGGCAAGCATGCGTTCGACCAGCTGGCCGATCTCCCCACGCAGCGCTACCAGCGAGTCCAGGCGCGGTGCGTGGCGGATGGTGCGGGCCAGGTGCACGAGGTCGACCCGTTGCAGGGAGAACAGGTCGCGCTCCGAGACCACGCCGCACAGGCGCTGGTTTTCCACCAGGCAAACATGGGCGATGTGTCGCTCGGTCATGGCCATGGCCGCGTCGAAGGCGCTGGCCCGCGGGCTGAGGTAGAACGGTTTGGCGGTCATGTGCCGCTCGATGGCGCTGCCGAGGTCGGCATCGACAGTGGCCACCACCTGGCGCAGGTCACGCAGGGTGAAAATGCCCACCGGGTAACGCTGCGCATCCACCACCACGATGCTGCCGACCTGCTGCTCGTGCATCGACCGCACGGCGTCGCGCAGCGGCGTGTCCGGGGTGCAGACCACCGGATGACGCATGGCCAGTTCACCCAGCGGGGTGTTCAGCGAGTATTGGGTGCCGAGCGTTTCCACCGCTTGCTGACGTACCTGTTGATTGACCTGGTCGAGCAAGCTACTGACGCCGCGCAGCGCAAAATCCCGAAACACATCCGACAGGGAGAACACACGGATGAAGGCGGCTTTGTTCAATTGCAGGCAGAACGTGTCCTCGCCTGCCAGGTGCTCGGTGCGGGTAGCGCGTTCGCCAAGCAGGGCGGCCAGCGGGAAGCACTCCCCGCTGGTGATCTCGAAGGTGGTTTCCACGCCGGGCTTGACCAGGTGCTGGCGCTCACCGACCACGCGGCCCTGCTTGACGATGTAGAAGTGCTCCACCGGGCCGTCGGTGGGCTTGATGATGCTTTCCCCGCTGGCGTAGAAACGCAACTGGCACTGTTCCACCAGGAACGCCAGGTGGCTGTGTTCCATTTGGTTGAACGGCGGGAAACGCTGCAAAAACTGCAGGGTGCCCTGAATGTTTTGCAGAACTACCGTTCTGCCCGCCTGGCTGTAGGCGTCGTTTTTGCTCATGACACTGACCGTATCGCTACGCCGAACTATATATATCTATATATAGGTGCGGCCTTGTTGTTCTCGGCCCCCATGGTCGGCTGACGGCCGTGCGGTGCCCATTGGACGTAAGTCTATGAGCGTAATGTGATCAATATCGCAAGCTGCGGTCTTACCGATGAGCAAGACTATTTGACGAGACGACCATGGTTGAGCATGACGACATCCTGAGTGACGCCGAGCGCGAGGCATTGGCCGGTCTGAGTGCGCCCGTCGCATCCAGGCCGGTGGTATTGGTGGTTGATGACAACCCGGTGAACAGCGAGGCTTTGTGCCTTTACCTCAAGAGCAGAGGGATCGACTGCATGAAGGCCGATGGTGCCCAGGAGGCGATGTTCAAACTGCATTACGAACCGCGCATCGCCCTGATGATCACCGACCTGCGCATGGAGCCCAAGGATGGCCTGGAGCTGATTCGGCAGATTCGTGAGTCGGAACGCGCGGCGTTGTCGATCATCGTGGTGTCAGGCGACACCGATGTGAAGGAGGCGGTGGATGTGATGCACCTGGGGGTGGTGGACTTTCTGCTCAAACCGGTGGATCTGGGGAAATTGCTGGGGTTGGTGAAGAAAGAGTTGCAGCTAGGGTAGCTCAGGTGGCTGTTCTGGCCGTTCGCCGGCGAGCCGGCGCGCACAAGTTCATCACACCCTTTGAGGCCAGTGATGTGCCTGTGAGCGCCGGCTTGCCTGCGATCGGGCCGGCGAGCGGCCCGTTGCAGATTACAGCCCGTTACGCGCCTTGAACTCGCGGCGGCGACGGTGCAGGACCGGCTCGGTATAACCGTTCGGTTGCTTGGCACCCTCCACCACCAGTTCCACTGCAGCCTGGAATGCAATGTTGTCGTCGAAGTTCGGCGCCATCGGGCGGTACAGGGCGTCACCGGCATTCTGCTTGTCGACAACGGCTGCCATGCGCTTGAGGCTTTCCAGCACCTGCTCCTGGGTAACCACGCCATGGCGCAGCCAGTTGGCCAGCAACTGGGCCGAGATACGCAGGGTAGCGCGGTCTTCCATCAGGCCCACATCGTTGATGTCGGGCACTTTGGAACAACCCACGCCCTGGTCGATCCAGCGAACTACGTAGCCAAGGATGCCCTGGGCGTTGTTGTCCAGCTCGTTGCGGATCTCTTCGGCCGACCAGTTGGTGTCAGCTGCCAGCGGGATGGTCAGGATGTCGTCGACCGAAGCCGGGGTGCGGCTAGCCAGCTCGCGCTGACGCGCCTGCACATCGACTTTGTGGTAGTGCAGCGCGTGCAGGGTGGCGGCGGTCGGTGACGGAACCCAGGCGGTGTTGGCGCCGGCCAGCGGGTGAGCGATCTTCTGCTCGAGCATGGCAGCCATCAGGTCCGGCATGGCCCACATGCCTTTGCCGATCTGCGCACGGCCTTGCAGGCCGGTGGCAAGGCCAACGTCTACGTTGTTGTTCTCGTAGGCGCCGATCCACTTTTCATTCTTCATGGCGCCTTTGCGCACCACGGCGCCGGCCTCCATGGAGGTGTGGATTTCGTCACCGGTACGGTCGAGGAAGCCGGTGTTGATGAACACCACACGCTCGGCTGCCGACTTGATGCAGGCCTTGAGGTTGACCGTGGTACGGCGCTCCTCGTCCATGATGCCGACCTTGACGGTGTTGCGCGGCATGCCCAGCAGGTCTTCGACGCGGCTGAAGATCTCGGCGGCGAACGCCACTTCTTCAGGGCCGTGCATTTTCGGTTTGACGATGTAGACGCTACCGGTACGGGTGTTCTTGCGGCTGGTGTTGCCGTTGAGGTTGTGCAGGGCGATCAGGTTGGTGAAAAGACCATCCTGGATGCCTTCGGGAATCTCGTTGCCTTGGGCATCGAGAATTGCCGGGTTGGTCATCAAATGACCCACGTTACGCACGAACAGCAGCGAACGACCGTGGAGGGTTACGGTGCCGCCATTGGGCGCTGTGTACTCGCGGTCGGGGTTCATGGTGCGGGTGAAGGTCTTGCCGCCTTTGCTGACGCTCTCGGCCAGGTCGCCTTTCATCAGGCCCAGCCAGTTGCGGTAGACGATGACCTTGTCGTCGGCATCGACGGCAGCGACCGAGTCTTCACAGTCCATGATGGTGGTCAGCGCCGATTCCATCAGGATGTCTTTCACACCGGCGGCATCGGTGCTGCCGACCGGGGTGCTGGCATCGACCTGGATTTCCAGGTGCAGGCCATTGTGCTTGAGCAGCACGGCGGTTGGCGCGGCGGCATCGCCATGGAAACCGATCAGCTGGGCGTCGTCACGCAGGCCGCTGTTGCTGCCGCCCTTGAGGGCAACGACCAGCTTGCCGCCTTCGATGCGGTAAGCGGTGGAGTCGACGTGCGAGCCAGCAGCCAGCGGCGCGGCTTCGTCGAGGAAGGCGCGGGCGAAGGCGATGACCTTGTTGCCGCGGACCTTGTTATAGCCCTGGCCTTTTTCTGCGCCACCTTCATCGCTGATGACATCGGTGCCGTACAGTGCGTCGTACAGCGAGCCCCAGCGGGCGTTGGCGGCGTTCAGGGCAAAGCGGGCGTTCATCACCGGCACGACCAGCTGTGGGCCTGCCATGTGGGCAATTTCTTCGTCCACGTTCTGGGTGGTGGCTTGGAAATCGTCGGCTTGTGGCAGCAGATAGCCGATTTCCTGAAGGAAGCTTTTATAGGCGACGGCGTCGTGTGCCTGGCCTTTGCGTGCCTGGTGCCAGGCGTCGATCTTGGCTTGCAGCTCGTCGCGCTTGGCGAGCAGGGCTTTGTTCTTTGGGGCGAGGTCGTTGATGATCTTTTCTGCCCCGGCCCAGAACGCATCGGCCTTGACGCCGGTTCCAGGGATCGCTTCGTTGTTGACGAAGTCGTACAGGGCCTTGGCGACCTGAAGGCCACCGACTTGAACGTATCCAGTCATTGCTTGCCTCACCTTTGCTCAGCTATTTCGCTTTCGCTCTTCTGTATTAAGCCTGTAGCGCTTCTCTAAACACGGCACCAGTACATGCTCTCACCACTCATGAGAGCGGCTGGGTGCGGCTCGCCAGACGGGCTGGTGAGCGGTTGGCGTATTTTCACAGGCGCCTTGGCAGACATCGTAACGACGTTTTGTAGTCCGCGCCGACGCATACTACATGAAGCAGCGGGCCGGTGAACATCAGACTAAAAGCGTCGCGCCGCGACCAGCAGGTCGCGGAGGGTCACGCTGGGAGTCGCTATGTTCGCAAAAAACCGGTGGATTGTTCCAGATAAATCTTGAAACAGTACACGATTAGTTCGCCAGACCGTCCTGCGGCAGGTTGCCGCGCCTTGCCTATACTGAACCAATTCCCGCCGCTGCAGGCGGCACGACGCAGAGGAAGGCCTGTGGATCATCTTGTACTGACCGTGATTGCTCCTGACAAGGCCGGCCAGGTCGAACGGATTGCCCAGTGCATAGCCGACCACAACGGTAACTGGCTGGAGAGCCGTATGTCGCGTATGGCCGGGCAATTCGCGGGCATCTTGCGGGTCGCCGTGCCGGCAGAGAGCTACGATGAGCTGGTGAAATCGCTTCAGGCCCTGGGGCAATACGATATCCGTGTGCTGATCGCAGAAAGCGGCATCGAGCCTTCCTGTACCTGGAAGCCGATCGCGATGGAGTTGGTGGGTAATGACCGCCCTGGCATCGTACGGGATATCACCCGTTTGCTGGCTGAGCAAGGGGTGAACCTTGAGCGTTTCACCACCGAAGTACGCCCGGCGCCGATGAGCAGCGAGCCGTTGTTCCATGCCGATGCCTTGCTGGCGCTGCCATTGACCTTGTCGCTGGACGACCTGCAGCACAAGCTGGAGAGCCTGGCGGATGACTTGATGGTGGAGTTGAAATTGCGGCCGCAAGAGTGAGCCCAAGCGCTAGCGGGTTATCCCGATTAATCGGGGAAGGCCCTGTGGATAACCTGGGGGCGCTCCGCGCTAACCCAGAGACGGCAAGCTCTCCCGCTGTTTGTTCAAAAAACAGCCACTAATCAATAGCTTGTGCACAAACCACGGGGACGAGGGTGTGGATAACCTCTGGAGATGTTCTGCCAGGCCACGAACGGCGTGGCCTGCAGAGTTTTGATCGTTTTTTGATCAGGTGCGCTTGCGCAGATTCAGCCAGGCATCGACGCTGTACAGCGCCAGGCCAGCCCAGATACACAGGAAAGCCATCAGGCTGCTGGATGACAGGTGCTCGTCAAATAGCAGTACCGCTTGCAGCAGCACCAGGGTTGGCGCCAGATACTGCAGGAAGCCCAGGGTGGTGTAGGGCAAGTGCCGCGCAGCGGCGTTGAAGCACACCAGCGGTATCAGGGTTACCGGCCCGGCGGCGATCAGCCATAGCGCCTCGCTGCTGGTATAGAAACTGCCTTGTGCACTCATCGCCGCGGGGTGCAGCAGCAACCAGCCTAGCGCCAGGGGCACCAGCATCCAGGTTTCCACCACCAGGCCGGGCAGCGCCGCCACCGGTGCCTGCTTGCGGATCAGGCCATAGAAGCCGAAGGTCAACGCCAGTACCAGGGACACCCACGGCAGGCTACCGACTTGCCACACCTGTTGCGCCACACCTACTGCGGCCATGGCCACTGCCAGCCATTGCAGGCGGCGCAGGCGTTCACCCAGCAAAAGCATGCCCAGCAGCACGTTCACCAGCGGGTTGATGTAGTAGCCCAGGCTGGCCTCGAGCATGCGCCCATTGTTGACCGACCACACGTAGGTCAGCCAGTTGCCGGCAATCAGGGCGCCACTGAGGGCAAGGATGGCCAGGCGGCGTGGGTTGTCGCGCAACTCGCGCCACCACCCTGGGTGCTTCCACACCAACAGCAGCAGCGAACCGAACAGGGCGGACCAGAGCACCCGATGGACGATGATCTCAACCGCCGGGACGCTTTGTATGGCTTTGAAATAGAGGGGGAACAAGCCCCAGATGATGTAGGCCGAGAGGCCAAGAATGTACCCGCGTCGCGGGTTTGCGGCGTGCATGCAGAATCCTTGCTTAGGTAGCTAAATACAGCGACGCCTATTGTAGACAGACCTTTGCAGGCATTTAGAACAATTTCAGTGGTTGCTCATCGAGTGCCGCCGTTTGCTCGCGCAGGGCCAGGATCTGATCGCCCCAGTACCGCGGCTGGCCAAACCAGGGGAAGCTGCGCGGGAATGCCGGGTCGTCCCAGCGCCGTGCCAGCCAGGCGCTATGGTGCAGCTGGCGCAAGGCACGCAGCGGTTCGATCAGGGGGAGCTCGCGCGGGTCGAAATCGTGAAACTCGTTGTAACCGTCGATCAGCTCTGCCAGTTGGCCCAGGCGTTCTTCACGGCTGCCGGCCAGCATCATCCACAGGTCTTGCACCGCCGGGCCCATCCTGCAGTCATCGAGGTCGACGACGTGGTAGACGTCGTCGCGGTGCATCAGGTTGCCGGGGTGCAAGTCGCCGTGCAGGCGCATCACCTTGTGCTCCGTGCGTGCGTAGATGTCTTCGACCCGCTTGAGCAGTTCGCGCGCTACAGACTCGAAGGCGGGCAGCAATTCCCGGGGTACGAAGTCGCCCTCCAGCAGGGTTCGCAGGGATGCGTGGCCGAAGTTGTCCACAGTCAAGGCCTCGCGATGCTCGAACGGGCGTGTGGCCGCTACCGCATGCAGGCGGCCGAGCAACTGGCCCAGACGGTAGAGCTGGTCGAGGTTGCCTGGCTCCGGTGCGTGGCCGCCGCGGCGGGGGAACAGCGTGAAGCGAAAGCCCTGGTGCTCGAACAGGGTCTGTTCATTGTGTTGCAGCGGGGCGACCACCGGCACTTCGCACTCGGCGAGTTCGGCGGTGAAGCGGTGTTCTTCAAGAATCGCTTCATTGCTCCACCGGCCTGGTCGATAGAACTTGGCGATCAGTGGTTGCTCGCCTTCGATACCCACTTGGTAGACGCGGTTCTCGTAGCTGTTCAGGGCCAGTACCCGGGCGTCGCTGAGAAAGCCGAGGCTCTCCACGGCGTCCAGTACCAGGTCGGGGGTGAGGGTCGCGAAGGGGTGAGACATGGTGGCTCCGGGGTGGGCTGCAGGGGCTCATGGTATCAGTGACGGCCCTCTGGCGGGTGGCGCGAGCAACCTACACCGGTACCCCCAGCAATACGTGGGAGGGATGGAACTGCGCCCGGACCTGGCTACCGGGTGCCAGTGCCGCTCGTGCCAGCCAGTGGGCCTCGGCAAACGCACAGAGTGTCTGCCCATTACCCAGCGCCAGCCTTACTTCACGGGTGTCATGCCCATCCGCGATCACCTGTTCCACCGTTGCCTTGAGCACATTGCTGCCTGCTTCGGCTTCATCTGCGGCGCTCAACAGCTGCACCCACCCGGCCTTGAGCAACGCCACCACCATGGTGCCGATCGCCAGCTCCAGGCGTGACGTGCTGTCATGGGTGATCAGTGCCTCGATTTCCAGCCCGCCACCCAGCGCCAGGCTCACGCGGTCGTGCCGCCCTTCGCGGCGCAAGCCGCTGACCTGGCCTTGCAGCTGGTTGCGGGCACTGGTGCGCAACATCAGGCGCCCAAGCAGGTCAAGGTCGCTGGACTCTTCGGCGGCCTCGAGAATCTGCGCCTGCAGGGCCTGCAAACGCTGATACAGGCGCAGTACCCGCTCGCCTTCGTCAGACAGGCGTGCGCCACCGCCGCCGCGCCCGCCGGTGCTGCGCTCGACCAACGGCTGGCTGGCCAGGTTGTTGAGTTCGTCTATGGCGTCCCATGCGGCTTTGTAGCTGATGCCTGCGGCCTTGGCGGCGCGGGTGATCGAACCTTGCTCAGCGATATGCTGAAGCAACGCGATGCGCTGTGGGCGGCGAGCGATATGCTGGGTGAGGAGAGCGGGCAGGGTCATGATGGCGCCTATCTGGGACTGACCGGTCAAGCTTGCCCCGGTTTTGCCGTGCGTGCCAGGCAATACACATCGACCCGACGTGCGCCGGCGCCGCGCAACAGGGCGGCGATGCTTTGCACCGTGGCACCGGTGGTCAGCACGTCATCGACCACGGCCACATGCAGGCCGTGCAACGCGCCTTGATCAACCACCGCAAAGGCCTGTTGCAGATTGCGCCGCCTGGCCTTGGCATTCAGGCTTTGCTGCGCCGGTGTTTCGCGGGTGCGCTGCAGCCATCGCTCGTTGCAGTCGATTGCCAGGGCCTTGGACAACCACCTTGCCAGCATGCCTGCCTGGTTGAAGCCACGCTCGCGCTGTCGACGCTTTGCCAGTGGCACAGGCAACAGCAGCGATGGCTTGGCCAGGCCATCGGTAAAGCGGTGGCGCAAATCCAGGCTGAGCATTTCGGCCATCAAGCGCCCCAATGGCCACTGGCGATTGTGTTTGAAGCGGCTGATCAGTGTGTCCACGGGAAAGCCGTAATACCACGGCGCTATCACTTGTTCGAAGGCAGGCGGACGGCGGCTGCACTGCGCGCAGGTCAGGCCGGCCATTGGCAGTGGTAGCGCGCACTGCATGCAGTACTCATTCAGCCACGGCAGTTCTTCCTCGCACGCCACGCAGATGGGGTGGCGCTGCTGGGCAGAAGCGCCGCAAAGCAAACAGTAGCGGTCAATATTCGTACACTTGTAAACCAGTGCTTTTAACCAAGGTTGACAGTTCATAGGCCTTCCATGACTATGCGAGCTATCCGTGATGCGCTGGCGGGCATTCCTGTCCCGGCGCCAGCTACAGCCTAAACAAGGAAACGCCGATGAGCGCCAGCACAACTGCAACAACACGTCACGACTGGTCCCTGGCCGAGGTGAAGGCCCTGTTCCAGCAACCGTTCAACGACCTGCTGTTCCAGGCGCAAACCGTGCATCGGGCGCATTTCGACCCCAACCGCGTGCAGGTTTCCACGCTGCTGTCGATCAAGACCGGCGCCTGCCCGGAAGATTGCAAATACTGTCCACAGTCGGGCCACTACAACACCGGGCTGGAAAAACAGAAGCTGATGGAGGTGCAGAAGGTGCTCGAAGAAGCGGCACGGGCCAAGGCCATCGGCTCCACCCGCTTCTGCATGGGCGCCGCCTGGAAGCACCCCTCGGCCAAGGACATGCCCTACGTGCTGGAAATGGTCAAAGGGGTCAAGGCCATGGGGCTGGAAACCTGCATGACCCTCGGCAAGCTCGATCAGGACCAGACCCAGGCGCTGGCCCAGGCAGGCCTGGATTACTACAACCACAACCTCGATACCTCGCCGGAGTTCTACGGCAGCATCATCACCACCCGCACTTACAGCGAGCGTCTGCAGACCTTGGCCTACGTACGCGATGCCGGGATGAAGATCTGCTCCGGTGGCATCCTCGGCATGGGCGAGTCGCTCGACGATCGTGCAGGCCTGCTGATCCAGTTGGCCAACCTGCCCGAGCATCCCGAGTCGGTGCCGATCAACATGCTGGTCAAAGTGGCCGGAACCCCGTTGGCCGAGGAAGAAGATGTCGATCCGTTCGACTTCATTCGCATGCTGGCGGTGGCGCGGTTGCTGATGCCCAAGTCGCATGTGCGCCTGTCCGCCGGCCGCGAACAGATGAACGAGCAGATGCAGGCCCTGGCCTTCATGGCCGGCGCCAATTCGATCTTCTACGGCGAGAAGCTGCTGACCACCGCCAACCCGCAGGCCGACAAGGACATGCAGCTGTTCGCCCGCCTGGGTATCAAGCCTGAAGCGCGTGAAGAGCATGCCGACGAAGTGCACCAGGCCGCCATCGAGCAGGCGCTGGTGGAGCAACGCAGCAGCGAGCTGTTCTATAACGCCGCGTCTGCCTGAGATGGCCTTCGATCTTGCCGCGCGTCTTGCCGAACGGCGCGCAGCAGACCTGTATCGGCAGCGGCCGCTGTTACAAAGCCCGCAAGGGCCGAACGTCGTGGTCGATGGCCAGCCGTTGCTGGCTTTCTGCAGCAATGACTACCTGGGCCTGGCCAACCACCCTGAGGTGATTGCCGCTTGGCAGGCCGGCGCCGAGCGTTGGGGCGTCGGTGGCGGGGCCTCGCACTTGGTTGTCGGCCACAGCACGCCGCACCATCAGGTCGAAGAGGCGCTGGCTGAATTGACCGGTCGCCCGCGAGCCTTGCTGTTTTCCACAGGCTACATGGCCAACCTCGGGGCCATCACCGCGCTGGTGGGGCAGGGCGATACAGTGCTGCAGGACCGCTTGAATCATGCCTCGCTGCTCGATGGCGGCTTGCTCAGTGGTGCCCGCTTCAACCGTTACCTGCACAACGATGCCGTCAGCCTGGCCAACCGCCTGGGCAAGGCCTGCGGCAATACCCTGGTGGTCACCGACGGTGTGTTCAGCATGGATGGTGATCTGGCCGACCTGCCTGCGCTGGCCGAGGTGGCGCGTGCGCGCGGGGCCTGGTTGATGGTCGACGACGCGCATGGCCTGGGTACCTTGGGTGCCCAGGGCGGCGGTATCGTCGAACACTTCGGCCTGGGCATCGACGACGTGCCGGTGCTGATCGGTACGCTAGGCAAGGCGTGTGGTACCGCGGGCGCCTTCGTTGCGGGCAGCGATGATTTGATCGAGGCACTGGTGCAGTTCGCACGGCCTTACATCTACACCACCAGCCAGCCGCCGGCACTCGCTTGCGCCACGCTCAAGAGCCTGGAGCTGGTGCGCCGCGAGACCTGGCGCCGCGAGCACCTGGCCGGGTTGATCCTTCAGTTCCGCGAGGGCGCGGCGCAGATCGGGCTGCAGCTGATGGACAGCCCGACCCCGATCCAGCCGCTGCTGATCGGCGACAGTGCACAGGCACTGCGCCTGTCACAAATGCTGCGCGAGCGTGGCCTGCTGGTCACCGCCATCCGCCCGCCTACTGTTCCTGCTGGCAGTGCACGGCTGCGGGTAACCTTGAGCGCTGCGCACAGTGAGGCGCAGGTACAGCTATTGTTGAATGCATTGGCCGATTGTTATCCACAGCTGGAGGCCGCCGATGCGTAACCGATTGATCCTTCTACCCGGCTGGGGCCTGGGGACTGCGGCGCTTGAGCCGCTGGCCGCCAGCCTGCGTGCGCAGGACGCGCGCCTGCAGGTTGAGCTGGCGCCCCTGCCGGAGCTGGCCGACCCCGATGTACAGGCGTGGGTCGATTACCTTGACCGCAAACTGCCCAGTGATGCCTGGCTGGGCGGCTGGTCGCTGGGCGGCATGCTTGCCAGTGAGCTGGCGCGCAAGCGTGGCGATCACTGTTGCGGGCTGCTGACCCTGGCCAGTAACCCCTGCTTCGTGGAACGGGCGGATTGGCCGCATGGTATGGCCCATGACACCTTCGAGACCTTCCGCGACGGTTGCCGCAGCCACACCGGCGTAACCCTCAAACGTTTCAAGAGCCTGTGCAGTGACGGCGCCATGCAGCCGCGCACATTGCTGCGTCAGCTGGGCGTGGGCGTGCCAGAGACGGACCCGCTGTACCTGAGCACCGGGCTTGAGGTGCTGGCAAAGCTGGATACCCGCGAAGCGCTGCAGGCATACGCCGGCCCGCAACTGCACCTGTTCGCCGGCAGTGATGCGTTGGTCCCCCCCGAGGCGGCCAAAGCGCTGAGCGAGTTGTTGCCCGACGTTGAAGTCGGGCTGGTTGAAGAGAGTTCCCACGCTTTCCTGTTGGAGTATCCGCAGGAATTGGCGGCGGGTATCAAGAGTTTCCTGCATGAGAGTGGCGATGACTGACCTTTCCCGTCCAACCCTGCCCGGCGCGCTGCCGGACAAGCGCCAGGTAGCGGCCTCGTTCTCTCGTGCGGCAGCCAGCTACGACAGCGTGGCGGCCTTGCAGCGCGCGGTGGGCGTGGCCCTGCTGGAGCAGCTACCGAGCACACTGACGCCATCGCGCTGGCTCGACCTGGGCAGCGGCACGGGGCATTTCAGCCGGGTGCTGGCCGAGCGGTTCACGCTGGCGACGGGCGTGGCCGTGGATATCGCCGAAGGCATGCTGCGCCATGCCCGAGGCGAGCAGGGCGGGGCCCGCTACCATGTGGCAGGCGACGCCGAGCGCTTGCCGCTGCGTGATCACAGCGTCGATCTGGTTTTCTCCAGCCTGGCAGTGCAGTGGTGCGCGCAGTTCTCCAGTGTGCTGGAAGAAGCCCGGCGGGTATTGCGCCCGGGCGGTGTGCTGGCCTTCAGCAGCCTGTGTGTTGGCACCCTCGATGAATTGCGCGCCAGTTGGCAGGCTGTGGATGGCATGGTGCATGTCAACCGCTTCCGCCGGTTCGAGGACTATCAGCGACTGTGTGCGGCAAGTGGCCTTGAGCCGCTTGGCCTGCATCAGCAGGCGCATGTGCTGCACTACCCGCATGTGCGCGGGCTGACCCATGAGCTCAAGGCACTTGGCGCCCACAACATCAATCCTGGGCGGCCGTCGGGCCTGACTGGCCGTGCCCGCATGCAGGGGCTGCTGCAGGCGTACGAAGCATTCCGCCAGCCGCAAGGGCTGCCCGCCACCTATCAAGTGGTCTATGGTGTGTTGCGCAAGCCAACGGCGTGAGAGGAGCGAAATGAGCCAGGCCTATTTCATTGCGGGTACCGATACCGACGTCGGCAAGACCACCATCGCCGCCGGGCTGTTGCATGCCGCTCGGCTGCAGGGCCTGAGCACGCTGGGTGCAAAGCCGGTAGCGTCCGGCTGCACAGCTACCGCGAAGGGGCTGCGCAACGCTGACGCTCAGGCATTGATCGATGAGAGCACACTGAAACTGCCTTATGAGGCCATCAACCCTTTTGCCTTTGAACCTGCCATCGCGCCGCATGTGGCGGCGCGTGAAGCGGGTGTGACGCTGGAGGTGCCGGCCCTGCTCAAGGCCATGCGCCACGTGCTGGATCAGGGCGCGGATTTCACCCTGGTCGAAGGTGCGGGTGGCTGGCGCGTGCCGTTGTCTGGTCATGCCAACCTGTCCGACCTGGCGATTGCCCTCAAGTTGCCGGTGATTCTGGTGGTCGGGGTGCGTCTTGGCTGCATCAACCACGCCTTGCTCAGCGCCGAGGCGATCGCCAGGGACGGGCTGCAACTGGCCGGCTGGGTCGCCAATATCATCGAACCACGCACATCGCGCCTGGAGGAGAACCTCGCCAGCCTGGCCGAGCGCTTGCCAGCGCCTTGCCTGGGGCGGGTGCCCAAGCTCAAGCAAGCGGCTGCCGATGCGGTCGCGGAGCATCTGCAACTGGACTTGCTGGACTGAAGCACCATGCCTCACGTCTATCAGATAGCACGGGGCCATTAGCGATTTAAACGGGCCTTTATGGCCAAGGCCTGTTTTAATCAGGCCTGTTAACATCCAGCGTCATTGGAGTTTTGACATGGAAATCACCGGTAGCTCCGCGTATTACGCGGGCCTCAGCGCCATCCAGAGCGGGCAGAACCGCGTCGATCAGGCGGCCAGCCAGATCGCCAGCAACTCTGTCGAACGCGCCGCCACCAGCCAGTCCAGCGATTTTCAGGCCGAGCGCCTGCGTGCGGTCGACCGCAGCCAGCAGATGGACCTTGCCACCAGCACAGTGCAGCTCGCCCTGGGCAAGACCGAGGTGGAACTGGGCGTGAAAGTCGCCAAGGCTTCCGACGAAATGCTCGGTCGGTTCATCGATACCTACGCCTGAGGGCGACACATTCACAAACCTGCACAGGGCTTTGTGCAAGCGGGCCTGCCCGCGGATGCGTTTGATCAGGCTGCATTTTTTGCCTGAGCCGACGCCTTCGCGGCCAGGCCCGCTGCCTTTGTCATGGGTGTCTTTCAAGGTGATGGCATAAACGCCATCTTTCGCGGCGTAAATGGCACCATAGTCCCTCCTTGACATCGGTCAGTCCTAAACGTAAGTTTCAAACAACTGTTTGACCGAAAGCCGGCAAGAGCTGGTCGGTATCAGCGGTCTCCCCACCGGACTCATCACAGAGGTTCATCGCAATGCCTGATTACAAAGCCCCCTTGCGTGATATTCGCTTCGTGCGCGACGAGCTGCTTGGCTATGAGGCGCACTATCAGAGCCTGCCGGGTTGCCAGGACGCAACGCCCGACATGGTGGACGCGATCCTCGAAGAAGGCGCGAAATTCTGTGAGCAGGTACTGGCCCCGCTGAACCGCGTCGGTGACCTGGAAGGCTGCACCTGGAGCGAGTCCGGCGTGAAGACCCCGACTGGTTTCAAGCAAGCCTACGAGCAGTTCGTCGAAGGCGGCTGGCCGAGCCTGGCCCATGACGTCGCCCATGGCGGTCAGGGCCTGCCTGAGTCGCTGGGCCTGGCGTTGAGCGAGATGGTGGGCGAGTCGAACTGGTCGTGGGGCATGTACCCAGGCCTGTCCCATGGTGCGATGAACACCATTTCTGCCCACGGTACTGAAGAGCAGCAGGAAACCTACCTGACCAAACTGGTATCGGGCGAATGGACAGGCACCATGTGCCTGACCGAACCGCACTGCGGCACCGACCTGGGCATGCTGCGCACCAAGGCCGAGCCGCAAGCTGACGGCTCGTACCGCATTTCCGGCACCAAGATCTTCATTTCTGCCGGCGAACACGACATGGCCGACAACATCGTCCACATCGTGCTGGCCCGCCTGCCGGATGCCCCGGCCGGTACCAAAGGTATCTCGCTGTTCATCGTGCCGAAGTTCCTGCCCGACGCGCAGGGCGGGGTTGGTGAGCGCAACGGCGTGAGCTGCGGCTCGATCGAGCACAAGATGGGCATCCACGGCAACGCTACCTGCGTGATGAACTTCGACAGCGCCACCGGCTACTTGATCGGCCCAGCCAACAAGGGCCTGAACTGCATGTTCACGTTCATGAACACCGCCCGCCTGGGCACCGCGCTGCAAGGCCTGGCCCATGCCGAGGTGGCCTTCCAGGGTGGCCTGAAGTACGCCCGTGACCGCCTGCAGATGCGTTCGCTGACCGGCCCCAAAGCGCCTGACAAGGCTGCTGACCCGATCATCGTGCACCCGGACGTTCGCCGCATGCTGCTGACCATGAAGGCCTTCGCCGAAGGCAACCGCGCCATGGTCTACTTCACCGCCAAGCAGGTGGATATCGTCAAATACAGCCAGGACGAGGAAGAGCGCAAGAAGGCCGACGCCCTGCTGGCCTTCCTGACCCCGATCGCCAAGGCGTTCATGACCGAAGTCGGCTTCGAGGCGGCCAACCACGGCGTGCAGATCTACGGCGGCCACGGCTTCATCGCCGAGTGGGGCATGGAGCAGAATGTGCGCGACAGCCGTATTTCCATGCTGTACGAAGGCACCACCGGCATCCAGGCCCTCGACCTGCTGGGCCGCAAGGTGCTGATGACCCAGGGCGAGGCGCTCAAAGGCTTCACCAAGATCGTGCACAAGTTCTGCCAGGCGCAGGAAGGCAATGAGGCGGTCAAGGAGTTCGTCGAGCCGCTGGCTGCGATCAACAAGGAATGGGGTGAGCTGACCATGAAAGTGGGCATGGCTGCCATGAAGGACCGCGAAGAAGTAGGTGCTGCCTCGGTTGATTACCTGATGTACTCCGGTTATGCGTGCCTGGCGTACTTCTGGGCCGACATGGCACGCCTGGCTGCCGAGAAGCTGGCTGCCGGCACTTCGGAAGAGGCCTTCTACACTGCCAAGCTGCAGACGGCGCGCTTCTACTTCCAGCGTATTCTGCCGCGTACTCGCACCCATGTGGCGACCATGCTGTCCGGTGCCAACAACCTGATGGCGATGGACGAAGAGCACTTCGGCCTGTCCTACTAAGCCGCAAGGCTTCACAAAAACCCGCTTGCCTTGACCGGCAGGCGGGTTTTTTTGTTTCCGGGGGCCGCTGCGCGCCCCAAGATCCGGTTACAAGAAAAGCTCAAGCCCTCCGCCCCTGCTGCCGTTAACCCCCGTGCATTCATCTATTCATGTGCGCTGCCGATGAAGTAAGGGCACAATGCCATTATTGATCTGCCGGGTCGGAGATTACCCTTGTTTCGTTTAAACGCTGTACGCGCAAGCCACTTCCTGCCTTCACTGATCCTCTTGCTGGCAGGGCTTGCGGCGGCTTACGTAAGAGACCTCAGCGTCTTCTTCACATCACTGTTCAACGTCCTGCCTACCTTGGTGCTGCTGCTGGGCGGCGCTTACTGTGCGGTTTACCGTCGCCAGCGCGAGCTGTTCTTGATGGTCACGGTCTACATCGCCTATTTCCTGCTCGATACCCAGACCGACTACTACCGTGACAACGGCCGTGTGCGCGAGGACGCAGCGGTGATCTTCCATCTGGTCTGCCTGCTTCTGCCTGCATTGTTCGGGCTGTTTGGCGCCTGGCAGGAGCGTACCCACCTGGCCCAGGACCTGCTTGCCCGGTTCGCGGTGCTGTTCGCTGTGGGTAGCGTGGCCGTGGCGCTGGAGCAAAGCTTTCCCCAGGCTTTGCTGGCCTGGTTGGCGGAAATACGCTGGCCGTCACTGCATGGGCAGTGGATGAGCCTGATTCAGATGGTCTACCCGTTGTTCATGGGTGTTTTTATCCTGCTGGTGGTGCAGTACCTGCGTGAGCCAAGGCCCCTGCATGCAGCTCAGATCATCGGGCTGATCGGTATCTTCTGGATGCTGCCCAAGACGTTCATCCTGCCGTTCACCCTGAACATCATGTGCAGCCAGGTGATGTTGATGATCGCTGCGGCGGTTTCTCACGAGGCCTACCAGATGGCCTTCCGTGACGAGCTGACCGGCCTGCCCGGGCGGCGTGCATTGAACGAACGCATGCAGCGCCTGGGACGCAATTACGTGATTGCCATGACCGACGTCGATCACTTCAAGAAATTCAACGACACCCACGGCCACGATGTCGGTGACCAGGTATTGCGCCTGGTCGCCAGCCGGCTGTCGAAGGTCACCGGTGGCGGGCGCGCCTACCGCTACGGTGGCGAGGAGTTTGCCCTGGTGTTCGCCGGCAAGACCGCCGAGGAGTGCGTGCCGCATGTGGAAGCTGTGCGGGAAATGATCGCCAACTACACGATGCAGCTTCGTGACCAGAACAACCGGCCGCAGGACGATTCCGCCGGGCGACAACGCCGCAGCGGCAGTGGTGCAGGCACGGTATCGGTGACCATCAGTATCGGCGTCGCTGAACGCCTGATGGAGCATCGCAACCCCGAAGAGGTACTGAAGTCCGCCGACCAGGCGCTTTACAGCGCCAAAGGTGCCGGCCGCAACTGTGTCATGGTTTATGGCCAACAATCACGGCGCGGGGCCGTGCGTACTGCGTGACTGTAATTGACCATATGGTCGCTTGATGACCCTATGTCTCGCAAAAGTTGTTCGGTTACACTGGATTCAATCCCGTGCTGCGGTCCTTCGAGACCGCCCCGACCCTACCCGCGAGAGGTTGTCATGGCTGAATATAAAGCGCCGCTGCGCGACATGCGCTTCGTTCTGAATGAAGTCTTCAACGTGGCAGAGCTGTGGGCGCAACTGCCTGAGCTGGCCGAAACGGTCGATGCGCAAACCGCACTCGCCGTTCTGGAAGAAGCAGGCAAGGTCACCAGCAAGTCCATCGCGCCGCTCAGCCGCGCGGCTGACGAAGAAGGCTGTCACTGGGAGAACGGTGCGGTAAGTACCCCGGCTGGCTTCATCGAGGCCTACAACACTTACGCCGAGGGCGGCTGGGTAGGTGTGGGCGGCGATCCCCAGTACGGTGGTATGGGCATGCCCAAGGCGATTTCCGCCCAGGTTGAGGAAATGGTCAACGCTTCGAGCCTGGCGTTTGGCCTGTACCCCATGCTGACCGCTGGCGCCTGCCTGTCGATCAACGCCCACGCCAGCGAAGCGCTCAAGGAAAAGTACCTGCCGAACATGTATTCCGGCGTGTGGGCAGGCTCCATGTGCCTCACCGAGCCCCATGCCGGTACCGACCTCGGCATCATCCGTACCAAGGCCGAGCCCCAGGCCGATGGCAGCTACAAGGTCAGCGGCACGAAGATCTTCATCACCGGCGGCGAACACGACCTGACCGAAAACATCATCCACCTCGTGCTGGCCAAGCTGCCGGACGCACCGGCCGGGCCTAAAGGTATCTCGCTGTTCCTGGTGCCCAAGTTCCTGGTCAACGATGACGGCAGCCTCGGGGCGCGCAACCCGGCTACCTGTGGCTCGATCGAGCACAAGATGGGTATCCAGGCCTCGGCTACGTGCGTGATGAACTTCGATGAAGCCGTAGGTTACATCGTCGGTGAGCCGAACAAGGGCCTGGCGGCGATGTTCACCATGATGAACTACGAGCGCCTGGGCGTGGGCATTCAGGGCTTGGCCACGGCGGAACGTTCCTACCAGAATGCCGTCGAGTATGCCCGCGACCGTTTGCAGAGCCGCGCCCCTACCGGCCCGCAGGCCAAGGACAAGGCGGCCGACCCTATTATCGTCCACCCGGACGTGCGCCGCATGCTGCTGACCATGAAAGCGCTGATCGAAGGTGGCCGCGCCTTCTCGACGTACGTGGCAATGCAGTTGGACAGCGCCAAGTACAGCGAAGAGCCGGGTACGCGCAAACGCAGTGAAGAGCTGGTGGCACTGTTGACCCCGGTCGCCAAGGCGTTCCTCACCGATCTGGGCCTGGAGTGCGCGGTGCATGGCCAGCAGGTGTTCGGTGGGCATGGCTACATCCGTGAGTGGGGCCAGGAGCAGCTGGTTCGCGATGTACGCATTACCCAGATCTACGAAGGCACCAACGGCATTCAGGCCCTGGACCTGATGGGCCGCAAGGTGGTGGCCAGTGGTGGTGCTTACTACAAGCTGTTCTCTGAGGAAATTCGCCAGTTCATCGCCAGTGCGGGGGCTGACCAGGAAGAGTTCGCCAAGCCGCTGGGTGCCTACCTCGACCAACTCGACGGGCTGACCGAGTGGGTACTGGAGCGGGCCAAAGGCAACCCGAATGAAATCGGTGCTGCATCGGTCGAGTACCTGCATGCCTTTGGCTATGTCGCCTATGCCTACATGTGGGCGTTGATGGCGCGTGCGGCCAAGGCGGGCGAGGGCGATGAGGCGTTCTACTCGGCCAAGCTGGGCACAGCGCGGTTCTACTTCGCCAGGCTTCTGCCGCGGGTGGATTCGTTGGTGGCTTCGGTCAAGGCGGGGAGCGAGTCGTTGTACTTGCTGGATGCCGAACAGTTCTGAGCAGTGGCATGTAGGCACCGCGTTTATTGATGGACGTTGCTTGTAAGCATTTTCCTACATAACGCGGTGACTTTTCGCCACTGGTGTCAGATTGGATCCACGGCTAATCTTTCCCCATGGACGTTGCGCAGGAAGCGCAAAGGACAGAACAGGGACAAACGAAGGATTTCCTGCCAGGACGGTAGGGCGATAAGGATGTCACAGGCAAAAAGTCTGGGAAAACCCCGCTTCGGCGGGGTTTTCTTTGCGCGCGTGTATTTCAGCCAAGCACATCCAGCGCTGAAGCCCCCAATTGCCGTGCGTCGGCCTCTTCCTCCAGCAGTGTACGCAGCAACTCAACCGATGCTTGCTGGCGCTGCGCATCACGAAATACCAGGCCAACCTTCAACGGCACCCGCGGTTCGCTCAAGGGTTTCCACAGCAGCCCTTGGTCATCTTCGGCAGCATCCTTGGCGCGGCCAGGCAGGATAGTGGCCAGTGCGGTATGGGCCAGGCTGTCGAGAATGCCGCCCATGTTGTTCATCTCTGCCTGAACCTGCGGCCTGCGCCCTAGGCTGGCCAGTTGTTGCTTCCAGATCTGGCGGACCTGGAACTCCTCGCCAAGCATCAGCATCGGCAGTTCAGCCGCTTGCCGGATAGAGACCTTCTTGAAGTCTTTCAACGGATGGGTATCAGGGATGACCAACTGCAGTTCATCTTCGTACAGCAGCAAGCCGTGCAGCCCTGGCTGGCGTGGCGGCAGGTAGCTGATACCGATATCAAGGTTGCCGTTGAGCAGGCGTCGTTCGATTTCCAACCCGGACAGCTCGTAGATCTGTACCACAAGATGCGGCTGGGCCTTGCGCAAGCGCTCTAGCAACTGCGGCACCAGGCTGGGGCGTACTGTCTGCAGCACGCCGATGGCCAGCGTGCGCAAGGATTGGCCCTTGAAGTTACGCATCGCTTCGTGGGCGCGCTGCAGCCCGTCGAGCAGGGGCAGGGCGTGGTTGTAAAGGGTGTGAGCCGCCAGGGTCGGCAGCAGGCGCTTGTTGCTGCGCTCGAAAAGGCTCAGGTCAAGGCTGTGCTCAAGCTGGCGGATCTGCTGGGAGAGGGCCGGCTGAGACAGTGACAGCCGTTCAGCGGCGCGGCCGACATGGCCTTCTTCATACACCGCGACGAAATAACGCAGTTGGCGAAAATTCATAAGTATTACTTATCGAAAAAGCTGAAAAAACGAAATGGCCGCTAGCGCCGCCTGAGCCTAGTCTATCGCTGTATTTCAGCGGCTTACAGCAATCAATTCGCGCATTGTTACCCCGTTGGAAAAACACTTTTGATAGGAAAGGCAAAATTATCAAGCGCCGGCGCCGAGACCGGACGCTGCCCCCTGCGGTGACTGGCTGGAGCCCCCCATGAACCTGTTCAACCTGCGCCGATCGGCCCCCGCCACGGCTGTCGAGCCAAAGCGCGCGCCGGTAATCGAGCCAGACGCATCGGCGTTGTCGCATGAGCGCCTGATGCCCGGCACCGAGCGTGCGCCTCAAGTGTTCGTGCGCGGCCAAGGCTCCTGGTTGTGGGACCACGAAGGGCATGCCTACCTGGATTTTACCCAGGGCGGCGGGGTGAACAGCCTGGGCCACAGCCCTGGCGTGGTGGCGAAGGCGCTGGGCAACCAGGCCCAGGCGTTGATCAACCCGGGGGCGGGTTTCCATAGCCGTGGTTTGCTGGCGCTGGTCAACCGCTTGTGCCAGAGCACCGGTAGCGATCAGGGCTATCTGCTCAACAGCGGCGCCGAGGCCTGCGAGGGGGCGATCAAGTTGGCGCGCAAGTGGGGCCAACTGCACCGCAACGGCGCTTATCACATCATCACTGCCAGTCAGGGCTGCCATGGCCGTAGCCTGGGGGCCCTGTCGGCGTCCGATCCGCTGCCGTGCAACCGCTGCGAGCCCGGTTTGCCGGGCTTCAGCAAAGTGCCATTCAATGACCTTGCTGCCCTGCACGCCGCAGTGGATTCGCGCACCGTGGCAATCATGCTCGAGCCTGTCCAGGGCGAGGCGGGTGTCATCCCTGCTACGCAGGAGTACCTCAAGGGCGTGGAAACACTGTGCCGTGAGCTGGGCATCCTGCTGATCCTCGATGAGGTGCAGACCGGTATGGGTCGTTGTGGTGCGCTGCTGGCCGAGGAGCTTTATGGGGTGCGCGCGGACATCATCACCTTAGGCAAGGGGCTGGGCGGCGGTGTGCCATTGGCTGCCTTGCTTGCCCGGGGCACAGCATGCTGCGCTGCGCCTGGCGAACTGGAAGGCAGCCACCACGGCAATGCCCTGATGTGCGCCGCCGGCCTGGCTGTGCTGGACGCTGTGCTGGAGCCTGGCTTTTTCGCCCAGGTGCAGGATAACGGCCGCCACCTGCGCGAAGGCCTGAGCCGCCTGGCCGGGCGCTATGGCTTGGGTGAAGTACGCGGGCAAGGCCTGCTGTGGGCCCTGCAACTGAAAGAACACCTGGCCCGCGAACTGGTGGCAGCGGCCCTGCACGAAGGCCTGCTGCTGAATGCGCCGCAAGCGGATGTGGTGCGTTTTTCGCCAGCGCTTACCGTGAGCAAAGGCAACATCGATGAAATGCTGTTGCGCCTGGCCCGGGCGTTCGCCCGCCTGCACGCACAGCAGCAGGCCCGCGGTGAGGTCTCGGCCTGATACGAATTCTACGAACCGTCTCGCGTTCCTGCGCATCGCCCCTGGCCTTATTCATTTGGCCTGGGGCGTTTTTTTATGGGGAGTTTCTTGAGCCACTGGAGGAGGTCGTGCATATCTGGGTTTTCTGGCGCCCGTTCAAGGGCTTTGCAAAAAACCGCGCCATGCACCGGTGGAACCTCTGTGATGCCCAGCTAGTCTCTGTTTAGACCCTTTGAGGAGAAACTTGCATGGACATCATTCGCATCATTATCGCCATCATCCTGCCGCCGCTGGGTGTGTTTCTGCAGGTCGGTTTCGGCGGGGCGTTCTGGCTGAATATCCTGCTGACCTTGCTGGGGTACATTCCGGGTATCGTGCATGCGGTGTACATCATCGCCAAGCGCTGAATCTGCTGGGGCCGCAGCGCGGCCCCAGGTTTCATCGGGCTAGCACCCGGCAATAGAATCGCCATTCCTCTTCGAGGGCATGTGCAAGGTTTTCGGCCTTCCGAAAGCCATGTCGTTCGTCCGCATAGAAGTGCCCCACGGCTTCGATGCCATTGGCCTTTAACGCCTCAAGCATCGAGCGCGTCTGCTCCGGCACCACCACAGCATCCAGTTCACCCTGAAAGAAAATCACCGGCACGTTGATCTGCTCGGCATGCAGCAGTGGGGTGCGTTGGCGATAGCGTTCGGCATCCTGCTGCGGGTCGCCGATCAGCCAGTCCAGGTAATCCCCTTCGAACTTGTGCGTGGCACGGCCCAGGGCTAGCGGGTCGCTGACCCCATAGAGGCTGGCGCCGGCGCGGAACACGTTATGGAACGCCAAGGCGCACAGCGTGGTATAGCCCCCCGCGCTGCCGCCGCGGATGAACGCCTTGTGCTTGTCGACCAAGCCCTGAGCGGCCAGGTATTCGACCGCCGCGCAAGCATCGGCCACATCGCTCTCACCCCACCGCAGGTGCAGTGCCTGGCGGTATTCCCGGCCATAGCCGGTGCTGCCCCGGTAGTTCAGGTCGGCCACGGCAAAGCCGCGTTGGGTCCAGTACTGGATGCGTGGGTCCAGCACGGGATAGCAGGCTGAGGTCGGCCCGCCATGTATGAACACCACCAGCGGTGCGGCGCCCTGCGACTGCGATGGCGGGTAGAAGAAGCCATGGGCCTGTTCCTCGTCACTGCCATAGTGGAAGGACTGCGGCAGGCTGACCTGTTCTGCCGGCAGGATTTCGGCACCACCGGCCAGTACGCGCACCTCGTGGTGGCGGCGGTCAATGGCAATCACAGCCGGCGAGCTGATGGGCGAGGCGGCGATGGCATACAGGTGCTCGCTGTCCATGGCCAGGCTGCGAAAGCGTGTGTAGGCACTGGCGTAACGCGCCATGTGGCCATCCTCAGCCCGCAGCCCCAATTGCCCGAAGCCGTCTTTGAACCAGCTGGCCAGGTAGCTTTGCGGCCCCAGCGCCAGCCAGGTACAGGTGCCAAGCTGCCAAGGCGCGGCAGCGTGGTCCGCAAGCGCGGCAGGCAACGCCTGCCAGTGGCCCTCGACCTCACCCCAGGGCTGCCAGAAGCCGTTGCGGTCGGACAGGCAGTACAGACGGCCTTCGGCATCGAAGCGCGGCTGTTGCAACGATTCGTCAGCAGCAGCTACACACTGCACCGGGCCCCAGTGGCCGCTGGCATCCCGGGTGCGACACATCAGCCGGGTGACGGTCCAAGGCTGTGCCGGGCGGTCCCATTCGACCCATGCCAGGCGTTGGCCATCGGCACTCACCGTGGGTGAGGCATAGAAATCGGCGCCTTCGGCCAGCACCTCGCGGCTGCATTCATCCAGCGCCACCAGGCGATGCTCTACCTGCTCGGCATGCCGCTCCTCGACGGCCAGCACCTGGCCAGCGTGCCACTGCACATCGCCGTAGCGGCAGCTGGCATCCTGAGTCAGCGCGCGCGGTGGCAGGTCGTCCAGTGGCTGGGTGTAGACCTGTTGATCCTTTTCGTTGACGAACACCAGCCCGTCGCCACCCAGGCAGAAGCTGCCACCGCCATACTCGTATACCCGGCTGCGCACGCTGAAGCCATCCGGGGTCAGGCAGCGTGCCTGGTGGTAAAGCCAGTGCCAGATGCGGCAAGCACCATCGGCCGGGCGGAATTCGATCCAGAACAACCCGTCGGCAGTGACTTTGAGTTCCGTGAAGTCGGTGCCGGCGGCAACCGCCTGGGCCGCACTGAATTCAGCCGCGGGCGATGACACGGGAGTTTCGATCATTGCGGAAGGTCATCTGTTCAATGGCAAGGTCGGCTGTTTCTGCCTCCTCGCGGGCTTTGAGGATGATGCCGTGGTCGGCCGACTTGGCGCACACCGGGTCGGCGTTGCTGGCGTCGCCGGTGAGCATGAAGGCCTGGCAGCGGCAGCCGCCGAAGTCCTTTTCTTTCTCGTCGCACGAACGGCAGGGTTCGGGCATCCAGTCATAACCACGGAAACGGTTGAAGCCGAACGAGTCGTACCAGATGTGCTTGAGGTCGTGATCACGAACATTTGGGAACTGCACCGGTAGCTGACGGGCGCCATGACAGGGCAGGGCAGTGCCGTCCGGCGTGATGGTCAGAAACAGGCTGCCCCAGCCATTCATGCAGGCCTTGGGGCGTTCCTCGTAGTAGTCCGGCGTGACGAAGATCAGCTTGCACGGGTTGCCTTCGGCCTTGAGCTTCGCACGGTACTCGTTGGTGATCCGTTCAGCGCGTTCAAGTTGCTCACGGGTCGGCAACAGGCCCAAACGGTTGAGGTGCGCCCAGCCATAGAACTGGCAGGTGGCAAGCTCGACGAAATCGGCCTCCAGCGCCACGCACAACTCGATGATGCGGTCGATCTTGTCGATGTTGTGCCGGTGGGTGACGAAGTTGAGCACCATCGGATAACCATGGGCTTTCACCGCACGGGCCATCTCCAGTTTTTGTGCGAAGGCCTTTTTCGACCCCGCCAGCAGGTTGTTCACCTGTTCGTCGCTGGCCTGGAAACTGATCTGGATGTGGTCCAGACCGGCTTCCTTGAAGTTGGCGATACGGGCCTCGGTCAGGCCGATGCCGGAGGTGATCAGGTTGGTGTAGTAACCCAACCGGCGCGCTTCGCCGATCAGTTCGGCGAGGTCCTGGCGCACCAGCGGTTCGCCACCGGAAAAACCGATCTGCGCAGCGCCCATTTCACGGGCTTCGGCCATTACCTTGAACCACTGCGCGGTCGTCAGCTCCTTACCCTGTGCGGCGAAGTCGAGCGGGTTCGAGCAGTACGGGCACTGCAGCGGGCAGCGATAGGTCAGTTCGGCCAGCAGCCACAGCGGCAGGCCGACCGGTACCTCAGGCGAGGGTGATCCAGTGTTCGCCACGGGCCACCTCCATGAATTGCTCGATGTCATCAGCGACTTCGGGCACACCAGGAAATTGCTGTTCGAGCTCGGTGATGATCGCGTTCACGTCACGTTTGCCGTCGATCAGGCCACCAATGAGGGAGGCGCTGTCATTGAGCTTGATCATGCCCTCAGGGTAGAGCAGCACATGGCCTTTCTGCGCCGGTTCGTACTGGAAACGATAACCGGGGCGCCAGTTCGGCACTTGTTTGCGGTCGAAACTCATAGGGCAATCCCCTTGTGCCATACCCGTTGCTGGGTGACGGTGTGATACGGCGGGCGGTGCAGCTCATAGGCCATGCTCATGGCATCGAGCATGCTCCAGAGAATATCCAGCTTGAACTGCAGGATTTCCAGCATACGCTCCTGGGCCGCCCGGGTGGTGTAGTGCTGCAAGGTGATCGTCAGGCCGTGTTCGACATCGCGCCGGGCCTGGCCCAGGCGGGTGCGGAAGTACTCGTAGCCGGCAGGATCGATCCACGGGTAGTGTTGCGGCCAGCTGTCCAGGCGCGACTGATGGATCTGCGGGGCGAACAGTTCGGTCAGCGAGCTGCTGGCCGCTTCCTGCCAGCTGGCACGGCGGGCGAAGTTCACGTACGCGTCGACGGCGAAGCGCACACCTGGCAGCACCAGCTCTTGGGAGCGCAGCTGGTCGGGGTCGAGCCCCACAGCCTGACCCAGGCGCAGCCAGGCTTCGATACCACCGTCTTCGCCCGGGGCGCCGTCGTGGTCGAGCAAGCGCTGGATCCACTCACGGCGCACTTCACGGTCCGGGCAGTTGGCCAGGATCGCGGCATCCTTCATCGGGATGTTCACCTGGTAGTAGAAGCGGTTGGCCACCCAGCCCTGAATCTGTTCGCGGCTAGCGCGCCCTTCGTACATCGCCACGTGGTAGGGGTGATGAATATGGTAGTAGGCGCCCTTGGCGCGCAGAGCCTGCTCGAATTCGGCAGGCGACAGTGGCAGTGCTTCGCTCATCGGGCCTCCTTACAACTCGATGCTCATGCCGTCGAAGGCGACTTCTACCCCTCGGCGCTGGACCTCGGCGCGTTCGGGGGAGTCTTCGTCCAGAATCGGGTTGGTGTTGTTGATGTGGATAAGTACCTTGCGCTGGCTTGGGAAGCCGTCCAGCACCTCGAGCATGCCGCCGGGACCATTCTGCGCCAGGTGGCCCATTTCGCGGCCAGTACGGGTACCGACCCCGCGGCGCTGCATTTCATCATCCTCCCACAGCGTGCCGTCGACCAGCAGGCAGTCAGCGTCACGCATCATCGCCAGCAGTTTGTCGTCGACCTGGCCCAGGCCGGGCGCGTAGAACAGCTTGCCGCCGGTGCGAGTGTCTTCCACCAGCAGCCCCAGGTTGTCGCCCGGGTGGGGGTCGAAGCGGTGCGGGGAGTAAGGCGGTGCGGCGCTGCGCAGCGGGAAGGGGGTGAACTTGAGACGAGGGCAGGCCGGGATGACGAAGCTGCCCTCGAGCTCGATACGGTTCCACTGCAGGCCACCGTTCCAGTGGCTGAGCATGTTGAACAGCGGGAAGCCGGTGGTGAGGTCCTGATGGACCATGTCGGTGCACCAGACCTGATGCGGGCAGCCTTCGCGCAGACTGAGCAGGCCAGTGGTGTGGTCGATCTGGCTGTCGAGCAGGACGATGGCGTTGATGCCGGTGTCGCGCAGGCCACGGGCCGGCTGCATCGGCGCGAACGCCTGCAGCTGGGCACGGATGTCGGGTGAGGCGTTGCACAGTATCCAGTGAACACCGTCGTCGGACAGGGCTATCGACGACTGGGTACGTGCCGTGGCGCGCAGGCTGCCATCGCGATAGCCCTTGCAGTTGACGCAGTTGCAGTTCCACTGCGGAAAACCGCCGCCGGCGGCGGAACCGAGAATCTGGATGTACATGGTTGCTCTCTATCCGAACTGTGCGAAGAACCGTAGCCTGAAAAACGACAACGCCCCGGCTGGCCGAGGCGTTGAGACGCAGGCAATGCTTAGCGGCTGGCGAAGTACATGGTCACTTCGAAGCCGATACGCAGGTCAGTGTATGCAGGTTTGGTCCACATGGTTTTTGCTCCTTCCGGGTCAGGGTAGAGGGTTCAGCTATTTGTTTGGCGTCGCCTCGCGCCGAAGGTTCCGGCGGCTGAGATAGCGTTATCTTACAAGAAAATCATGTACCGAAAGGTTAATTCTTCGAAAAGCGCCCTTGCGGTATACGTAACAATGGATTCCGGGTCAGTGCCAGGCCCCCTCTGGCGCAGGCCCATTGGCCAGGCAGAGCGAGGGTGATTCGGCTGCGAGCAGGCCGCCCAGCAAATCGTCCAGATGTGCTTGTTGCGTCTTCAGGATAGCCGCGCTTAATGCGGGGAGATCGCCGGGTAGTGTAGCCAAGTGTGTCTGCCATGCCCAATCGGCAAGGTCCGCGTTGGCCATGGCTGGCTCGTCGAACTGTTCCGCCAACCTCTGGCGTGCAGCTGCGTCCAGGCGTACCCCCTGGCGCAGAAGGGTGAGCAGGTGACCGAGGATCTCAGCGTGGGTGGCGTGGGGTGATTGCACGCCGAACAGCAGCCCGCCGATGCCCTCCACCTGACGAAAGGTACTGAATACGGCGTAACCCAGCTGCAATTCCACACGTAACTTTTGGTACACAGGCCCCTGCAGCAACTGGGCGAGAAGCCGGCCGCAGGCCTGCTGGTGCGCAGGCACGGGGCAGAACAACAGCAGTGCGGGCTCGCTGCCCGGCACCTTGGCGTGGTGCCAACGCCGGCCGTGCCAGGCGGGCGGCGGTACGGGCATGCCGAACTGTCCGGGGCAGCCTTGCAAGGCTGCGCTCAGGGCTTGCAGGGCAGATGTATCGAACCCTACCGCCAGGCCATGCCACCGGCTGTGCTGCCATGCATCATCGAGTGCCTGTTGATTGATCGCCCTGGTTGGCTCGGGCGTTGGTACTGCGCCTGTGAGTGCCTCTGGCAGTTGGTTGAGCAGGGCCCTGATCGGGATCAGCAAGGGGGGCTGTTGTGTAGGCGGATCCCAGTCAGCAGCGGGCGAACGCAAACACGCGATGGCGAGTTCGACGGCTTTTATGACCGCTGTGGGCAGGCCAGTGCAACGCAGCTGCCAATACTCGCCTGCGGCACTGAACTGCAGTTGCACAGCGGCACGCTCGCAGCGTGCCTGTAGCGGCTGCAGGGCGCGTTCCAGCACAGCATAGAGGCGCTGGCGCAGGGCCGAAGGCACTTGCCAGCGCAGATGAACTGCCCCGTACTGGCGCGCCGCTGGCAGTTGCTGATTGACCGTCAGCGCTGCAGGCAATTGCGGCAATTGCGTGGGGGGCAAGCCGGGAAGCAGCAAGGGTTCGGCGGCTGGCAACTGCCATTGGCCATGCTTGCGCGATGGCAGGCCTTCGAGCAGTGCCTGAAATGCGCAGAGTGCTTGTGCATCAAGTGCCGCCAATGGCTGGCCTGCGCTGTCGCGGCGGGCCAGATCGAGGGGGCTGGCGTTGCGTTCGCGGCTCTGTTGCAAAAGGCCGAATTCGGCGTTCAGGTGCGCCGGATCGCACTGCCCGATAAAGCCGAACCATCCGTGCAGCAGGGCGTGAGCTTCTTCTGCACAGGCGTCTTTGCTGAGTTCGAGCTCGATGTGCCAGAGCATCTGCCCGGCGAAGGCATACAGCATTTCAGCCTTGAACGCTCGCAGCCAGCCGCGCTGGCGTAATGCATACAGCCAGGTGCCCGGCCTGCTGTCGTTCAAGCCGGCAATCAGCAGCTCCAATGCCCGTTCGGCACCAGGGGGCAGGTTTTCATGGGTGAATACCAGGCCAGTGCTGGTGCTCGACAGAGCCGGTGGCGGTGTTTGTGGCCTGCGTTCGCCGCACGCAAACGCACCGGCGTAATGCCTGCCAAGCTGTTCGAGCTCATCCAGCGGTTGCGGCCCACACAGGCTCAAGGTGATCTGGCCGCCTTGGTAATAGCGCTGATGGAAATCTGTGAGCGCTCGCTGAAAGGCGGGGTCCTGCAACGCCAAGGTATACCGGTTGCCTGCATGAAAACCGCCTAGCGGATGGCCAGCCGACACTGACTGCAGAAGGGCCAAGCGCTGCTGTGCCTGCGGGTTGCGCGACCACGCGATGAATTCGGCATGGATCACTTCACGCTCGCGGCGCTGGCGCTCGCGACCCAGGTCTGGTTCGGCGAGCATCTGGCAAAGGCGGTGCAGCCCGCCGGCCAAGGCTGCGGGCGGCACTTCAAAGAAGAAATCCGTGGTGCGTTCGCGGGTGCTGGCGTTGACCTGCCCGCCGAGGGTCTGGACGTAGCGCATCAGGCCGTCATCCAGCGCAAAGCGGGGGGTGCCAAGGAAGAACAGGTGTTCGAGAAAGTGCGCCAGCCCTGGCCATTTTGCCGGGGCATCGTGGCTGCCCGCGTGGACCTTCAGCGCCGCAGCCGAGCGCTTGAGCCGCGGGGCATGGCGCAGGGTGAGCTGCAGGCCGTTGGCTAAGGTGAGGTGGCGAGTGGCATCAGGCATGGGGGCTCCGGGTCAGGCACACATGCTAACAAATTTGTTGGCCCTCTCAGCCTCGCCGCAGATGCAACTCCTGGCGCAGATCGGTGAGGTAAGGAAATGCTTTACGTCCCTGCACCACCTGCTCTTGCGCCAAGTCCGCCAGCAACTGGCACTCCTCCCGGCCGGCCATGGCCAGCACGCTGCCATCCGGCGCGATGATGCTGCTCTGGCCGCAGTACTGGATTTCGCCCTCGGCCCCGCAATAGTTGGCATACACCAGGTAGCACTGGTTTTCCTGTGCCCGGGAGCGCACGGTTACCTGACAGACAAAATCATACGGTGCCATGTTCGCGGTCGGCACCAGGATCAGCTCAGCGCCGTCCAGCGCCAGGCGCCGGGCATTTTCCGGGAACTCGATGTCGTAGCAGATCAGCAGCCCGACCTTCCAGCCTTCCAGCTCGACCACCGGAAAGTGGTCGGCGCCCGCACTGAACATGCCTCGGTCCAGCTCACCGAACAGGTGCGTCTTGCGGTAGTTGCACAGGCTACGGCCATGAGCGTCGATCAGTTGCACGCTGTTGTAGATCGCGCCATCGTCAGTGCGCTCGGGGTAGCCATAGACGACGGCGATGCGATGCGCCTGGGCGATCTCCACCACCTCCATGGCCGCTGGGCCATCATTGGCCTGCGCCAGGCGCTCTACCTGTGCCAACCCGATGTTGTAGCCGCTCAGCAACATCTCCGGACACACCAGCAACTGTGCGCCACGCTCGGCCGCCAAGTGCGCCTGGTGGCGCAGCCGTTGCAGGTTGCCGGGCACATCCAGCGGGTTGGGTGCACCCTGGAACAGAGCGATGCGCATGCTGCCTCCTTGTCTCAGTCTGCCAGGGCGATTGGCCCGATTTCATCGAACACATCGCCCGGGCCTGGATTGTCCGGATGGGTCTGGCCACCGAAGTGGTTCATGATACCCCACACCGCATTGAGCGACGTCTGCACCGCCCCTTCGACCCAGGCCGGGGTCCACGATACGTCGTCGCCGGCGATGAATATCCCGCGTTGCTCGATGGGCATGTCCTGCTGCATGAAGTGCGCGTACATCCGTTGGTTGTAGCGGTAGTGGCCGGGCAGTGCGCCCTTGAAGGCACCGAGGAAGTGCGGGTCGGCCTCCCAGGAAATGGTGATCGGGTCGCCGATGATATGCCCGGCGATATCGGTCTTGGGGTAGATCTTCTTCAGTGCATCCAAGGCCAGCTGCACGCGTTTTTCCACGGGGTGCGGGAGCATCTTCAGGGCGTCGCTCATCCAGGCGTAGGACAGGCAGATCACACCCGGCTTGTCGTCGCCGTTATCGAACAGGTAGGTGCCGCGGGTGAGCCGATCAGTGAGGGTCATGCTCATCAGGTCGCGGCCGGTTTGCGGGTCTTTGTCCTTCCAGAACGGCCGATCGACCATGACGAAGGTCTTCGACGACTGCATGTAACGGGTGCGGTCCAGGGCCATCCACATCTTTTGCGAGAACAGCGATTCTTCACAATCGATCTGGGTGGTCAGCAACCAGCTCTGGCAGGTGGCGAGCACGGCGCCGTAATGGCGAGTGTCGCCCCAGTTGTCGGTGACGGCGAGGCGCCCGTCGGCTGCGCGGGCAATGCGTTTTACCCCAGTACGCGGTGCGCCGCCATGCAGCGCGCTCAGGCTGGTGCCCTCGGGCCAGTGGGCGCAGCGCTGCGGTACATGGCGCCAGATGCCCTGTGGTACCTGCTCCACCCCGCCGACGATCAGGTGCTGGTGGTCGTCGCAGTTGGTCATCACCACCCGGAAGATTTCCAGCATCGAGTTGGGGAAGTCCGAGTCCCATCCACCTGTGCCGAAGCCGACCTGGCCGAACACCTCGCGGTGCTGGAAGCTCAGTTGGGCGAACGAGCGCGAGGTTGCGACGAAGTCGTAGAAGGTGCGGTCGTCCCACAGCGGTACCAGCTTGTTCCACAATGCTTTGAGGCGCGGAACATCGCGATCGCGGATCGCCTGCTGGATATCGGCGAACTGCGCGCCGCTTTCCAGCGCGTCGGCCCAGGCATCGGCCACTTCATGGAACAGTTTGGGCAAATCGCTGACTGTTTCGGCGTAGTAGGTCTGGCCTTCCAGGTCGATCACCGTGCTGCCGGATGCCGGAGTCAGTGGGTTGGGGAAGGGCTTGGTTTCCAGGCCCAGCTTGTCGACATAGTGGTAGAAGGCGGTGGAGGACACTGGAAAGCGCATGCCCCCGAGCTCGGCGATGATTCCGTCGGTGCCGTTGAAGGCCTGCGAGCGCAGTCGGCCACCCATCTTCGAGGCCTCATACACCACAGGCTTGAGCCCCAGCTTCATCAGCTCGTAGGCCGCCACCAGGCCTGCGATGCCGGCACCGACGATAGCGACTTCCTCCCCGTGGCGATCAGCCGGAATGCTGCCCAGCCCAGCCGGGTGTTCCAGCCACTCGTCGAAGCCGAACGGGAAGTCCGGGCCGAAGATGGTGATGGGTTTCTTGCCGTCGGCCGGGTGGCGGTTTTTCTTGTTCATTGCAGTGACCTTGCCAGAGCGGCTGCGCAGGGGCGGAGCCTGAGTATAGGAGATGCCTGGTGGTCATTTTAGGGCGACGGGTGTTCGTAATTAAGATGCAAAGCGTCGTCGTATTGGCGTTTTATTTGTCATAACGACAGGCTTATCAATACTTTTGACGATTGATGTTTGGCACCTGTACCTCAGCCATTTAGACGGGCTGGCCACGGTCCACTTTGCTGCTGAGGATGATCGAGGTGGTGGTCTTCTCCACGCCTTCTACGCTGCCAATCTGGTCCAGCAACTGGTCCAGTTGTTCTGGCGAGTCGCTGCGCAGCCAGGCTACGTAATCGAACTCGCCGCTGACCGCGCACAATTGCTGCACTTGCCCCATGGCAGCCAGGCGGCGCACGACCTCCTTGCCGGAGCGCGGTTGCACCTTGATCCCGACATAGGCTTGCAAGCCACCATCGGCCAGGCGCTGGCCCAGGCGTACGCCATATCCGGTGATGACTTTGCCCTTCTCCAGGCGCGCCAGGCGCGAATTGACGGTGGTGCGAGCGATACCCAGGTGGCGGGCAAGGGTGGCAACGCTTTCGCGGGCATTGATCTGCAGCAGGGCGATCAGTTGGTGATCGATGTCATCGAGGGCGATTTGGCGGGGATTCGACATGGCGAGTCTCTACAGTGGGCTTGCAAGCCTAGCCAGGCTGTAGTGACCAGGGCAAGACAAAGTGCTGATGCGTGGCTGGCTTGATTGCGGCATCATGGGTAGCTGATTCAAGTGGGCCCACGTCGTGAATTTCGAAACCTTGCTGGAATGCTGGCGACAGGAGGTCTCCAACAAGAAAAAGCCCGGACGCCGTATCAGCCTGTTGTGCAACGTGCTGCGTCGAGCGCGCAAGGACAACAAGCTGCGCTTTCTTTTTGCCTATCGCCTGGCGCAGTACCTCGATGGTCGCGGCGGCCTGAGCAGGCGATATGCCCGCGGCATGCAGCAGCGGCTCAACCTCAAGTACGCCGTGGATATCGACATCGGTGCGCAAATAGGCCCTGGCCTTCGTATCGCCCATCTGCCAGGTGTGGTGATCACTGGCAACGTAAGCATCGGGCGTAATTTTTTGATACGGCAGAATTGCTCGGTCGGCATCAAGACCCTTGGCCTGGACCATTACTCGCTGTGCATAGGCGAAAACGTCAGCCTCGGTGCCAATAGCTGCATCATTGCTGACCAGATCAGCATCGGCGACAACGTAATCATCGGGGCCATGTCTCTGGTGACTCAAGACATTCCTTCCGATAGCACCTTCTACAACCCGCGCCAGCGGCACATGCCGCGACGGCGGGATGCTTGAGCGCGTGATGCCATCTTCGCGCAGTACGTCGCACAGGCTCCAGCGTTTCTGGATGATGTCGGTGTTGGTCCTGGTTTACTCGGTGTCAATGCCAGAGAAGCGACTGCCGGGCTGGTTGATCTGATAGCGGGTACTGCGGCCTCCGCCGGGTAGGCGCCTTAGGCAGCCTTTCTCTAATAGGTCGCTTAAATGCCGAGTGGCGGTGGCCTTGGAGACCTGCGCCACGGACTGGTACTGTGCAGCGCTTATACCGGCCTCGAAGCCCTTCTCCCCGCCTTCGAGCAGTCGATTGAGTACTTTGATTTGTTCGGGCAGGAGCGAGTCTGTGCGATGTGCCTGCCAAAAGCGTGCCTTGGCCAGTACCCGGTCTATGCGGGTAAGGGCTTGCTCCAGGCTCTTGAGTAACGTGCCTAGAAACCACTGCAACCATGCTGTGATTTCTAGGCTGCCTTTCTGGCTCGCTTCGAGGATGCGGTAATAGCCAGCGCGGTCGTCGAGGATACTCGCCGACATGGCGTAAAAGCGGATAGCCTGCTGCTCGCCCTGGGCCAGTGCCATATCTGTAATGGCGCGGGTAAGGCGGCCGTTGCCGTCATCGAATGGGTGTAGGGTGACGAACCAGAAATGGGCAATGCCGGCGCGTAGTAACGGGTCGAGACCGGCATCGTTGTGGCTGCTCCCGAACCAGGCAAGGAAATCTGCGAGCTGTTCTTCTAACCCCGCGCGCGGAGGGGCTTCAAAATGCACGGTAGGGCGGTCGAGCCGGCCAGAAACAACCTGCATAGGCTCTTCGCCGCGTAGCGTGCCAACCCGTAACCGGGGACCCAGCAGGTTGTCTTCACTAGGGAACAGCCAGCAGTGCCAGCGATATAACCTCTGTTGGTCAAGCGGCTGCTGGTGTGCGCTGGTAGCATCGAGCAGCAACTCCGCCAGGCCTTCGGAGCGCATGCTGACTCGGCCTTCATCGCTGATGCCCAAACGCCTTGCCAGGGAGGAGCGTACCGAGCCGACATTCAGCTGCTCACCCTCGATAGCTGATGAGGTGACAATGTTCTGTAGCAGGGCATCCAGGCTGCTCTGCGCCTCGGTATCACTACCAACAGCGCCGAGCATGCCGAGCAAGCGTCCCTGGGCCTGAGTGCAGGCGCGCAGCAGTGGGGCAAGCGGTTCGGTTTGCCAGGTGAAGATTGGCCAGTCGGGCTGCTGCCAGATCCAGAAGGGGTCATTCATGGGCTTGCTCAGTGTGTGAGCCGATTAGCGAGCTTATTCGGCTCATGGTTTGAGCTGATAATGCTGGCTATTCGGCTCATTGTCTATTGCTCAAGCCAGGTTGTTTGGCGTGATCAGCGCACCTGGTCAGGGTTGTCGCTCCAGCTCTTGCAGGCGTATCAGTACTTCTTCCTGAGATTGAGGGGAGAAAATCCAGTTCCTGTATTTAGGGTTGTATTCGCCGCCCAGCTCATTTCGCCAGGATGTAAACAGCTGGGTGATCTGTGGATTGATGACCAAGATCGTACGGCAACTGAGCCTGTAGGCAGTAGGCGGGCGGATAACCACATCCCCATGATCGTATAGCGGTACTCGATACATTTGGCTTGGGTTTAGCTGCAGGGGGCGGGGCTTGAACAGGCACCTACGCTACGTCAATTATTGAGCAGCGGACTGGTTGTCTTTTTAGCCTGGATTACTCGGCCTGCTTCTTCTGCAGACAAGCGCCGGTCGCGGCCTTTGCCTGGGCCCGGTTTGCGGATGTTCAATATCGGGTGGAAGCTGAGGCCCAGACCCCATTCGTGAATCGCCACAGTGAGCAGGTGGCTGAGCAGGGCCAGTTCCAAGTGAACGGTGTTACTGCTGGTGAAAAAAAGCCGCGCAGTGCGCGGCTTTGAAGGTGGTGGGCCCACACGGACTCGAACCGTGGACCAAAGGATTATGAGTCCTCTGCTCTAACCAACTGAGCTATAGGCCCTCAGTAAGTGCCCGGATTATAACGAGGGTTTCGAAAGCGTGCCATCCGAAAGATCGGTTAGTGCTATGCGAAGAAACGTCGCTGCGAAATCATCGGGTGGCAGCGGCAGGCTGACGATATAGCCTTGGATCTGTTCACAGCCCTCTGCGGCCAGGAATCGTTGCTGCGCCTGGTTCTCCACCCCTTCAGCGATGATGGTCAACTGCATGCTGCGCCCCAGTGCGATGATGGCGCGCGCGATGGCTGCATCGTGCGGGTCGTCCGGCAAACCGCGGATGAACGACTTGTCGATCTTGAGGATGTCGAGTGGCAGGCGCTTGAGGTAGCTCAAGGATGAATAACCGGTGCCGAAATCATCGATTGCCAGTTGCACACCCAGCTGCTTTAGCTGGTGGAGCACGGCCAGGGCTTCTTCGGCCTGGCTCATGATGAAGTTCTCGGTAATTTCCAGCTGCAGGTCGCCCGCCTTCAGTTGGTAGGTCTTGAGCAACTGCTCGATGCGCTTGGCCAGGCCATGGTGGCGCAGCTGCGCACCTGCGAGGTTGATCGACAGCGGGCCAAAGGCTTGGTAGTGCTTCTTCCACTGGTGCATCTGCCGGCAGGCCTGCTCCAGCACCCAGTCGCCGAGCTGCAGGATGGTGCCGTTCTCTTCGGCGAGGTGGATGAAGTGCTCTGGCGGCACTTCGCCGAAGGTGGGGTGGCTCCAGCGGATCAACGCTTCGGCGCCCACCAAGGTCTGGGTCTTGAGGCTGAACTTGGGCTGGTAGCACAGGCTCATCTCGTTGCGCTCTATGGCCCGGCGCAGCTCGTGCTCCAGGGCAATACGTTCGCTGGCCTGGGCTGTGAGGTCGCGGGTGTAGGCTTCGACACGGTTGCGGCCTTTGGCTTTGGAGCGGTACATGGCGGCGTCGGCGTTGCGGATCAGCGTGGCGACGTCGGTGCCGTCCTGAGGGTAGAGGCTGATGCCGATACTGGCACTGGTGAAAAACTCGTGTTCGCCGGCCTGGAAGGGCGCGCTGAAGCAGGACAGCAGTTTGTTGGCGATGGCGCTGGCATCACTGGGTTTGTGCAGGCCCGGCAGCAGGATGATGAATTCGTCGCCACCCAGGCGCGCCACGGTATCGACGTCGCGCACTTGCTCTTTGAGGCGCTGGGCGATGCCCTTGAGCAGCAGGTCGCCGACCGGATGGCCAAGGCTGTCGTTGATGTGCTTGAAGCGATCAAGGTCAAGGAACAGCACCGCGCCCTGGCGGTTGGATGCTTGCGGGCAGGTGAGCACGGCCTGCAGGCGGTTCTCGAACAGCGCGCGGTTGGGCAGGCCAGTGAGCGGGTCGTGGTGGGCCTGGTAATCGAGCTTGGCCTGGGCATGCTTGAGGCTTGAGATATCGGCGAATACGGCGACAAAATGCGTGATCTCGCGGTCGCTGTTGCGCACGGCGCTGATGGTCAACCAGCCCGGGTAAAGCTCGCCATTTTTGCGTTTGTTGTAGATCTCGCCCTGCCAATGGCCTTCTGCTGTGAGCTGATGCCACATGGCCGCGTAAAAGGCGCTGTCGTGCTGGCCGGAGGCGAGCAGGCGCGGGGTCTGGCCCAGGGCTTCCGTCTCGTTGTAGCCGGTGATTTCGCTGAACGCACGGTTTACCGCGCTGATGCGCTGGTCGATATCGGTGATCAGAACGCCTTCGGCGGTGTTTTCGAAGACGGTGGCGGCAAGTTGCAGTTTTTCCTGCATCAGGTGGCGCTCGGTGATGTCGCGGGCCATGGTCAGCATGCAGTCGACGCCGGCAATCGGCAGTGGCCGTGCGGACAGTTCGCACAGGCGGATTTGCCCGTCGCTGCGGCGGATATGGCAGCTGAAATCGCGCACGAAACCATCACGGGCGAGTTGAGTGATCAAGCGTTTGCGTTCGTTGAGGTCGACCCAGATGCCCAGGTCGAAGGACGTCTGGTCAAGGGCAGGGTCCAGGTCGTAGCCGGTCAGCCGGCAGAAACCCTCGTTGACCTCCATCAGCAGGCCATCGCTCTGGCGCGACAGCAGCAGGCCATCCGGGGAGGCGTGGAAGGCTTTGGCAAATTTCTCTTCGGAGGTTTGCAGTTGCTGCTGGGTTTCCTTCAGCTGGCTGATGTCGCGCACCGCGACGACGAAGGCCAAGGTGCCATCGAGCTCGAAGGTTTCGGCAGAGGTCAGGCCGGTGAACAATTGGCCGTTGCTGCGCCGGAAGCTCATTTCCAGGTTGCGGATGCCGCCTTGGTGCAAGCGTTCGAGCAGCAGTGGCCCGGCACCTTGCGTACCCCACAAGTTCAGCTCTGTGGCGGTGCGGCCAACGACTTGGCCTGGGGTCAGGCCGATCTGCTCTTCGAAAGCTTCGTTGACCTCCAGCAGGCACCCATCACTGTGGCGTGCAATCAACAGGATGTCGGGGCATTGCTGGAAGACCGAAGCGAACTTCTGCTCCGAAAGGCGCAGGGCGTCTTCGGTGCGCTTGGTTTCACTGATGTCGATCATAAGCCCGCGCATCACAGGCCGGTGGCCATGCTCGATCATGCTGACGATATTGCGCACCCAGAGTGAGTGGCCATCGGCACGCATTACCCTGTAATCGAGGCTATGGTCGCGCCCGGCTGCGGTTTCACTTTCGCAGTAGGCCTGAGCCCAGAGTGCATCCTCCGGGTGCAGGATGCTGCGCCAGAAACCCGGTTTGAGCCATTCGTGCAAGGGGTAGCCAAGCAGGTCTTCGGCATGGGGTGAGACGTAGCTATAGGTGAAGTCATTGGCGTCAGCTTCCCAGGCGATAGCTGAGAGGCTTTCGATCAGCCCACGGTAGTGGTACTCGCTGCTGCGCAGTTCCTGTTCCAGGGCGATGCGCCTGGATATTTCCGAGCTGAGGCGGCGGTTGATGCGGATCACCACGGCCAGAATGGCGATCAGCAAAAGCACGGCGGGCAGGCCGTACATGAGCATGTCGTGCCAGAACGAGCGTTGATCGACCACATTGCCGACCCAGCGTTGCTGAATCTGCCTGATCTCGTCACTCGACATGTCGGCCATGACCTTGTCGAGGATGCCGACCAAGACCTTCTTGTCACGCGGTGCGGCCATGGCCAGCTGATAGCGGTAGGGTGTTTCGCCGCTGACATAAAGGCCGTCCAGTTTAAGCTGGCGCAGGCTCCAGATGCTCGAGGCGAGGTCGCCGACCACGGCATCCACCTCATCGGTGGCCAGTGCTTGCAAGGTCGAGCTTACATTGGGCATGGCGACCAGGTTGAGATCGGGATGGTGGGTACGCAGCAGCTCATGTGGAGCGTAATTTTCCACCACGGCGATTTTCAGGCCGTAAAGGTCTTTCAGTGTGCGGGGTTGCTGGCCGCCTTCATGGGCCAGGATGACGATGGGGAAATCCAGATAAGGGCGGGTGAAGGCCAGATAGCCCTGGCGTTCGGGAGTTGACATGACGCCGGGTAAAAGGTCGATGCGGCTTTCGCGCGCCTGTTGAAGCACCTCGGTCCAGGTGCTGGGTTCGACCGGTTTGAATGCCACGCCCAGGCGTTCCTGAAGCATGGCGATGTAATCGGCGGCCAATCCCTGGTACCGGCCTTCCTGGTCACGAAATTCGAACGGTGGCCAGGAGGCGTCGACGCCTAGCTTCAACTGCGGGTGGGCAGTGAGCCAGGTTTTTTCCTCGTCTGTCAGGGTCAGGGCGCCGGCCGTTGTGTTCCACAGGATCAGGAGCAGCAACAGAATGGCCGGCATTGGCGGCATGGCAGCCTCGTATTCAGGTGGTCTGAATTCGAGTGTAGACGGGCATTCACCCCGAAGGATAGCTACTTGCCACGACCTTTTGTCACATAAGAAAAACCCCGGCCTGGGCCGGGGTTCGTCATCACTCGTCGAGGAAGGATCGCAGGTGCTCGCTGCGCGTAGGGTGGCGCAATTTGCGCAACGCTTTCGCTTCGATCTGACGGATCCGTTCACGGGTCACGTCGAACTGCTTACCCACTTCTTCGAGGGTGTGGTCGGTGTTCATGTCGATACCGAAACGCATGCGCAGCACCTTGGCTTCGCGTGCGGTCAGGCCTGAAAGCACGTCACGGGTCGCTTCCTTGAGGCTTTCGACCGTGGCCACGTCGATCGGGGACTGCATGGTCGAGTCCTCGATGAAGTCGCCCAGGTGCGAATCTTCATCGTCACCGATCGGGGTTTCCATGGAGATCGGCTCTTTGGCGATCTTCAGGACCTTGCGGATCTTGTCCTCAGGCATCTCCATGCGCTCACCGAGCTCTTCCGGGGTCGGTTCGCGACCCATTTCCTGCAGCATCTGCCGGGAAATACGGTTGAGCTTGTTGATCGTCTCGATCATGTGCACCGGGATACGGATGGTGCGTGCCTGGTCGGCGATCGAGCGGGTAATCGCCTGACGAATCCACCAGGTGGCGTAGGTCGAGAACTTGTAACCACGACGGTATTCGAACTTGTCCACCGCCTTCATCAGGCCGATGTTGCCTTCCTGAATCAGGTCGAGGAACTGCAGGCCGCGGTTGGTGTACTTCTTGGCGATGGAGATCACCAGGCGCAGGTTCGCCTCGACCATTTCTTTCTTGGCGCGGCGGGCCTTGGCCTCACCGATGGACATGCGGCGGTTGATGTCCTTGATCTCGGCAACGGTCAGGCCGGTCTCGGTCTCAAGGTCGATCAACTTTTGCTGGCAGGCAACGATGGCGGCGTCCTTTTCACCCAGGGCAGCAGCCCATTTGGTGTTGCGCTTGGCCAGGTCACCGCTCCAGGTCTGGTCGGTCTCGTTGCTCGGGAACAGGCGCAGGAAGTCGGCACGCGGCATGCGCGCATCACGGACGCACAGTTGCATGATGGCACGCTCTTGCTGACGCAGACGGGCCAGGGCATCACGAACGCGCTCGACCAGTACGTCGAACTGCTTGGGCACCAGCTTGATCGGCATGAACAGATCGGCCAGGGCCTGCATTGCGCCGATGCTCTCGGCGTGGCTGCGGCCATGCTTTTTCAGCACCTTGAGGGTGATGGCGAGCTGATCCGATACCGCGCCGAAACGCTGGGCGGCAACGACGGGGTCCGGACCGCTTTCGGTCTCTTCCTCATCGTCACTGCTGTCGTCGCTTTCTTCCTCGTCGTCGGCCTCTTCCTTCGCGGCTGCGGCCTTGGCGCCAGGGATCGGCACTTCTTCGGTCGGCGCGGCGATATTGTCGTCAGGGTCGATGTAACCGCTGAGAACGTCGGACAGACGGCCACCTTCGGTGGTCACGCGATCGTATTCACTGAGGATGTAGTCAACAGTGCCCGGGAAGTGGGCGATAGCGCCCATCACTTCACGGATGCCTTCCTCGATACGCTTGGCGATTTCGATTTCGCCTTCGCGGGTCAGGAGCTCGACGGTACCCATTTCGCGCATATACATGCGCACCGGGTCGGTCGTGCGGCCGATATCGGTTTCAACGGCCGCCAACGCAGCAGCGGCTTCTTCGGCCGCGGCTTCGTCGGTGTCGGCTTCCGCCAACAGAAGGGCATCCGCATCCGGAGCACTCTCGAATACGTTGATCCCCATGTCGTTGATCATGCGGATGATGTCTTCCACCTGTTCAGGATCTGAAATATCCTCAGGCAGGTGGTCGTTGACCTCCGCGTAAGTCAGGTAGCCCTGCTCACGACCGCGGGTGATCAACTCTTTGATACGAGACTGCTGTTGCGCTTTTCCGGACATAACACCCTATCCACTGAAGGTCTTGGCGGGCAAAAAACAAGCCGAGGATTATACCCGAGCATGGGCCTCACGCGCCAGATGAGGTCGGCGTTTGTGCGGGAACATTCCGGCTCAGCAGGGCGAGAAGCTGAGATTTTTCCTCGCTGCTCAACTCGCTTTGACGTGCTTTCCTGAGCAGATGTTCCAGGCTGCGCTCGCGTTGGCGGGCGGACAAGCTAGTTATAGTGTCGAAAAACTGTTGTTCAAGGTTGTCGGCTACGATCAGCCATTCCTTTTCCGCCAAGGCTCGCAGCAAACGGCCCTGTTCGGTGCCGTGCCAGCGTGCGATCAGCTGCATTGAGCTTAGCCCAGGATTTTTTTGCGCGGCCTCGATCAGCGCCACCAGCAGCTGGCTGTAGAGGTGCTCTTCGTCGGCAAAATGGCTGGCGTCCTCGACTTTGCCGGCCAGCAGCGGGTGGTGCAGCAGTGTGCGCAAGGCCGCAAGGGTCGGGGGCTCCACTGGTGCTGGGGTGCGTGGCGGGGCGTCATCGCGCTGCTGCCACGGCTTGCCTCCTTTGCGGTTCTTGTCCCAGGGCTTGTCACTCCACGGCTTCTTGCCGCCCCCCTTGTTTGGCTTCCACTGCTGCTCCTGCTGCGCCGGGGCGTAGTCGTGCTGCGGCATGTCGCCATAGTCGGGGGTGTAGCTGGCCATGGCATCGTAGTCGTAGCCCCGGTCGTAGTCCGGCACGCTGTTGCTGGCAGGCGCCTGCTGGGCCAACTGCTCGACCTGTTGAGGGTCGAGGCCGGTGATTTCCTTCAGGCGGTTGCGCATCAACTGACGCAGGTTGGCGCCTGGGATTTTTTCGATCAACGGTGCAGCGAGGGTGGCCATGTGCGCCTTGCCTTCAAGCGAGCGCGGATCGGCCTCGACGCTCAGTTGCTCGAAGAAATAGTCGGCCAGCGGCTGGGCGTGCTGGTTGATGCGTGCCATGAAGGCATCGGTGCCTTCTGCGCGCACCAGGCTGTCCGGGTCTTCGCCTTCGGGCAGGAACAGGAAGCGCGCGCGGCGCCCGTCCTGCAGTGCCGAGAGGGTCGACTCCAGGGCGCGCCAGGCGGCCTTGCGCCCGGCCTGGTCGCCGTCGAAGCAGAACAGCACGCTGGGCACCACGCGAAACAGGCGCTTGAGGTGTTCTTCGCTGGTGGCGGTGCCGAGTGTGGCTACGGCGTTGCGCAGGCCTTGCTGGGCCAGGGCGATGACATCCATGTAGCCTTCGACGACGATGATCTCGTCCAGGTTGCGGTTGTGCTTGCGCGCCTCGTACAGCCCGTAAAGTTCCTGGCCCTTATGGAATACCGGGGTCTCCGGGGAGTTGAGATACTTGGGTTTGTCGTCGCCCAGAACGCGGCCGCCAAAGGCGATGATGCGCCCGCGGCTGTCGCGTATCGGGAACATCACCCGGTCGCGGAAGCGGTCGTAGCGTTTGCCGCTTTCGGCGTTTTCGATCAGCAGGCCGGCGTCGATCATCACCTTCTGTTGCAGGGTGTCGGCGCCCAGGTGCTTGAGCAGGTTGTCCCAGCCAGGTGGCGCGAACCCCAGGCCGAAGTCGCGGGCGATTTCCCCCGACAGGCCGCGACCCTTGAGGTAATCCACTGCTGCCTTGCGGGTGGGGTGGCTGCGCAGGGCCTGGCGGTAGAATTCCGAGGCGGCATCCAGCAGCGGGTAGAGCGGGGAGTCTGTTGGCTGTCGCGGCTTTTGACCGCGCCGGCCTTCCTCGCGGGGTACTTCCATGCCTGCGGCACGGGCCAGCTCCTCGACCGCCTGGGGGAAGTCCAGGTTGTCGTGGTCCATGACGAACCCCAGGGCGTTGCCGCCAGCGCCGCAACCGAAGCAGTAGTAGAACTGCTTGTCCGGGCTCACCGTGAAGGAGGGGGTTTTCTCTTTGTGGAACGGGCAGCAGGCGGAGTAGTTCTTGCCGGTCTTTTTCAGCTGGACGCGCGAACTCACCACGTCGACGATGTCGAGGCGGTTGATCAGGTCGTCTATGAAGCTTTGGGGAATCAGCCCGGCCATGGCAGTCTCGTCATCTGGCAACTGGCAAGTCTAATCGCTAGCGCGCCGTTTGGGGCAAGAGCTGCTAGGGGATGTGCGAGGGAGTGTGTGCTCGTCGGTAGCCTCCAGGTCAACCAGGGGCTCGTCAGTGAGGACGTGCACGACTGGTCGGAACCAGCTCTGACGTTGTAATGCGCTTTGCCCATTGCAAGTTGCGATGGGCGCCTTGAGCTAGCTGCTCAAGGTTGAAACAAACCGCTGCCATCGGCCCGGCGGTGAGCCGGGCAGGGCAGAAGCTTTGCGTAGAACGGCTGTACTGTATTAGTACAGACGAACGGCGCGGCGCTGTTCGCGCTGAACTTTCTTGGCGTGACGCTTAACAGCAGCAGCTGCTTTACGCTTACGCTCGGCGGTCGGCTTCTCGTAAAACTCGCGGCTACGAACTTCAGCCAGTACACCGGCTTTTTCGCAGGAGCGCTTGAAACGACGCAGAGCTACGTCGAAGGGTTCGTTCTCTTTAACTTTGACGGCTGGCATCCAGGGCTACCTTAATTCATTACCGGGGTAGACGTGCTCCTGGCAAAACAAAGGTGTGCTGGAGAACGTCGGTTTTCAAGGGTTGCGGATGTTAACCCTTAGCAAGCCGGAATGCAAAGCCTCTGATCGAAAACCGCTGGTCGGCACCCGGCACGGGGACTATCATGCGCGGCTTCGAAATCAGCCCCCACAAGGGACGAGCCCATGCTAGTACTGGGATTGGAAACATCCTGCGACGAAACCGGCGTCGCATTATACGACAGCGAGCGCGGTTTGTTGGCCGATGCGCTGTTCAGCCAGATCGACCTGCACCGCGTGTTTGGTGGGGTGGTACCCGAGCTTGCCTCGCGCGACCACGTCAAGCGCATGCTGCCCCTGATCCGCCAGGTGCTGGACGAGGCGGGCTGCGTGGCTACCGAGATCGACGCCATCGCCTACACCGCAGGCCCTGGCCTGGTCGGAGCGCTGCTGGTGGGGGCCTCCTGTGCCCAGGCGCTGGCGTTCGCATGGGATATCCCGGCGATCGGCGTGCACCATATGGAAGGCCATCTGTTGGCGCCCATGCTTGAGGAGAACCCTCCGCAGTTTCCGTTCGTCGCTTTGTTGGTGTCCGGGGGGCATACCCAGCTGGTTCGGGTCGATGGCATCGGCCAATACGAGTTGCTGGGCGAGAGCCTGGATGACGCTGCTGGCGAAGCGTTCGACAAGACTGCCAAGCTGATCGGCCTCAATTACCCAGGTGGCCCGGAAATCGCTCGCCTGGCCGAGCGCGGCGTGGCGGGGCGTTTTGTGTTCCCGCGGCCGATGACCGACCGTCCGGGCCTGGCCTTCAGTTTCAGTGGCCTCAAGACGTTCGCCCTGAACACCTGGCAGCAGTGCCGCGATGCTGGCGACGACAACGAGCAAACCCGTTGCGACGTGTCCCTGGCGTTCCAGCAGGCGGTGGTGGAGACTCTGACCATCAAGTGCAAGCGCGCACTCAAGCAGACCGGCCTCAAGCGCCTGGTGATCGCCGGTGGCGTGAGCGCCAACAAGGCATTGCGTGCGTCCCTGGAGGACATGCTCGGCAGTATCAAAGGCAACGTGTACTACGCCCGTCCCCAGTTCTGTACCGACAACGGCGCAATGATCGCCTACGCCGGTTGCCAGCGGTTGCTGGCCGGGCAGCAGCAGGACCTGGCGATCAGCGTGCAGGCACGCTGGCCGATGGAGCAGTTGCCACCGTTGTAAACCGCTTGCGTGTGCGTCAGAAGTGGCGTTCGCGCCCGGCTAGCAGGTCGCGCAGGTTATTGCGGTGGCGCCAGACGATCATCACGGTCAGTACGCTGATCGGCAGCAGGGCCGCTGGCTCGCGCCAGGCCAGCAGTGGCAGGGTCAGTGGTGTGGCGATCAGCGCGGCCAGTGAGCTGGTGCGGGTGAGGTAGAACGTCAGCAGCCAGGCGGCGATGGCCAGTAGTGCGGCGGGGAAATACAGGCCCATGAGCATGCCGGCCGCCGTGGCCACACCCTTGCCACCCTGGAAGCGGAAGTACACTGGGAACAGGTGGCCGAGCACCGCGCAGACGCCTACCCAGGCCTGCTCTTGCAGGTCGAGCCCGGCCAGGCGTGCCAGCATGACGGGCAGCAAGCCCTTGCACAGGTCGCCAAGCAGGGTCAGGATCGCCATTTTGCGGCCCGCCAGGCGTAGCATGTTGGTGGCGCCGGCATTGCCAGAGCCGCAGGAGCGCGGGTCCGGGCTGCCCGAGAGGCGGCTTAGGACGATGGCGAAGGACAGCGAGCCGAGCAGGTAGGCGAGCAGCGCCAGTAACCAAAACATGCTAACTATTCCGGGCGAGGACGCCCTGATTCTAACGGCGCCAGTCGCCCTTGTCGTGCTGTGGAGAGAAGTGCTTGGACAGAGTGTTCATCGAAGGCCTGGAAGTCGATACCGTCATCGGTGCCTATGACTGGGAACGGGATATTCGCCAGTGCCTGCGCCTGGACCTGAGTTTCGCCTGGGACAATCGCCCGGCAGCGGCTGGCGATGATCTGAACCTGGCGCTGGACTATGCCAGTGTTTCGGCGCGTATCCAGGCGTTTGCCGAGCAGGCGCGTTTCGAGCTGGTCGAGACGTTCGCCGAGCGGCTGGTCGCGGTCCTGATGGCAGAGTTCCACATCCCTTGGGTGCGGCTCAAGCTGACCAAGCCGGGCGCGGTGCCTGCGGCCCGTGGCGGTGTTGGTGTGGAGATCGAGCGCGGATGTCTCTGAGCACGGTTTACCTGGGCCTGGGCAGCAACATCGACCGCCATGCGCACCTGTGCGCCGGGCTCGATGCATTGGCGGCGATCCTCTGCGACCTGCGTTGTTCTCCGGCGTTCGAAAGCCAGCCGGTGGGGATCAAGAGCGGTCCATTCATCAACTTCGTGGTGACGGGCAAGACAGACCTTGGGTTGATGGAGCTGGACCGCCGGCTCAAGTTCATCGAGGCTGACAATGGCCGCTACGCGCCCGACCGCAAGGGCCTGCCGCTGGATATCGACGTGCTGATGTATGACGATCTGCATGGCACATTCGATGGGCTGGTATTGCCCAGGGCCGAGATTCTGAAGAACGCTTTCGTGCTATGGCCATTGGCGCTGCTGGCGCCCGAGCTGGTACACCCGGGAGAGGGTAAAAGCATGGCCCGGTTGTGGCAGGAAGCCAATATCGACCAGGTGCTGGCGCCGGTTGCCTTTGAATGGCGCGGTTTGCAGCTTACCAGCGCCTGAGCCCGGGTGCTTCGCGGCTCGTACTGACCCTACGTGGGTAAGTACGAGCCACTGAGCGATCAGTTTACGGCCGTGGTCTTGTAGGCTTTCAGTGCCTCCAGGCGCTTGTGCCTCAGCGCCTCTCCCAATGCCTGCCCGGTCAGCCCTGCTTCTACCAGCGGCTTCGCTTCTACCGCTCTGGCCGCCGCTGCCGCGGCGCGCAGGTAATCCGCCTGTGGATAAGCCTCTGCGTTCGCGTGTGCAACCATCTGGCACACGGCAATGAAATCCTCGAAGCGCTGTGGCCGCCGATACACGTCGAACTTCTGAAGTAGCGCCAACATCGCTTCAGGGTCGAGCTCCAAGGCCTTGTGGCCGAGACTGGCGCATTCGCTCACCAGCATGGCCATCTCCTGGCATTCACGCGGCGCCTTGAAGCGTTGGTTCAGTGCCTTGATTGCAGTTGTGCTCAGGTCATGCAGCAGGCAGGCCCAGCGAATATGCAGTGGCTGATGGTGTTTGGCTGCTTGCGTCAAGGCAGCCAGCGAAGCCGCACCTCCCTCAAGCTCAGGCATCAGTCGTTCAAGGGCTGTGCAGTCGCGCAGCACGTTGATGAACACCTGTGGCTCGTCTTCCATCAGCGCGCGCTCGATCTCTTTCCAGCTGCGTTCAGCCGTGAGCGCCTGCAGTTCGCCAGAACTCGCGATCTGCTTCATCAGCTCCAGTGTTTCATCGGCGACCCTGAACCCCAACGGGGCATAGCGTGCGGCGAAGCGGGCAACACGCAGCACGCGCAAGGGGTCTTCGGCGAATGCCGGAGACACGTGGCGTAAAATGCGCTGCTCAAGATCGGCTTGGCCGTTAAAGGGGTCCAGCACCTGTCCCTGATCATCCTCGGCCATGGCGTTGATGGTGAGGTCACGCCGGATCAGGTCTTCCTCAAGGGTCACCTCGGGGCTGGCATGGAAGGTAAAACCGCCATAGCCGCGCCCGCTCTTGCGCTCTGTGCGCGCCAAGGCATATTCCTCGCCCGTCTTGGGGTGCAGGAAAACCGGGAAATCAGCGCCGACTGGGCGAAAGCCCTTGGCGTGCATTTCTTCGACGCTGGTACCCACGACCAGCCAATCGATGTCACTGACGGGGAGCCCGAGCAGGCGGTCGCGCACGGCGCCGCCGACTTTGTAGATTTGCATGTGCAGCCTCCATTACTGCCCACAGGATAACCTGTCGGCAGCAAGGGTGGGGTGCAGGCTAGAGGTGGTGGATGACGGCCAGGTCCATTCGGCCATAGTCGCCGGCTTCGCCGTGCTCGCCCCGCGGTGGCATGTGGTGGGTCTTGACCACCTGATCGCCTTGCACGGTTTCCAGGTGGATATCGAAGCCCCAGAGGCGGTGCAGGTGCTTGAGCACCTCATCGGTGGAATCACCCAGCGGTTTGCGGTTGTGCTGCTGGTGGCGCAAGGTCAGGGACCGGTCGCCACGACGGTCGATGCTCCAGATCTGTACGTTGGGTTCGCGGTTGCCCAGGTTGTACTGGGCTGCGAGTTGCTCGCGTATGGCCCGGTAGCCGGCTTCGTCATGGATCGCCGGCACCAGCAGGTCGTCGCGCTGGTCGTCATCCAGGATGCTGAACAGCTTGAGGTCGCGGATCACCTTGGGAGACAGGTATTGCAGGATGAAACTCTCGTCCTTGAAGCTGCTCATGGCGAACTTGATGGTCGACAACCAGTCACTGCCGGCAATGTCGGGGAACCAGCGTCGATCTTCCTCGGTAGGGTTTTCGCACATGCGGCGGATGTCGGTGTACATGGCGAAGCCCAGGGCATAAGGGTTTATGCCGCTGTAGTAGGGGCTGTCGAAGCCGGGCTGGAACACCACGCTGGTGTGCGACTGAAGAAATTCCATGATGAAACCGTCGGTGACCAGGCCTTCGTCGTACAGGTCGTTCATCAGGGTGTAGTGCCAGAAGGTCGCCCAGCCTTCGTTCATGACCTGGGTCTGGCGTTGCGGGTAGAAGTACTGCGCGATCTTGCGCACGATACGCACCACTTCGCGCTGCCAGGGCTCGAGCAAGGGTGCGTGTTTTTCGATGAAATAAAGGATGTTTTCCTGGGGTTCGGCGGGGAAGCGTGCATCATCACGCTCGCCGCCTTTTTCCGCGCCTTTGGGAATGGTGCGCCACAGGTCGTTGATCTGGCGTTGCAGGTGCTCCTCGCGCTCCTTCTGGCGGCGCCGCTCCTCTTCGGCGGAGATCGGGTAGGGGCGTTTGTAGCGGTCCACGCCGTAGTTCATCAAGGCGTGGCAGGAGTCGATCAGGTCCTCGACAGCATCGATGCCGTGGCGCTCTTCGCATTGGGCGATGTACTGCTTGGCGAACACCAGGTAGTCGATGATCGAACTGGCATCGGTCCATGTGCGGAACAGGTAGTTGCCTTTGAAGAAGCTGTTATGGCCATAGCAGGCGTGGGCGATCACCAGTGCCTGCATGCACATGGTGTTTTCTTCCATCAGGTAGGCGATGCACGGGTCGGAGTTGATCACGATTTCGTATGCCAGGCCCATCTGGCCACGGCTGTAGGACTTCTCGGTGCTGAGAAACTGTTTACCGTAGGACCAGTGGTGATAGCCCAGCGGCATGCCGACGGATGCATACGCGTCCATCATCTGCTCGGCCGTGATCACTTCGATCTGATTGGGGTAGGTGTCCAGGGCATAACGTTCGGCCAGACGGCTGATTTCCCGATCGTAGGTCTGGATCAGCTCGAACGTCCACTCGGACCCGGTGGAAATGGGTTGGCGTCTCTGTGCTCTGGCGGTCATGTGGCTAACCTGCGCTGGAAGAGTTCACGGAAGACCGGGTAAATGTCACCGGCCGAAACCAACTGCTGCTGGGCGAACGTATCGGGGAAAGCTTCGCCGATACGCTCGTATTCGTACCACAGCGCCTGATGCTCGCGGGGGGTGATCTCCACGTAAGTGTAGTACTGCACATGCGGCATGATCTGTTTGGAGAGGATCTCACGGCAAATGGGCGAATCGTCGTTCCAGTTGTCGCCGTCGGACGCCTGAGCGGCATAGATGTTCCAGTCGCTGGCGGGGTAACGCTCGGCCATGATCTCCTGCATCATCTTCAGTGCACTGGAAACGATGGTGCCGCCGGTCTCGCGGGAATAGAAGAACTCTTCTTCGTCCACTTCGCGGGCGCTGGTGTGGTGGCGGATGAACACCACCTCGATGCGGTCATAGTTGCGCTTGAGGAACAGGTACAACAGGATGAAGAACCGCTTGGCGATGTCCTTGGTGGCCTGGGTCATCGAGCCGGACACGTCCATCAGGCAGAACATCACGGCCTTGGAGCTGGGGTTGGGCTGCTTGACCAGCAGGTTGTACTTGAGGTCGAAGGTGTCGAGGAACGGCAGGCGGTTGATGCGGGCTTTGAGCCGCTCGATCTCTTGCTCGACCTCCTGGATATCGGTGAAGTTGTCCGGCTCCTCGACCTTCAAACGGGCCAGTTCCTTCTGCGCCTCGCGAAGCAGTGCACGGCTGCTGCCGGTCAAGGCGATACGCCGTGCATGGGCCGAGCGCAGGGTGCGCACGATGTTGATGCGCGACGGGTTGCCTTCGTTGGCGATACCGGCGCGCACAGTCTTGAAGGTGTCGGCACCTGTCAGGTGACGTTTGACCAGGTTGGGCAGTTCGAGGTCTTCGAACATGAATTCGAGGAACTCTTCCTGGGTGATCTGGAATACGAAGTCATCCATGCCCTCGCCGGAGTTGCCTGCTTTGCCGCGGCCACCACCACCGCCCCCGCCCTGAGGCCGGGCGATATGTTCGCCTGCGGTGAATTCCTTGTTGCCCGGATGCACGATGGTCTGCTTGCCGCCGCGGCCATGGTGCAGCACCGGTTCGTCGATGTCGCGTCCCGGGATGCTGATCTGCTCGCCGTGTTCCATGTCCATGATGGAGCGACGGCTTACGGCCTCTTCGACGGCTTTCTTGATGTGTTCACGGTAACGCCGCAAGAAACGCTGGCGATTGACCGTGCTTTTGTTCTTGCCGTTCAGGCGTCGGTCGATAACGTAGCTCATGGTCCCTCCGGTGACTGGATGCAGCTGCAACTGCAAGCCACAAGCTTCAAGCCACAAGCTTCAAGAAAGAGCAGCCAGCGTGGCTGCAAGCTGTAGCGTCGGGGTTCAACCGAGCATCGGACAGCTTGCAGCGTGCCGCTGGCGGCTTGGAGCTTGCTGCAGGGGCAGCTTGCCGCTTTATTGCGATTTCCTGACCCGCAGGTACCATTCCGACAGCAGGCGTACCTGTTTGTCGGTGTAGCCACGCTCCACCATCCGCGTGACGAAGTCGTTGTGTTTCTGTTGATCTTCTTTGCTGGCCTTGGCGTTGAAACTGATGACCGGCAGCAGGTCCTCGGTGTTGGAGAACATTTTCTTCTCGATCACCACCCGCAGCTTCTCGTAGCTGAGCCAGCTAGGATTCTTGCCGTTGTTATTGGCACGGGCACGCAGTACGAAGTTGACGATTTCGTTGCGGAAATCCTTCGGATTGCTGATGCCGGCCGGTTTTTCGATCTTTTCCAGCTCTTCGTTCAGGGCAATGCGGTTGAGGATTTCGCCCGTTTCCGGATCGCGGTATTCCTGATCCTGGATCCAGAAATCGGCGTACAGCACGTAGCGGTCGAAGATGTTCTGACCGTATTCGCTGTAGGACTCCAGGTAGGCGGTCTGGATTTCTTTGCCGATGAACTCGATGTAGCGGGGCGCCAGGTATTCCTTCAGGTAGCGCAGGTAGCGTTCGCGCACTTCAGCTGGGAACTGCTCCTGTTCGATCTGCTGTTCCAGCACATAGAGCAGGTGCACCGGGTTGGCCGCCACTTCGTGCGGGTCGAAGTTGAACACCTTGGAGAGGATCTTGAAGGCGAAACGGGTGGACAGGCCGTTCATGCCTTCATCGACACCCGCTGAATCGCGGTACTCCTGGATCGACTTGGCTTTGGGGTCGGTATCCTTGAGGTTTTCGCCATCGTAGACCCGCATCTTGGAGTAGATGTTGGAGTTCTCCGGCTCTTTGAGGCGTGAGAGTACGGTGAACTGAGCGAGCATCTTGAGCGTATCGGGTGCGCAATGGGCCTTGGCCAGCGAACTGTTGACCAGCAGCTTGTCGTAGATCTTGATCTCGTCGCTCACGCGCAGGCAGTACGGCACCTTGACGATGTAGATCCGGTCGATGAACGCCTCATTGTTCTTGTTGTTGCGGAAGGTGTGCCACTCCGATTCGTTGGAGTGGGCCAGCAGGATCCCTGAATAAGGGATCGCGCCCAGGCCTTCGGTACTGTTGTAGTTGCCTTCCTGGGTGGCGGTCAGCAGTGGGTGCAGGACTTTGATGGGCGCCTTGAACATCTCGACGAATTCCATCAGGCCCTGGTTGGCCCGGCACAACGCACCCGAGTAGCTGTAGGCGTCGGCATCGTTCTGCGGGAATTCCTCGAGCTTGCGGATATCCACCTTGCCGACCAGGGCCGAGATGTCCTGGTTGTTTTCGTCGCCGGGTTCGGTCTTGGCGATCGCGATCTGGTTGAGTATCGAGGGGTAGAGCTTGACCACCCGGAACTTGCTGATATCGCCACCGAACTCCTGCAGGCGCTTGGTGGCCCATGGCGACATGATGGTGTTCAGGTAGCGCCGCGAGATGCCGTATTCTTCTTCGAGAATGGCGCCATCTTCAGTGGCGTTGAACAAGCCCAGCGGCGACTCGAAAACGGGCGAGTCCTTGATCGCGTAGAAAGGGACTTTTTCCATCAGCTGCTTGAGTTTTTCGGCCAGCGACGATTTACCGCCACCTACCGGGCCCAGCAGATAGAGGATCTGTTTCTTCTCTTCCAGGCCTTGAGCGGCGTGGCGGAAGTAGGAAACGATCTGGTCGATGCACTCTTCCATGCCGTGGAAGTCGGCAAAGGCCGGATACCGGCGGATCACCTTGTTGGAGAAGATTCGCGACAGTCTGGAGTTGCTTGAGGTGTCGATCAGTTCCGGCTCGCCGATGGCCAGCAACAGCCGTTCAGCCGCCGATGCGTAGGCACTGCGATCCTCTTTGCACAGCTCGAGGTACTCCTGCAGCGAGAGTTCTTCCTGGCGCGTAGACTCGAAACGTTGTTGGAAGTGGCTAAAAATACTCATGACGTCACCTCGCTCGATACGTGGAGACGACGCCGGATCAGTCAGCCGATGCTGGCATGCAACCGGGCTTGCCGATTGCTGTATACCCCCCAGAACACCCTGTAACGCTACCGATGACCCGCACGCCGGTGTACCGGCTCTCCCCTTTTTTGGATGGCCTGCGCTTAAGAATAGTTGGTTATCCGCAAGGTCAAGGGCAAGCGGCGCAGAAGTTGTCGGCGACCGTTCGTCAGGTGAGGCGCAAGCCCGCGTGGGGCGCGGGCTGGAGTGAAATTAAAAAATTATTCAGGGGTGCCTTGCGCGGTGTGGTCGGGGTAGGTGGCGCGCCACAGCTCGAAGCCGCCATCGATGCTGTAGACGTCGGAAAAACCTTGCCCGACCAGGTACGCGGCCGCGCTCTGGCTGGAGTTGCCGTGGTAGCAGACCACCAGGGTCGGGGCATCCAGGTCGGCATTGCGGATGAAGTCGGCGACCGAATGGTTATCCAGGTGCCTGGCCCCGGCGATGTGGCCGGCGGCATAGGCCTGCGGGTCGCGAATGTCGACGACGACTGCACCTTGTGCGCGCAAGGCCAGGGCCTGCTCGGGAGGGATGCGTTTGAATTCGCTCATGGGTAAGGCTTTCCTTCAGGGCTGGTCGTTGAGTTTAGTCGGTTGTGCCGGCTGGCGCAGGTTGCCGTCGTCGGCGCAGTCGCAGCGCAGGTATTCACCGCTGTCGACATTGTAGAGGGTCATGGTGCCACCCCAGACGCAGCCGGTATCGAGGGCAATGATGCCGGGCTCGTCGACACGCCCTTCGAGTGCGGCCCAGTGGCCAAAGATGATCTTCACATGCCGTGAGCGGCGGTCCTTGTGCGCGAACCAAGGCTTGTAACCCTTCGGTGCCGCGCCCAGCCCTTCCTTGCTCTTGAGGTCGAGTTTGCCTGTGCCCGTGCAGAAGCGCATGCGCGTCAGGTAGTTGGTGATCACCCGAAGGCGCTCTACGCCGCTGAGGTTCTTGCTCCACTTGTTCGGTTCGTTGCCGTACATGCCATCGAGGTACAGCTTCATGCGCTCGTCGTCGCGCAGCACCTCTTCGACTTCGCCCGCCAGTTCCAGGGCTTTGCCCAGTGTCCACTGGGGCGGGATGCCGGCGTGCACCAAGGCAATGCCGCGCGGCTCGTCGTAGTGGAGCAGCTTCTGTTGGCGCAGCCAGTCGAGCAGTTGGTCGGCGTCGGGTGCTTCGATGATTTCGCGCAGGGTATCGCTTTTCTTCAGGCGTTCGACATTTTGCCATGCCGCCAGCAGGTGCAGGTCATGGTTGCCCAGCACACAGGTCAGCGATTGGCGGATCGAGTAGAGGTAGCGCAGGGTCTGTAGCGATTCAGGCCCGCGGTTGACCAGGTCACCGACCAGCCACAGGCGATCGACGGCCGGGTCGAACTTGACGCGCTCCAGCAGGCACTTGAGGGGTTGAAGGCAGCCTTGCAGGTCACCGACGGCATAGGTAGCCATCAGTGCAGGGCCCCGGGTACCGCGAGGCGGAAGGGGGCGATATCGGCCTCGAAGCGTTTACCGTCCTCGGCGAACATCTGGTAGCTGCCCTGCATGGTGCCCACGCGGGTGCTGATCACTGCGCCACTGCTGTAGGTGTGGCTCTGGCCGGGTTCGATGGTCGGTTGTTGGCCGATCACACCTGCGCCGCGGACTTCCTCCACTTCGCCATCACCGTTGGTGATGAGCCAGTGTCGAGACATGAGCTTGGCTTTGATCGAGCCATTGTTCTGCACGGTGATGGTGTATGCGAACGCAAAGCGATCGCTTTCGGGGTCGGATTGGTCTTTCAGGTAGCGGGTCACGACGCTGACGTCGATCTGGTAACGGGGATCGGACATGCATGGGCCTTGGGCAAACAAGCGAATACGGCGATACATGCAGTCTAGGCCATTGGCGGGGGGGAGGGCCAGTGGTGTCGGGGAGGGAGTGGGCTTCAAAACCTTGCGGTGGGGCGGCGTCTTCGCAAGTTGACCGCGAAGACGCCGTGCTGCGTTGTCAGGCTTGCTGATCTGCCAACTGATCTGCCAGGCGCACGAATGCAGCCAGGTCCAGCTGCTCAGGGCGCAGGCTGCCATCCACGCCAGCGGCCTCGATAGCCTGGCTGTCGAGCAGGCCTTTGAGGGTATTGCGCAGCGTCTTGCGGCGCTGGTTGAACGCTTCGCGCACGACCCGTTCCAGCAGCAGGTGGTCCTTGGCCGGGTGCGGAAGCACCTCGTGCGGTACCAGGCGGACGATGGCCGAGTCCACTTTGGGCGGCGGGTTGAACGCACCTGGGCCTACGTTGAACAGGTGCTCGACGCGGCAGTGGTACTGCACCATGATCGATAGCCGACCCCAGTCCCCGCCGCCCGGGCCTGCGGCCATGCGCTCTACCACTTCCTTCTGCAGCATGAAGTGCATGTCGCGAATCAGCCCGGCATGGCTGAGCAGGTGGAAAATCAACGGGGTGGAGATGTTGTAGGGCAGGTTACCTACGACTTTGAGGCTGCGCTGCGGTACGCCCAGCTGGTTGAAATCGAACTTCAGGGCATCGCCCTGGTGCAGGCGGAAGTTGTCGCGCCCGGCAAACTTGTGCTGCAGGATCGGCACCAGGTCTTTGTCCAGCTCCACGACGTCCAGCTGTGCGCCGCTGCCCAGCAGGCCCTCGGTCAGGGCGCCCTGGCCCGGGCCGATCTCCAGCAGGTGTTCGCCGGCTTTGGCATTGATGGCGCGCAGGATGCGGTCGATGATGCCGGCGTCATGCAGGAAGTTCTGACCGAAGCGCTTGCGCGCCCGGTGTTGGTAATGCTCGTTCATGGTCGGTTCTCGGCCATCTGGTAGGCGGTTTCCAGGGCGACGCGCAGGCTGCCGGTGTCGACGTTGCCGGTACCGGCAAGGTCCAGGGCGGTGCCGTGATCGACCGACGTGCGGATGATCGGTAGGCCCAGGGTCACGTTGACTGCAGCGCCGAAACCTTTGTACTTGAGTACAGGCAGGCCTTGGTCGTGGTACATCGCCAGCACCGCGTCGCAGTGCTCCAGATATTTGGGGGTAAACAGGGTATCGGCCGGCAGCGGGCCGCGCAGGTCCATGCCTTCGGCGCGCAGGCGGGCCAGTGCCGGTTCGATGATGTCGATTTCTTCGCGGCCCAGGTGGCCGCCTTCGCCGGCATGCGGGTTGAGCCCGCAGACCAGGATGCGTGGGTTGGCAATGCCGAACTTGTCGCGCATGTCGGCGTGCAGGATGCGGGTAACCCGCTCCAGGCGCTCAGGGGTGATGGCGTCCGCGATGTCGCGCAGTGGCAGGTGCGTGGTGACCAGCGCCACGCGCAGGCCACGGGTCGCCAGCATCATCACGACCTGAGCGGTGTGGGTCAGTTCTGCCAGGAATTCGGTATGGCCGGAAAAGGCGATGCCGCTTTCATTGATCACGCCCTTGTGTACAGGGGCCGTTATCATTCCGGCGAAATGCCCTTCAAGGCAGCCTTGCCCGGCTCGTGTCAGGGTCTGCAGGACAAACGCCGCATTGGCCTTGTCCAGCATGCCCGGTACCACGGGGGCGGCTAGGGGGGTGTCCCAGACGTAGAGGCTACCTGCCGGGGCCGGCTGGTCAGGCCATTGGCCCGGCCCTACTGCCAGCAGGTTGACGGCCAGCCCCAGCCGCGTGGCCCGCTCGGCGAGCAGGTCACGGCTGGTGATGGCGATCAGGGGGTGAGGCTGGGGCTCGGCGGCGAGCAGCAGGCACAGATCTGGGCCTATGCCGGCCGGTTCGCCGGGAGTGACGGCGAAGCGCAGCGGCTTCACTGTGCGGCCTGGTCAGCGCCAGGCAGCTTGATTTCAACGTAGGCTTCGTCGCGGATCTGGCGCAGCCAGGTCTGCAGCTCTTCATCGTACTTGCGGTTACGCAGTACGTTCATTGCCTGCTGCTCGCGTGCCTGTTCGGTGCTGTCGGTGGCACGACGGCCCAGCACTTCCAGGACATGCCAGCCGTACTGAGTCTTGAACGGTTTGGTCACGACACCCTGCTGGGCGTTGGCCATCTGCTCGCGGAACTCCGGTACCAGGCTGTTCGGGTCGACCCAGTTGAGGTCGCCGCCGTTGAGCGCTGAACCCGGGTCTTCCGAGAAGCTTTTCGCCAGCTCTGCGAAGTCTTCGCCGTTCTTGATGCGTTCGTACAGGCGCTCAGCCAGCTGCTCGGTGGCGGCTTCGCTGCGGATTTCGCTCGGTTTGATCAGGATGTGGCGTACATGCACTTCGTCACGCAGTACGTTTTCGCTGCCGCCGCGCTTCTCTTCGAGCTTGATGATGAGAAAGCCGCTAGGGATGCGCAGTGGCTGGGTGATGTCGCCAGTGGCCATGCCGCTGAGCAGCTTGGCAAATTCAGGTGGCAACTGGCCGGCTTTACGCCAGCCCATCTCGCCACCTTCAAGGGCGTTCTCGCTGCCTGAGTTGGCAATCGCCATCTGGCCGAAGTCCGCACCCTGGCGCAGCTGCTGGTACACGTCGCCGACCTTGCGCGCAGCCTTCTGGATGTCGTCCGAGTTGGCGCCTTCCGGGGTTGGGATGAGGATGTTGGCCAGGCGGTACTCTTCCGACATCTGCATCTTGCCCAGGTCCGAGGCGAGGAAGTTCTTCACTTCCTGTTCGGATACCTGGATGCGCTCGGCCACACGGCGCTGGCGCACGCGGCTGATGATCATCTCGCGTTTGACCTGCTCACGGGCGTCGTCGAACGACAGGCCGTCGCGGGCCAGCGCGGCGCGGAACTGGTCCAGCGACATGCCATTGCGCTGGGCAATGGTGCCGATGGCCTGGTTCAGCTCCTCGTCAGTGATGCGGATACCCGAGCGTTCACCGATCTGCAACTGCAGGTTCTCGACGATCAGGCGCTCCAGTACCTGCTGTTGCAGGGCGCTGGTCGGCGGCACGCCGCCGCCGCGCTTGGCGATGGTTTGCTGAACCTCCTGGACGCGCTGGTCCAGCTGGCTTTGCATGACCACGTCGTTGTCGACGATGGCCACCACACGATCCAGGGGTTGCACCGCGGCATGCACCGCGCCACTCAGCAATACAGCGCCCAGCAACACTGGGCGCAGACGATCAATAAGCTTGGTCTTCACGTTCACGGTAACCTTCAATGCCTTGGTCGAGGAAAGATTCGACCTTGTTGCCAACCACGCCACCGAGGCCTTTCAGCACGATTTGCAGGAAGATGCCATGGTCGCCTTTTTCGTTCTGCGGGGCGGCCTGGCTGAAATCGTCGTAGTCGATCCAGTAACGGTTGATCAGGCGCAGTTTCCAGCAGCAGTTGTCATATTCGAAACCGCCCATGGCTTCCAGGGTGCGGTTGCGGTTGTAATCGTGCTGCCAGCGGGCGATCACGTTCCATTGCGGCACGATCGGCCAGATCACCGAGAAGTCGTGCTGCTGGATCTTGTAATAGTCCTTGATGTAGTTCGGGTCGCCTGGGTTGCCATAGTCACCGCCACCCACTTTCCAGGTACCCGTCGTGGAATCGTAAGCGATGGTGTCGTTGCGGTAGCGATAGCCGAGGTTGACCACCTTGTTCGGGTTGTCTTCAGGCTGGTAGTGGAACATCGCGCTGCCAGAACGGGTGGTGCGGCTGTCCGGGTCCCAGTTGAAGTCCGAATTGAAGCGCCAGTCGCGGTTGAAGTAGTAGTTGTACACCAATGCGTATGGCGAGACGTCAGACTGCGCGTCACTGCGATCGCGGTAGTTGATGCCTGGCAGTTGGGCCTTGCGATCCTTGAAGTACAATGCTTGACCGATGCTGAAGTTCTGACGTTCGAAGCCGTCGTCCTGGATCCAGCGGGTGGTCACGCCCAGCGACAGCTTGTTCTCGTCACCGATACGGTCGGTGCCGCTGAAGCGGTTGTCACGGAACAGCGAATCGAAGTTGAACAGCGTTTCGCTGGTATCGAACAGCGGAATGTCCGTCTGGTCCTTGTAAGGAACGTACAGGTAGAACATGCGCGGTTCGAGTGTCTGGCGATAGTTGGTGCCGAACATCGAGGTGTTGCGGTCGAAGTACAAGCCGCTGTCAACACTGAAGATAGGAACGTCACGGCTGATGGAGCTGCTGTAACTGCCGTATCCTGGTTGCGACGCTTGCGCCAGCGCTTCTTGCTTGCCTTGACCATCAAGGTCAAGGTCATAGTTGGTGTAAACATACTTCAGCTTTGGCGTAACGTAACCGTAGCTGGCTTGCATGGGCAGGCTGATTGCCGGGGCAAAATTCAGGCGGTTGCCGTTGGCGCGCGCGATGCCGCTGACGTTTTGATCGAGACGTCGACCTGCTGCGCCGGCGGTGAAGTCCGGGTTGCCATCTTCGTCAGTGACAAAGTCATCCTTCAGATCACGATCGAAGCGCACGGCCTCGGTCTGGTAGCCGAAATCAAAGCCACCCGGGTGATACGGCAGCATCCCGTCAATTGTGATCTGTGGCAGCTTGTTGTACGGGGTGATCTGCGACAGGGTCGCCATCTCGTACGCTTGCGCATTCAGTCGAGCGGTATAGCTGTCGCCACGCCAGGTCAGTGCACCTTGCTGATTGACCACATCATTGCTTTGGACGCCAATCTGATCGGTTTCCAGGTCCTGGAAGTAGAACGGATCGCTGATGTCGGTGTAATCGACTTCAGTCATCAGGCGCTCGTCCAGGCCACCTCTATGCTGCCAGTTGATCATCCAGCGCTGATCTTCGTAATCAGTCTGGTCTTTGCGGTCGTCGTTCTTGTCGTTCAGGTACGCGCCGCCGACCTGGCCTTCGCTGGACTTGGTCAGGTAGCGGAATTCGCCTTCCATCAGCAAGCCACGCTTGGTCATGTAGCGCGGGTACAACGTGGCGTCGTAGTTGGGCGCCAGGTTGAAGTAGTACGGCGTGACCAGCATGAAGCCGGTGTCGCTGGTGCTGCTGAACGACGGTGGCAGGAAGCCGGATTGGCGACGGTCGTCGATCGGGAAGTAGATGTACGGTGTGTAGAACACCGGGAAATCTTTGACCCGCAGGGTGACGTTGGTCGCGGTACCGAAGCCGGTGGCCGGGTTCAGGGTGATGTTGTTGCCCTTGAGCTGCCAGGCGTTGCTGCCTGGTTCACACGTGGTGTAGGTACCATCCTTGAGGCGGATGATCGCGTTCTCGCTACGCTTGGCGTAGAGGGCGTTGCCGCGGATGTGCGACTTGTGCATCACGTATTCGGCGTTGTCGACCTGGGCTTCGCCCGTGTCGAGCTGGATCTGTGCCTCGTCGCCCACGACCAGCGAGCCGTTGTCGCGAATCCTGACGTTGCCCTTGAGCTCGCCACGGTTCTCGGCCTGGTAGAGGTTGGCCTCATCGGCTTCGGCCTGCATGCTGCCTTGGCGCATGACCACGTCACCGGCAAGGGTAGCGATCTGCTGCTCTTGCTGGTACTTGGAGACCTTGGCGTTGATGTAGGTCGGCGATTCGTCCTTGGGCGTGGTGTCGGCCATGCCAGGGCGAGTCGGCTCGATGTACGCGCCACCGCAGTACGGACCGGTTTCGGCCAGCTGGGCAGCGGTGAGCTTATCGCGCGGGACCCAATCGAGATGGCTGTAATCCTCGCTGCGCGACTTCAGGCCACGGCCTTTGCTCTCGGTGACCAGCACCGGCTTGTCAGCACTTTCGGCCTCGGCCGATGGGGCCTCGGTGCCGGAAGTGAGCGCAGCGCCGTCATGCACCGGGCGCGGTGGCAAGTTGTTGACTGGGCTCTTGGGCTTGCAGTCCCAACCACCGGAGGCGGACACTTGGCAGTCGAACTGCTCGGCTGCGACCACGTACGAGGTGGCAAAAGGTTGCAGGGCCAGCAGACCGCCGGTGACCAGCAACGGAAACTTTCTACGAAACGCGGGGGATTTCAATGCCATCTTATTAGTCCGGGCTTCCTGCGTGCCATCTGCCCGCGTGTGGGGCCGCACGCCTCTCGATGGTCTGAAAAAGATGCTGGATAATAAAGCATGACCCGCTTGACGGCTAGGGCCGTCGGAGACCCTTGTAATGCCTGAACACGATGTACGCCTGCAACAGCTGACTGTCTGGCTCGCCGAGCAGCTCAATGTTCTTTTCCGCAACAACGCCTGGGGCGAGGTGCCCGAGGGCAGCCTGACCCCCGCCAGCAGCGATGCGAGCTTCCGCCGTTACTTCCGCTGGCAGGGCGCCGGCCACAGTTTTGTGGTCATGGATGCGCCGCCACCCCAGGAAAACTGTAGGCCGTTCGTTGCCATCGACCACTTGCTGGCGAGCGCGGGCGTGCATGTACCGGTGATTCATGCCGAAGATCTGGACCGTGGTTTCCTGTTGTTGGGGGATCTGGGCCATCAGACATACCTCGACATCATTGAACCGGAAAACGCCGATGCATTGTTTGCCGACGCCATCGACGCCCTGCTGGCGTTCCAGCGCCTGCCGATGGACGCGCCGTTGCCCAGCTATGACGACGCCTTGCTGCGCCGCGAGGTCGAACTGTTCCCCGAGTGGTATGTCGGGCGTGAGCTCGGCCTGACCTTCAACGAGGCGCAGCAGGCCAGTTGGCAGCGCATCAGCCAGTTGCTGATCGACAGCGCCCTTGCCCAGCCGAAGGTGTTGGTGCACCGCGATTACATGCCACGCAACCTGATGCAGAGCGAGCCTAACCCCGGCGTGCTCGACTTCCAGGACGCTGTGTATGGCCCGGTGACCTATGACATAACCTGCCTGTTCAAGGACGCCTTCCTCAGTTGGCCACAAGCGCGAGTCGAAGGCTGGTTGCGCAACTACTGGGACAAAGCGCAGGCCGCCGCAATCCCGGTTCAGCCGGCGTTCGAAGATTTCCAGCGCGCCAGCGACCTGATGGGTGTACAGCGCCATCTGAAGGTGATCGGCATCTTCGCGCGTATTTGCCACCGTGACGGCAAGCCGCGCTACCTGACTGATGTGCCGCGGTTCTTCGCCTATATAGACGAAGTGATCGGCCGGCGCCCTGAACTGGCCGAACTCGGCCAGCTGATCGCCGAACTCAAGGATGGAGTGCGCGCATGAAAGCGATGATCCTCGCCGCTGGCAAAGGTGAGCGCATGCGCCCGCTGACCCTGCACACGCCAAAGCCGTTGCTGCCCGTGGCCGGCCAGCCGTTGATCGAGTACCACCTGCGTGCGCTGGCGACAGCCGGGTTCACCGAAGTGGTGATCAACCATGCCTGGCTTGGCCAGCAAATAGAGGATCACCTTGGCGATGGCAGTCGCTTCGGCCTGAGCATTCGCTATTCCCCTGAAGGCGAGCCGCTGGAGACGGGGGGCGGGATATTCCAGGCGTTGCCTTTGCTGGGCAACGAGCCGTTCCTGTTGGTCAACGGTGATGTCTGGACCGATTACCCGTTCGCGCTCTTGCGGGCACCGCTGCAGGGCCTGGCGCACCTGGTGCTGGTCGATAACCCTGGCCATCACGGGCGGGGTGACTTCCGCCTGCAAGGTGGGCAGGTGGTGGACGGTGACGACGGCCCTGGCACCCTGACCTTCAGCGGCCTCTCAGTGCTGCATCCAGCCTTGTTCGCAGGTTGCCAGGCGGGAGCCTTCAAACTGGCCCCGCTGCTGCGCCAGGCCATGGCGGCAGGCAAGGTGACCGGTGAGCACTACCGTGGCGACTGGGTCGATGTCGGCACCCAGGAGCGCCTGGCCGAGGCCGAGCGCCTTATACGCGAGCGTGCCTGAGATGTGGTGGCCAGGCACGGTGATCGGGCTAGGCGCGGGTTTCGCTGTCGCCAGCATCCCAGGTGCGCTGCTGGGGGCATTGCTTGGCCAGGCCATGGATCGGCGCTTGCGCGTGCAAGGCTGGGATGACATGCGCGAACGCTTGGGAGGCCGCCCGGCCCTGCGCGATGAGGAGTTGTTGTTCGTCCTGTTGGGGCGGCTGGCCAAAAGCGATGGGCGAGTGGCCGAACAGCATATTCAGCAGGCGCGCCAGGAGATGGTCCGGCTGAACCTTGCCGAGGCCGCGAGGATGCGGGCCATTGCCGCCTTCAACCGCGGTAAGGCGGGCAAGGACCGCTTGGCTCACCCTCTACGTCGCATTCGCCTGCAGCCACACGCGGCCGAGGGCACGTTGCGGGCGTGCTGGCGTATGGCCTGGGCTGACGGCAAGGCCGGGGCCCATGAGCGGGAACTGCTGCTGGACTGGGGGCAGAAACTGGGGCTTAGCCGGCGGCAGGTGCAGGCCATGTCGCTGGAATATGAGCCACGCAAAGTGAGCACGGCCAGTGGCACCATGACCTATGCGGCTGCGCTGCGCTTGCTGGGGGTAGATGCCGACACGGAAGGTGACCGGGTCAAGCACGCCTATCGCCGGCTGGTCAGCCGGCACCATCCGGACAAGCTGGCCGGGAGCGGGGCCAGTGAAGCGCAGGTCAGGGAGGCGACCGAGCGCACGCGTGAGCTGCACCAGGCTTATGCGCTGATCCGCAAACGGCGCGGGCTCTAAGGCTTCTGCCACCGGCAAGCCGCGCTGTCCTGGTGCCAGGCAGCCTGCCGGTGCAACGGCCAAAGCCGGCCGGTCACTTCATTCCTGCGGGCTCATCCAGCCCCTGGCCCGGCGGAACAACTGCTCCTGTTCCGCGCCCTTGTTCCCTGGCATCGCGATCAGCGACAGCTGTTTGTACTGGCTGTCCTTCTGACGCTTGCTGGCCTGCAGGCGTTGCATGGCGGCATTGCGGTCGCCGGTGCGGGTTGCATAGTAGAGATCGGCAGTCGGCACTTTGAGCGTCGGTGCCAGGCTTTCCAGGTCGTGCTCTACCCGTGCCGGGGTCTGTGCGGCGATCATCACCAGCTTCTGAACCTGCGGTGGTTGTTTCTCGCTCAGGTAGCGTGCTGCCCAGTAGGCGCCGCTGCCATGGCCGATCAGCACGGTGCTGCGGGAGTTATGTTGTTGAGCATACGCCACCGCGGCATCCAGCCGCGCGAAGATGCGTTCGGCGTCAGCCTGATCGTTCTGTTCGCTGGCCTGTTCGGCATCGGTGCTTTCTGCCGTGTCGGCATCCGCCGCGGTAGCCTGGGCTACATTGGCGTTGGCATCGGCGGGGGTTTGCTTGGCCGGTGCGCTCTCGCCCTGGTCTGGCTGCGGTGCGGGAGCTGGCGTGGCCTCCACCCGTGCTTGTGGGCTATCGGCGAGCAGGTCGGGCAGGCTCACGCTCAGGCTGTTCCAGCCGGCGTCAGGGAACTTGCGCCGCAACGGGCCGACCGCATTGGGCCAGTCGGCGGTTTCCCCGGCACCAGGGACAATGATCACCGTGCCTTGCGGATCGCTGTCGTTGGCTGGTTTCCACAAGGCCAGAAAGTGGTCGGAGCCGGCTTCCAGGGTTTGCTGCTCGTCTTTGGGCAACAGGCGTTCAAGGGCCTGCGCATCTTCCTGGCTACGCTCCAGCAACGGTGGGCGCGGCGCAGGTGCGGCGGCAGCCTCTGGGGGAGCTGGTTGTTCGGCGTCGGCGGCCAGGGCGCCAAGTGGTAGGAGCGAGGCGAGGCAGCACATTGCCAGCGTCGTGCGATAAAGTGTGAACATGAATCAACCCAAGGCCAGAATGATACCGGCAGCCTAATAGTATTTGCCCGCGACGGCCATGCTGCATGGCCGCCCTTGCCAAGACGAGCGTGTAGATGAAGCGATTGCGTCGCCTGTTGGTTATCGGCTGCTTGTGGCTACCCTTGATTGCCTTGGCAAGGCCCGAGGCGGCGCCTGCGGTGCTGCTCGACCCTGCCCAGCAGCAATGGCTGGACGCCCATCGCAGCCTGCGGGTCGGCCTTGTGCTGCAGGCGCCCTATGCCCAGTTCGACCGCCGTCTGCAGCGACTCTACGGGGCCAATGTCGACCTGGTGAACTGGCTGGGGCAGGCCCTCAAGCTGGACCTCACCTGGCGCAACTTCACTGATCAGGCCAGCCTTGAACACGCCCTGCAGGCAGGTGAAATCGACTTTGCGCCGGGGCTTACGCAAACACCGGTCAGCTTGCGCCTGTGGTTGTTCAGCGACCCCTACATGCGCGTGCCGCAGCTGGTGGTCGGGCTGCGCACCGGTGCGTTGGCCGTCGAGCTGGAAAAGCTTGAAGCCAACGAGCGCGTGGCGGTACGCATGCCAAGCGTGTTGGCCGATTACCTGCGAGGCAATTACGCCAACCTCAACCTGCAAGGTGTGCCCACCGAGCGCCAGGCCTTGCAACTGGTGGTAGGGGGCCAGGCCAGTTACGCGGTGCTGGATGAAGCTCAGCTGAGTCGGCTGTCCCGCGAGAGCGAGTTCGGTGAGCTGGCGGTGCTCGGCGACATCGGCTTACCGCAATTATTACGGGTGGGTTCGCGCCGTGACTGGCCGTTGCTGGCTGACGTGCTTGAACGGGGCCTGCAGGCCATGCCGGGCAAAGAGCTGGAGCAACTGCATCAGCGTTGGTTGCAGCCGCAATACCCGCGCCTGAGCGAATCCACCGGTTTCTGGCAGAACCTTGCGCTGCTGTTCGGCATGTTGCTGCTGTGTGCCGGGGCCACGCTGGTGTGGCAGCGCCGCCAGCAGCGTCAGCTCGAGCGTAGCCTGCTGGCGGCGCGGGAGCACCTGGCGGAGCGGCAGATACGGGAGGAGGCGCTGCGCGTGAGCCAGTTCGCCATCGACCAGAGCACGGTGGGCATCCTCTGGGTCAACTGGGACAGTCATGTGCGTTACGCCAACCAAGCGGCGGGGCGCATGCTGGGTTATGCCGAGGCGGCATTGCTGGAGCGTCCGCTGAGCGACTTCGAGCCGAACCTCAGTATGGACCGCTGGCTGCAGTTGTGGCGGGCGGCGCGCACCGGGGACGCTGGTGCTCGGCAGTTCGAGACCCAATGCCTGTGCGCCGATGGCAGCCTGTTGCCGGTGGAGTTGTCCTTGAGCTTCCTGCGTTTTCGCGATGCCGAGTACCTGGTGGTTTACCTTGCCGACGTCACCGAACGCCACCGTGCCCTGGCGGCGCTGCGTGAAAGCGAAGCACGGCTCAAGGGTATTGCTGGCAATGTGCCAGGGCTGGTGTTCCGCCTGGAGCCCGCGCCGGCGGAAGGGGCCCTGGAGTTTCCTTACATCAGCGAGGGCAGTGAGGCGTTGGTGGGCTATACGCCCGCGCAGATCCAGCACCCGCAGATGGGCTTGCGCAATCTGGTCCATCCGGATGACCGTGCGGACTACCATCAGGTGCAGGACCTGGCCATTGCCAACGATCAGGACTGGTCCTGGCAAGGGCGCATCCTTACCCGCGAAGGTGAGCAGCGCTGGGCCGACATCAAGGCCAGTACCCGCCGCCTGGCCGACGGCCGGGTCGTCTGGGACGGTATCGTCTGGGACATTACCCAGAGCAAGCGCGCAGAGCTGGCGCTTGCGAAGTCCCAGGAGCAACTGCGCGAGCTGTCGGCCCACCTGGAAAGTGTGCGCGAGGAAGAAAAGGCCCGCATCGCCCGCGAAGTGCACGATGAGCTGGGGCAGATGCTGACCGTGCTCAAGCTTGAAGTTTCGATGTGCGAATTGGCCTTTGCCGAGCTCGACCCTGCGCTGAACGAGCGTCTGGCCAGCATGAAGCGCCTGATCGCCCAGTTGTTCCAGTTGGTGCGCGATGTGGCAACGGCGTTGCGCCCGCCGATCCTGGACGCCGGTATCGCCTCGGCCATCGAATGGCAGGCACGGCGCTTCGAAGCGCGCACGCAGATCCCCTGCCTGGTACAGGTACCGGATAATCTGCCAGCATTGAGCGATGCAAAAGCCGTCGGCTTGTTCCGTATCCTGCAGGAAGCGTTGACCAACGTCATGCGCCACGCCCAGGCCCACAGTGTGGAGATAGAGCTGGTGCGCGAGGGCGAAAAACTGCGTATGACAGTCAGTGATGACGGCAGCGGATTCTGCCTGGACCAGGCCCGGCCAACCTCGTTCGGCCTTGTCGGTGTGCGTGAGCGGGTACTCATGCTCGGTGGCAGCATGGCGTTGAACAGCGAGCCAGGTGAAGGTACCAGCCTGAGCGTGACCATAGCGTTGGATTAGGAGAACGATCGTGATTCGAGTGCTGGTGGCCGAAGACCACACCATTGTCCGCGAAGGCATCAAGCAGTTGATCGGCCTGGCCAAGGATATGCAGGTAGTGGGGGAGGCCGGCAATGGTGAACAGTTGCTGGAAACCTTGCGCCGCACCCCCTGCGAAGTGGTGTTGCTGGATATCTCGATGCCCGGGGTCAGTGGGCTGGAGGCGATTGCGCGGATCCGCGCGCTGCACAACCCGCCGGCGATCCTGATGCTGTCGATGCACGACGAAGCGCAGATGGCCGCGCGCGCGCTCAAGGCCGGCGCTGCCGGTTATGCCACCAAGGACAGTGACCCTGCCTTGCTGCTGACCGCAATCCGGCGGGTGGCAGGCGGCGGGCGCTACATCGACCCGGCGTTGGCTGACCGCATGGTCTTCGAGGTTGGCCTGACCGAGACCCGGCCGCTGCATACGCTGCTGTCGGAGCGCGAGTTCTCGGTGTTCGAACGCCTGGCCCACGGCGCTAACGTCAACGATATCGCTCAGCAGCTGGCGCTCTCCAGCAAGACCATCAGCACCCACAAGGCGAGGCTGATGCAGAAACTCAAGGTCAACTCGTTGGCTGAGCTGGTGAAGTACGCCATGGAGCACAAGCTGGTCTGACTGTTCTGTTTGCGACAGAGGTTGCCCGCCGGGTACCGCTTTCCCTTTGGATGGCTGAAACCTGCATTCCAATAACGCCATCGCTGTAGGGCAATCCCTACACAAACGCTTCCAACCGGATGATGGCATTCTCTCAGTGCCCCCGATTTGCGGGCGCTTGCGTCTTCTTTAGTCTTTGCCTACGCAGTCATTCCAACAAGAAGGTGCAGGCATGAGCGAGGCGAATTCGAACGCGACCACCGGTGAGACGCTGGTCAGTTTCCGTGGTGTGCAGAAGAGCTACGACGGCGAGTCGCTGATCGTCAAAGACCTCAACCTGGACATTCGCAAAGGTGAATTCCTCACCTTGCTCGGCCCTTCCGGCTCGGGCAAGACCACCAGCCTGATGATGCTGGCCGGCTTCGAAACCCCGACCGCCGGTGAAATCCAGTTGGCCGGGCGCTCCATCAACAACGTGCCGCCGCACAAACGTGACATCGGCATGGTGTTCCAGAACTACGCGCTATTCCCACACATGACCGTGGCGGAAAACCTCGCTTTTCCGCTGAGCGTGCGCAACCTGAGCAAGACCGACATCAGTGAACGGGTCAAGCGGGTACTCAACATGGTGCAGCTCGATGCCTTCGCCAAACGCTACCCTGGCCAGCTTTCCGGTGGCCAGCAGCAGCGCGTGGCCTTGGCCAGGGCGTTGGTGTTCGAGCCGCAGCTGGTACTGATGGACGAGCCGCTCGGCGCGCTGGACAAGCAGCTGCGTGAACACATGCAGATGGAGATCAAGCACATTCACCAGCGCCTGGGTGTGACGGTGGTCTACGTAACCCACGACCAGGGCGAGGCGTTGACCATGTCCGACCGCGTGGCCGTGTTCCATGAAGGCGAGATCCAGCAGATCGCCGACCCGCGCACCCTTTATGAAGAGCCGCGCAACACCTTCGTCGCCAACTTCATCGGTGAGAACAACCGCATCAACGGCACGCTGCTGGCCAGTGACGGTCACCGTTGCCAGGTGCAGCTGGCCCGCGGCGAGCGGGTCGAGGCACTGGCGGTGAACGTCGGCCAGGCTGGCGAGCCGGTGACCCTGTCGGTACGCCCGGAGCGCGTGCGTCTCAATGGCCACAGCGAAAGCTGCGTCAATCGATTCTCCGGCCGCGTGGCCGAGTTCATTTACCTGGGCGACCATGTACGGGTGCGTCTGGAAGTCTGTGGCAAGGCTGACTTTTTCGTGAAACAGCCGATTGCCGAGCTCGACCCGGCGCTTGCCGTGGGCGATGTGGTACCGCTGGGCTGGGAGGTGGAGCACGCGCGCGCGCTCGATCCGATTGCCGAAGCCCACTGATGGATTGCTTCACCAACCCTGTACTGTGGAGAGAATAATAATGCGCAAGCAGCTGAAACTGACCGCCCTGGCCCTTGGCCTGTTCGCCGCCGGCCAGGCCATGGCGGCAGACCTGACCGTGGTGTCCTTCGGTGGCGCCAACAAGGCGGCCCAGGTCAAGGCGTTCTACGAGCCATGGGAGAAGGCCGGCAAGGGCAAGATCGTCGCTGGCGAGTACAACGGCGAAATGGCCAAGATCAAGGCCATGGTCGACACCAACAGCGTGTCCTGGAACCTGGTGGAGGTGGAGTCGCCAGAATTGGCCCGTGGTTGCGACGAAGGCATGTTCGAGGAACTCGACCCGGCTTTGTTCGGTAACGAAAGCGATTATGTGAAAGGCGCCATCCAACCGTGCGGCGTGGGCTTCTTCGTTTGGTCGACGGTGTTGGCCTACAACGCTGACAAGCTCAAGACAGCCCCGACCAGCTGGGCCGATTTCTGGGACACGAAGAAATTCCCGGGCAAGCGCGGCCTGCGCAAGGGCGCGAAGTACACCCTCGAGTTCGCCCTGATGGCCGACGGCGTTGCGCCCAAGGATGTGTACCAGGTGCTGGCCACCAAGGACGGCGTGGACCGCGCCTTCAAGAAACTCGACGAACTCAAGCCAAGCATCCAGTGGTGGGAAGCGGGTGCCCAGCCGCCCCAGTACCTGGCATCGGGTGATGTGGTCATGAGCTCGGCCTACAACGGGCGTATTGCCGCGGTGCAGAAAGAGAGCAACCTCAAGGTGGTATGGAACGGTGGTATCTACGATTTCGACGCTTGGGCCATCCCGAAAGGGGCCAAGAATGTTGAAGAAGCCAAGAAGTTCATCGCTTACACCGTTCAGCCCGAGCAGCAGAAGACCTACTCCGAGAACATCGCCTACGGCCCGGCCAACGCCAAGGCGGTACCGCTGCTGGCGGACGCGGTGAAGAAGGACATGCCGACCACGCCTGAAAACATCGCCAACCAGGTGCAGATCGATGTGGCCTTCTGGGCCGACAACAGCGAGCAACTGGAGCAACGCTTCAACGCCTGGGCGGCGAAGAAGTAAGGCGCCTCGAAGGAGCGCCGGCCGGCTGGCTGGCGCTCCCTGTTCCCCTGTTTTTGCGGAGTTCGCCATGGCCATTGCAGTGCCCCTCAACGAAGGCGCAGGTCCAAGTCTCAAGCAGCGCCTCAAGCACGCCGAGCGGGTCAACCGCTGGAAGGCGCAGGCGCTCATTGCGCCGCTGGCGCTGTTTCTTCTGCTGGTGTTCCTGGTGCCCATCGCGGCGCTGCTGTTCAAGAGCGTCGACAACCCGGAAGTGGTCAACGGCCTGCCGCGCACGGTCCAGGCTGTGTCGCAGTGGGACGGCAAGAGCCTGCCCGGCGAGGCGGTTTACAAGGCCCTGAGCCAGGACCTGGCCGAATCGCGCAAGAACCAGACCTTGGGCGACCTGTCCAAACGCCTGAACATGGAGCTGGCCGGCTACCGCAGCCTGCTCTCCAAGACCGCTCGGGCGCTGCCGTTCAAGGCTGAACCTGCTTCTTATAAAGAGGCCTTGCAGGCCCTCGATGAACGTTGGGGCGACCCGGCGTACTGGCAGGCGATCCGCCGCAACACCAGTAGCGTGACGTCCTATTACCTGCTGGCATCGGTCGACCACCGTATCGATGACCTTGGCGAGTTGGCCAAGGCCACCCCCGACCAGGCTATCTACCTGGATATCTTTGCCCGCACCCTGTGGATGGGTGTGGTGATCACGGCCATCTGTCTGGTGCTGGCGTATCCGCTGGCCTACCTGCTGGCCAACCTGCCAACCCGCCAGGGCAACCTGCTGATGATCCTGGTATTGCTGCCATTCTGGACTTCGATACTGGTTCGGGTGGCGGCGTGGATCGTGCTGCTGCAATCAGGCGGCCTGATCAACAGTGCCCTGATGGCAATCGGCATCATCGATCAGCCGCTGGAGCTGGTGTTCAACCGTACCGGCGTGTACATCTCGATGGTTCACATCCTTCTGCCGTTCATGATCCTGCCGCTGTACAGCGTGATGAAGGGCATATCGCCAAGCTACATGCGTGCAGCGATCTCCCTGGGTTGCCACCCGTTCGCCAGCTTCTGGCGGGTGTACTTCCCGCAGACCTACGCGGGCGTGGGCGCCGGTTGCCTGTTGGTGTTCATCCTGGCCATCGGCTACTACATCACCCCGGCGCTGCTCGGCAGCCCGAACGACCAGATGGTCAGCTACTTCGTGGCTTTCTATACCAACACCAGCATCAACTGGGGCATGGCCACCGCGCTGGGTGGGCTGTTGCTGCTGGCGACCGTGCTGCTGTACCTGATCTATAGCTGGCTGGTCGGTGCCAGCCGCCTGCGCCTGAGCTGAGGAGCCTAGTGATGCTTAGCCCATACATGTCGCCCGTGGAGCGGGTGTGGTTCTACAGCCTGCGTATCCTTTGCGGCCTGATATTGCTGTTTCTGGTGTTGCCGGTACTGGTGATCGTGCCGCTGTCGTTCAACAGTGGCAGCTTCCTGGTGTATCCACTGCAAGGCTTCTCTCTGCAGTGGTACCACGACTTCTTCGCTTCGGCCGAGTGGATGCGCGCCCTGCGCAACAGCGTCATCGTCGCCCCGGCGGCCACGCTGCTGGCCATGGTGTTCGGCACGCTGGCAGCGATCGGGCTTACCCGCGCCGATTTTCCGGGCAAGTCACTGGTCATGGCGCTGGTGATTTCGCCGATGGTGGTGCCGGTGGTGATCATTGGTGTAGCCAGCTACCTGTTCTTTGCCCCGCTGGGGATGGGTAACAGCTTCATTTCGCTGATCCTGGTGCACGCGGTGCTGGGTGTGCCGTTCGTCATCATCACCGTGTCGGCGACCTTGCAAGGCTTCAATTACAACCTGGTGCGTGCGGCTGCCAGCCTGGGGGCCTCACCGGTGGTTGCGTTTCGCAGGGTCACCTTGCCGCTGATCGCCCCCGGGGTCATCTCGGGAGCGCTGTTCGCCTTCGCTACCTCTTTCGATGAGGTGGTGGTGACGCTTTTCCTCGCCGGGCCAGAGCAGGCCACCCTGCCGCGGCAGATGTTCAGCGGCATTCGCGAGAACCTGAGCCCGACGATTGCAGCGGCGGCAACCTTGCTGATCGGTTTTTCGGTGGTGCTGTTGCTGACCCTGGAGTGGCTGCGCGGGCGCAGTGAAAAGCTGAGGACTCAGCAGCCCGCCTGAGCCATGTCGCCGGTACCGGCCCTTCACAGGCAAGCCCGCTAAGGGCCGGTAGCGGCGAGACGGCGACACCCGTCGCCACGCATTGATGCCAATCAGCCCCTATCCGGTTCCCTGAGTTACAATGCGCGCCACCTAGATTCTGCCAACAGGTGCGCCATGCAGCCCTACGCTATTGCCCCCTCCATTCTCTCCGCCGATTTCGCCCGCCTGGGCGAGGACGTCGACAAGGTGCTGGCCGCTGGTGCCGACATCGTCCACTTCGACGTGATGGATAACCACTACGTACCCAACCTGACCATCGGCCCGATGGTCTGCACTGCCTTGCGCAAATACGGTGTGACCGCGCCGATCGATGTGCATCTGATGGTCAGCCCGGTAGACCGCATCATCGGTGACTTCATCGAAGCAGGTGCCACCTACATCACCTTCCACCCGGAAGCCTCGCAGCACATCGACCGCTCGCTGCAGCTGATCCGTGACGGTGGCTGCAAGGCCGGCCTGGTGTTCAACCCGGCAACCAGCCTGGACGCGCTGAAATACGTGATGGACAAGGTCGACATGGTGCTGCTGATGAGCGTCAACCCAGGCTTTGGCGGGCAGAAGTTCATCCCCGGCACCTTGGACAAGCTGCGTGAAGCACGGGCGCTGATCGACGCCAGTGGCCGTGATATCCGCCTGGAAATCGACGGTGGGGTCAACGTCAACAATATCCGCGAGATCGCTGCCGCAGGCGCTGATACCTTCGTTGCCGGCTCGGCGATCTTCAACGCGCCGGATTATCAGGAAGTGATCGCCAAGATGCGCGCCGAACTGGCTCAGGCCCGGCCATGAGCGGCTTCGAGCAGCTGTTCCCCGGGACGCTGCCCAGGCTGGTGATGTTCGATCTGGACGGTACCCTGATCGATTCAGTCCCCGACCTGGCCGCAGCCGTTGACCGCATGCTGCTCGAACTTGGCCGCCCGGCCGCCGGCCTCGACGCCGTGCGGCACTGGGTAGGCAACGGCGCACCCGTGCTGGTGCGCCGCGCCCTTGCCGGCGGCCTGGACCACGCCACGGTAGACGATGAGCTGGCCGAGCGTGGCCTTGCACTGTTCATGGAGGCGTACGCCGAAAGCCATGATCTGACGGTCGTCTACCCTGGTGTGCGCGAAACCCTGCGCTGGCTGCGCAAGCAGGGTGTGGAGATGGCGCTGATCACCAACAAGCCGGAACGCTTCGTCGCACCCTTGCTCGACCAGATGAAGATCGGCCGTTATTTCCGCTGGATCATCGGCGGCGATACCCTGCCACAGAAGAAGCCCGACCCTGCTGCGTTGCTGTTCGTCATGAAAATGGCCGGCGTCGAGCCTGGCCAGGCGCTGTTTGTGGGGGACTCGCGCAGTGATGTGCTGGCGGCCAAGGCTGCCGGCGTGCAGTGCGTTGGGCTCAGCTATGGCTACAACCACGGCCGGCCGATCGATGAAGAAGCGCCCAGCCTGGTCTTGGGCGATCTGCGCCTGCTGCTGCCTGGTTGCGTAGTCACCGACACTGGGATAACGTTGGCGGACCTTCAAGCCTCACAAGACAGAGAGCCCTCCGTGGTGGTTACCGGCAAATTCTGGATGAAAGTCATCAAGGCCCTGGCCCGTTGGCGTTGGCGCGCCTGACTTCTGCCCGCCGGCCTTAGCCGGCCCGTCCGCTTGCCCGACTCTCATTGTTGCTCCGAGGCTACTCATGACCCGCGAAGAATTCCTGCGCCTGGCCGCTGCTGGCTACAACCGCATTCCCTTGGCCTGTGAAACCCTGGCCGACTTCGATACCCCGCTTTCCATCTACCTGAAGCTGGCAGACCAGGCCAACTCGTACCTGCTCGAGTCGGTGCAGGGTGGAGAGAAGTGGGGGCGGTATTCGATGATCGGCCTGCCGTCGCGCACGGTGATGCGTGTGCATGGCTATCACGTGAGCATCCTGCACGATGGCGTGCAGGTCGAAAGCCATGATGTCGAAGACCCGCTGGCATTCGTCGAAACGTTCAAGGACCGCTACAAGGTCGCTGACATTGCCGGCCTGCCGCGTTTCAACGGTGGCCTGGTCGGCTACTTCGGCTATGACTGCGTACGCTATGTGGAAAAGCGCCTGGGCGCTTGCCCCAATCCTGACCCGCTGGGCGTGCCGGACATCCTGCTGATGGTTTCGGATGCCGTGGTGGTGTTCGACAACCTGGCCGGCAAGATGCATGCGATCGTACTGGTCGACCCGTCCGAAGAGCAGGCTTTCGAGCAAGGCCAGGCGCGCCTGCAAGGCCTGCTGGCCAAGCTGCGTGAACCGATCACGCCGCGACGCGGCCTGGACCTGAGCGGCCCCATGGCGGCAGAGCCGGCGTTCCGCTCCTCTTTTACCCAGGAGGATTACGAGCGCGCTGTGGACACTGTGAAGGAGTACATCCTGGCCGGTGACTGCATGCAAGTGGTGCCGTCCCAGCGCATGTCGATCGACTTCAAGGCAGCGCCCATCGATTTGTACCGTGCGCTGCGCTGCTTCAACCCGACGCCGTACATGTACTTCTTCAACTTCGGGGACTTCCACGTGGTCGGCAGTTCGCCGGAAGTGCTGGTGCGGGTTGAAGACAACCTGGTCACCGTGCGACCGATTGCCGGTACTCGCCCACGGGGGGCCAACGAGGAGGCCGACCGAGCACTGGAAGATGACCTGCTGTCGGACGACAAGGAAATCGCCGAGCACCTGATGCTCATCGACCTTGGCCGCAACGATGTGGGCCGTGTGTCTTCCACCGGTAGCGTGCGCCTGACCGAAAAGATGGTGATCGAACGCTACTCCAACGTGATGCATATCGTGTCCAACGTCACCGGCCAGCTGGCCGAGGGGTTGACCGCCATGGATGCCCTGCGGGCGATTCTGCCGGCGGGTACATTGTCGGGTGCACCGAAGATTCGCGCGATGGAGATCATCGACGAACTGGAGCCGGTCAAACGGGGCGTCTACGGTGGTGCGGTGGGCTACTTTGCCTGGAACGGCAACATGGATACCGCCATTGCCATTCGTACGGCGGTGATCAAGGACGGCGAGCTGCATGTGCAGGCAGGTGGGGGCATCGTCGCCGACTCGGTGCCGGCGCTGGAGTGGGAAGAAACCATCAACAAGCGCCGGGCGATGTTCCGTGCAGTAGCATTGGCTGAGCAGTGTCCTGCCGAGTAACGCTCAGGCGTGGGGCCGCATAGCGGCCCCAATGGGTTAAAAGTCGACGCTGAGGCCCAGGCTTATTCCTTGCTGGGTCAACTCATCGCTCTTGCGCCAGTTGTAGTTCCCGCGCAGGTGTACCCCCGCCACCAGCTCATGGGTCAGCCCGAGGCTGGCGCGGGTCAGGTCGCTCTGCGGGGTGTACCCGGTCAGCGTGAAGTCATTGGCTGGCAGTGTGGTCAGGTGCAGGGTCACGTCCTGCTGGTCATCTTCGAACTCATGCTCCTGCGCCACCTCGGCAAAAAGCCTGGTGTTGGCCAGTACCTGCACGCTGCCGAGCAACCCAACGCCCAAACGACGTGACGTGCGTTCCTGGTCATCGAAGCCCAGGGCCGTCGAGCGTCCGCTCTTCTCGTCATAACCGTCCACCTTCACCCGTGCATAGTCGGCGCTGATGAAAGGGGCCAACTGCCATTGGCTGCTATCGGCTGCCAGGTTGTATCCCAGCCGGCCGGTCACAGCCCAGGCTTCGCCGTCGGTATCACCTTTTTCGCTTCGGTCATTCACGCCCAAGGCGAAGGTTCGCTTGAGGTCCCGGTAATCCAGGTGCCCGGCGCTCAGCGCTGCGTCCGCCCACCAGCGGTCCTGACGAAACTGGGCGAAGGCACTGGCCAGGTAGCTGTCGAGCTTGTAGTCCGAGTCTTGTTCGCCTGCCTCCAGTTTCTGGCGGTAGATACCGCCGGCAAGCCCCAAGCGCCAAGCGTCGTTGAGCCGATAGCTGCCGCCCAACGTGAGGTTGTAGCCGCGCCCGTCCCCGTTGGCAGAACTGCGCGCGCTGTCGAAGTCCAGGTCTTGCGCACCCGTGGCAACAAAGGCCTGCCATTGGCCTGCCGCTTGCCAGGGTGTCTGCCATTGATTACGCAGTTCGTCCTGATGCGCGCGCAGGCTGGCGTGGGCCATTTCCGGTAGCAGTGTCAGCTCCCAGGGTGCGGAGAGGATCGAGTAGCCGTAGTCGGCAATCAGTTGCTGGCCTGCGATGGTTGGGTGCACCGAGTCGTTGAACAGGAGCTTGGTGGGGTCAGGGGTGGTGCCGTTGATGCCGTACAGCGGGTTTTCCACACAACTGTTGCCGCTGTAGCAGGTACCGACCAGGTTCTGCCCGCTGGCCAGCCCGAACTGCGTCGGGCTGGCCAGTGCTTCGTTCAGCAGTACGGGAATGTTCAGTGGAATGATTTCGGCATCTATCTGGCCCAGTTGGCTGACCAGTGACTGGTTGAACACGCTGGAAAGTTGCGACAGCGCGCCTTGCTGCGGCGTGCCGCTGAAGTTCGGCGTTAGCCCGAGGTCGGGTAGCAGCCAGACCATGATGTAGCGGGCGCCGCCTTGTTGCAGGGCCTGGGCGCTGGCGGCCAGGCGCGACCCCGCGGCGGCCGCGTCGGCAGGGCTGCTCACCAGGCCCTGCAGGAAGTCGTTGCCGCCCCCGGTCAGGTAGTAGAGGGCGTTGGGGTCGGCGCGCAAGCCATTGGCCAGGTAACCGGCCTTCTCGCGTAGGACCAGGCCGGCAAAGTCTTGACCAGGCGGAATGATTGTCTGGGAAGTGTCGGTGACCGAATCCAGGATCTGCTGCGTGGTGTAGCCACCAACGGCCCAGTTGTTGCCGTCGGGGCGTATCCCGAGTGATGTGGACGGGTTCAACTCATCGGCATTCACACCCAGGCGGGCGCCGAGGATCATGGGCGAGACAGGTGCAAAGTTGCCATTCGCATCACGGTTGGTAAAGCGCATGCCGGCAGTGCCGCCGGTCAGGTCAGGGAATTGCCCGGCGTCGCTGAGGCTGTCCCCGAAGACGATCATTGTCGAGTAAGGCGAGGGCGCAGCGAAAGCTTGGCTGCAGGCGAGCGCCAAGGTAGCCAGGGTAAAACGTAGCAAGGGTGTTTTTCGCATGTGTGAACATCCTTTTCATTGTTTTTATGAGTACAGCCCGATCGACCATAGCAAATCGCGGGGCATGCCTTCCAAGTCCATTCGTTTCCCGTATTTACGGGCATATTGCGCCCGCCGCCCCGGTAGGCTACTGTGCCTGCAAGTATGAGCGAGACCTATCCCGTGTTGATCGTCAGCAAACTCTTGATGCGCGTTATCAAGGCCCACGCCCGTTGGCGTTGGCGCGCCTGACTTTATCTCTTGCCGGCCTGCCCGGCCCGCCCCCGTTTGCCTTCCTGTCCGTGTCCGAGCGCCCTTAGTGGCAACGCCGTGTCTGTTTATGGTGTAGGAAGGTTCGACTTTTAAAGTCAGTAGATTCTAGAGGTTTAGCCTGATGTTACTGATGATCGACAATTACGACTCATTCACTTACAACGTCGTGCAGTACCTTGGCGAGTTGGGTGCCGAGGTCAACGTCTTCCGCAACGACGAAATCACCGTTGCCGAGATCGAAGCCCTCAACCCTGAACGGATCGTGGTCTCCCCCGGCCCTTGCACGCCGAGCGAAGCCGGTGTGTCCATCGAGGCCATCCTGCATTTCGCCGGCAAGCTGCCGATCCTTGGGGTTTGCCTGGGCCACCAATCGATCGGCCAGGCGTTTGGCGGCGATGTCGTGCGTGCCCGCCAGGTGATGCACGGCAAGACCAGCCCGGTGTATCACCGCGACCTGGGCGTGTTCGCCGGCCTCAACAACCCGCTCACCGTGACCCGCTACCATTCCCTGGTGGTCAAGCGCGAGACCCTGCCAGAGTGCCTGGAGGTGACAGCCTGGACCGCACATGACGACGGTTCGGTCGACGAGATCATGGGCCTGCGCCACAAGACACTGAATATAGAAGGGGTGCAGTTCCACCCCGAGTCCATCCTGACCGAGCAGGGCCACGAGCTGTTCGCCAACTTCCTCAAGCAGACCGGCGGCCGCCGCTAAGGACCGAGCATGGATATCAAGAGCGCGTTGAGCCGTATTGTCGGCCACCTGGACCTCTCTACCGAAGAAATGCGCGATGTGATGCGCCAGATCATGACCGGCCAGTGCAGCGAGGCGCAGATCGGTGCCTTCCTGATGGGCATGCGCATGAAGAGCGAAAGCATCGACGAGATCGTTGGCGCGGTTTCGGTCATGCGTGAGCTGGCTGACAAGGTCGAGCTTAAAAGCCTTGATGGCGTGGTCGATATCGTCGGCACGGGCGGTGATGGCGCCAACATCTTCAACGTTTCCACCGCTTCCGCGTTCGTCCTGGCGGCGGCGGGTTGCACTGTGGCCAAACATGGTAACCGCGCGGTTTCCGGCAAGAGCGGCAGTGCGGACCTGCTGGAAGCTGCGGGCATCTACCTGAACCTCACGCCTACCCAAGTGGGGCGTTGCATTGACAGCCTCGGCATTGGCTTCATGTTCGCGCAGAGCCATCACACAGCCATGAAACATGCCGCAGGCCCGCGCCGCGACCTGGGCCTGCGTACCCTGTTCAACATGCTCGGCCCGCTTACGAATCCGGCTGGGGTGAAACACCAGGTGGTCGGCGTGTTCAGCCAGGCCTTGTGCCGCCCGCTGGCTGAAGTGCTGCAACGCCTGGGCAGCAAGCATGTGCTGGTCGTGCATTCCAAGGATGGCCTGGACGAGTTCAGCCTGGCCGCGCCTACCTTTGTCGCCGAACTGAAGAACGACCAGATCAGCGAGTACTGGGTCGAGCCTGAAGACCTTGGCATGAAGAGCCAGAGCCTGCATGGCCTGGCAGTCGAGAATCCACAGGCATCGCTGGAGTTGATCCGTGATGCACTGGGCCGGCGCAAGACCGAGAACGGCCAGAAGGCTGCCGAGATGATAGTGCTCAACGCGGGCGCTGCGTTGTACGCCGCTGACCACGCCATGAGCCTGAAGGCGGGTGTGGATCTGGCGCACGATGTGCTGCACACAGGGCTAGCGTGGGAAAAGCTGCAGGAGCTGGGTGCCTTTACAGCGGTATTCAAGGTGGAGAACGAAGCATGAGTGTCCCGACGGTGCTGGAAAGGATCATTGCCCGCAAGTTCCAGGAAGTGGCAGAGCGCAGCGCGCGCGTCAGCCTCGCCGAAATGGAGCGCCTGGCCAAGGAGGCGGATGCCCCGCGCGGGTTTGCCAATGCCCTGATCGAGCAGGCCAAGCGCAAGCAGCCAGCGGTGATCGCCGAAATCAAGAAGGCCTCGCCGAGCAAGGGTGTGATCCGCGAGAACTTCGTCCCGTCGGAAATTGCCGTCAGCTACGAAAAGGGCGGGGCGACTTGCCTGTCGGTGCTGACCGACGTGGACTACTTCCAAGGGGCCGATGAGTACCTGCAGCAGGCTCGCGCCGCCGTTTCGCTGCCGGTGATCCGCAAGGATTTCATGGTCGACCCTTATCAGATCATCGAAGCACGCGCCTTGGGTGCAGACTGCGTACTGTTGATCGTGTCGGCGCTCGATGACGTCAGGATGGCCGAGCTGGCTACTACCGCCAAGGACGTCGGCCTCGATGTGCTGGTCGAAGTACACGACGGTGATGAGTTGGAGCGCGCGTTGAACACCCTTGATACCCCGCTGGTGGGTGTCAACAACCGCAATCTGCATACCTTTGACGTCAGCCTGGAAACCACTCTCGACCTGCTGCCACGCATCCCCCGCGATCGCCTGGCCATCACCGAGAGTGGCATCCTCAACCGTGCTGATGTCGAGCTCATGGAAATCAATGACGTTTATTCGTTCCTGGTGGGCGAGGCGTTCATGCGGGCCGAGCAGCCGGGGCTGGAATTGCAGCGGTTGTTCTTCCCTGAACAAGTGAAGAAGACTGTTCAGCATCTGGACTAAGCAACGTTGAAGCCGGCAATCGCCGGCTTTATCTAAGGTGGATCAATGACCGATCAACCCCTGGCCCTTACCGTCGAGCAGGGCCTGCGCGCCGAGCAAGATCTTTTGGCTGCAGTCTGTCGTGGCGAAGCCGAGAGTGGTGTGCTGTTCTGGCGCCCGACGGATCATGCGCTGGTCATGCCTCGGCGCATGAGCCGCCTGGACAACTTCGAGGCAGCCTGCTCGGAATTGGCGATCGCGGGCTGGCCAGTGCTGCTGCGTGAAACCGGCGGTGAACCGGTGCCTCAGTCGCATTCGACGGTGAATGTGGCGCTGGTGTACGTAGCTCCCCGCAGCGAAGGCGACCATGGCCGTATCGAGAACGCCTATGAACGGCTCTGCCTGCCGTTGTGCGACGTGCTGCGCGAGTGGGGTGGTGTGGCTTCGGTAGGCGAGATCGACGGGGCCTTCTGCGATGGCCGCTACAACGTCAACCTCAATGGCCGCAAGCTGGTGGGTACTGCCCAACGTTGGCGCCAGGGGCTGGGTGGAAAACGGCCCGTGGTGCTGGTGCATGGTGCGTTGTTGCTGGATAACGAGCGCGAGTCCATGGTCGCGGCGGTCAATCTGTTCAATGAATGTTGCGAGCTCGAGCAGCGCTGCCGGGTCGACAGCCATATAGCCCTGCACGAAGTGGCGCCCGCTGTGCCGTGGTACGAGCGCCTTTCGCAGGCGTACAGGGAAGTACTTGCAGCGTTACCCAAGGATTAACGCGTACCGTAAACCACCATGGTCTTGCCCTTGACCTGGACCAGGCTGCGTTCCTCGAGGTCCTTGAGCACGCGGCCGACCATTTCCCGTGAGCAGCCGACGATACGGCCAATTTCCTGGCGGGTGATCTTGATTTGCATGCCGTCCGGGTGGGTCATGGCATCTGGCTGTTTGCACAGATCCAGCAGGCAGCGGGCGACCCGGCCGGTAACATCGAAGAAGGCCAGGTCGCCGACCTTGCGTGTGGTGTTACGCAGGCGCTGGGCCATCTGGCTGCCGAGGGAGTAGAGAATCTCCGGGTCCTGGCGGGCCAGGTCGCGAAACTTGTCGTAACTGATCTCGGCTACTTCGCACTCTGTCTTGGCGCGCACCCAGGCGCTGCGCTGCTGATCGCTGCCGGCGGGTTCGAACAAACCCAGTTCGCCGAAGAAATCGCCACTGTTGAGGTAGGCGATGATCATCTCGTGGCCTTCGTCATCCTCAATGAGGATAGTGACTGAGCCTTTGATGATGAACGACAGCGTTTCGGCTCGGTCACCAGCACAGATGATATTGCTCTTGGCGGTGTAGCGGCGGCGCTGGCAGTGCATCAGCAGCTTGTCGATGTTCTTGATCTTGGCGGGTAGGGCTGAGGCAACCATCACGAAATCCTGTTCGATACGACCCATGGGCTCTGGTGGGGAGTTGGCTGACATGACGCGTCAGTCAATTGGCGCCAGCTTATCAGACACTGCAAGATGTTTCGGCACAAATGGCGAACCTGTGGAGCTTTTCCGACAGCCACACAAGGCTTAAGCTGACACCCTTTTTGCTAGATCCAGGAGTACGGACAGATGAAGGCACGCATCCAATGGGCCGGTGAAGCGATGTTCCTTGGCGAATCGGGGAGCGGCCATGTGGTGGTGATGGACGGCCCGCCCGAGGCAGGGGGCCGCAACCTGGGCGTGCGCCCGATGGAAATGCTCCTGCTCGGCCTGGGTGGCTGCAGCAGCTTCGATGTAGTGAGCATCCTGAAGAAATCGCGCCAAGCGGTGGAAAGCTGCGAAGCCTTCCTTGAAGCCGAGCGCGCCAGCGAAGATCCGAAGGTGTTTACCAAGATACACATGAACTTCGTGGTCAAAGGGCGTGGGCTGAAAGAGGCTCAGGTCAAGCGTGCGGTGGAGCTGTCGGCGGAGAAATATTGCTCGGCGTCGATCATGCTGGAGCGGGCGGGTGTGGAAATCACCCACGGTTACGAGATCGTTGAGCTGGGGTAAGACTTCAGGGCCGCAAGGCAGCCCCGACGGCCATCAATTGCGCAACGCTGGGAGAGCCACCACCAGCCAACGGGGCACGCAACGCCTCAATGACTGGCTGAGGTGCTCCCGGCGCTTTTGGTAACCCAGCCCCAGGGCGATGACCCCGAGCCCGATCAAGGTCAGCACCACAGGGAACAGCAGCGAATCGGCAAACACCTCGTACGACAGATAACCCAGGTAAGCAACCACCCCCAGGGCCCCGAAGACCATGAACACTGGCCGGCGCAGCAGCACCGCCATGGCCATCAGCCCCAGGTTGATCAAGCAGTACAATGCCTTACCCAGCTCGCTGTCGCTTTCGACCAGCGTTAGCCCACCCCAGAACGCTGCCAGCCCGGCCAGGTAACCCCAGTGGGCGTAATCCTCACGCGTGCGCCCGTCGACCACCAGAAACACCAGCAGCAGCCCAAGCCCGAACCACAGCGAAACCGTGCGCCGCTGTTCCCAGCTGAACGGTGAGCCGAACACCCACTCGCTAAGGTCCATCGACATGAACCACAAGGCAACGGCAATCGGCATGACGATAAACGGGTAGGGGATCAGGCGCAGCATCAGCAAACCGGCGACTACCGTGGCCGCCTCCATCATCAGCCAGCCGCCCTGCACATAGGTGTAGTACTGGTGATAGTCCGTTTGCCGATCATCCAATGGCCACCAGCCGGCCAGGCGTTCGATGGCAAAGACTGCCAAGGGCACGATGCTTACCGCGACCGCCGCCAACACGCCAGAGGCGATAGGTTGCTGACGTTTTTGCAGGTTGAGGGCGAACAGGGTGAGAAGGCCGATGTAAAGGATGCCGATGGCCAGCAGCGCCCAATCACCGATTCGCATCCAGGCTTCGGTCAGCAGCCAGCCCATCGCCCCCATGATCAGTAGGGCGCCGAAGTAGAAGGCGACGTGCGCCAGCTGGAAGCTGCCACGAACTACCGGCTGCTGGTGCAGGAAGTCCAGCAGAGCCTTGTCCTGGCCCGGCTGGAGAATGCCTGCTTGTACGGCGCGCGCCAGGTCCTTGGCGTCGATACGGTCCGTCATTGGCGTGCCCTTAGATGCGGTAAGTGCTCTTGGTCATGACCTTGGCCAGCATGCTCATGCCGAAGCGTACCGGCGCGGGGAAGCGATAGCCACCTGCTTCAAGGGCCGAATCGGCGTGCTGCTCTTCGTCGACGCGCATCTGCTCGAGAATGGCACGGGACTTTTCGTCCTCATGGGGGATCTGCTCCAGGTGTTCGTCGAGGTGTTTGCACACCTGATGCTCGGTGGCGGCGACGAAGCCCAGGCTGACCTTGTCGCTGACCATGCCGGCGAGCGCGCCGATGCCGAACGACATGCCGTAGAACAACGGATTGAGCACGCTGGGGTGGCTGCCCAGCTGACGGATGCGCTGTTCGCACCAGGCCAGGTGGTCGATTTCTTCCTCTGCCGCATGCTCCATCGCCTTGCGCACCTGAGGCAATTTGGCGGTCAGGGCCTGGCCTTGGTACAGCGCCTGGGCGCAGACCTCTCCGGTATGGTTGATGCGCATGAGCCCGGCAATGTGGCGAGTCTGGCTTTCGTCGAGTTCGACGTCCGGCTGGACAATGGCCGGGGACGGCCGGGAGGGTTGGCCGCTGAAGGGCAGCAAGGTGCGCATGGCGGTATCGGCCTGCAGCAACAAGCGGTCGAGCGGCGAGTAGTGACGTTCGGTAGCCATCGGGCACCTCCGCTGAAGTGATGCCCGACAGTTTACCTCAATCGCCCGGGGTGGGCTTGCCTTGGGTCAGCCCGGTGGCCAGTGCATCTGGCGCTGGCCGAGCACATGCATGTGGATGTGGTAGACGGTCTGGCCACCTTGCTCGTTGCAGTTCATGACCACGCGGAAGCCATCCTCGCAACCCAGTTCCTTGGCCAGGCGCTGGGCGGTGAACAGGATGTGGCCGGCCAGGCCCTTGTCCTCTTCGGTCAGATCATTGAGCGTACGGATGTGTTTTTTCGGGATGACCAGAAAATGCACCGGCGCCTGGGGCGCGATGTCGTGGAAGGCCAGAACCTGGTCGTCCTCGTAGATGATCTTCGCCGGGATTTCCCGGTTGATGATCTTGATGAATAAATCGTCCACAGCACTTGCTCCATGGTGAGGGTCCTGGCCGAGTGTACTTAGCCAGGCGCCGCTCGCCCAGTGGGCTATTCCATTCCGACCGGGCAGTAACGGCGGTGGATGAAGCCCGCAAGCTTGCGCGACAACCAGCGGGGCAACAGGCGTGGGGCGAATGCCAGCCAGCGGTTGCGGCGAACCGGCATGATCAGCGCCCGGTTCTTCGCCAGTGCGCGCACGGTGTACAGCGCTACTTCTTCGGGGCTGAGGCAGCGGCTGCTGCCTTCTAGCCTGGGAATAGGCCGGCGCGAAGAGCGCACAGGCCCGGGGCAAAGGACCGAAACCTTGATGCCTGTGGGCTTGAGCTCTTCGCGCAGGGCTTCGGTGAAATGCATCACATAGGCCTTGCTGGCGGCATAGGTAGCCATCCAGGGGCCCGGCGCTATGGCGGCCAGGCCGGCGACGTTGAGGATCTGCCCACCACCCTGTACTGCCATGAGGTTGCCGATGGCGTGGCACAGGCGGCTCATGGCGAGAATGTTCACCTCCAGCAGGTCTTGCTCGTCTGCCCATTCGTGGGCGAGAAACGGGCCATAGGTACGCTGGCCGGCGCAGTTGACCAACAGGTCGATGCGCCGCTCGCCCTCTTCCAGTTCGAGTACGAAACCGGACAGGCGCAGTGGCTGGCTGAGGTCGCAGGCGCGTAGCAGTACTTCGACGCCGAAGCGCTGGGTCAGCTCTATGGCAACCGGTTCAAGGGTTTCGCGGTTGCGTGCCACCAGGATCAGATTGCGCCCGCGCCGCGCCAGCGCTTCCGCCAGGGCCAAGCCCAGGCCGCTGGAAGCACCAGTGATCATGGCGTAACGGGTCATGCAAGGCTCCTGAGGGCTAGAGAGGGCGCCTAGTGTACAGCGTGGCCGGGCCAGGTGTTGCCTTTTGCTGCTAGGCCTTGGCGCGTAACGCCTGGCTGCGCTCCAGGGCTGCTTTGTATTCACCGTGCAGGCGTTCGATCAGTGCTGCGGCGTCGGGCAGGTCATGGATATCTCCGACGCCTTGCCCGGCAGACCATACTGTCTTCCAGGCCTTGGCTTCATCATCGATTGGCTTGAGTTTGCCCTGCTCCTGGCCGGCCTTCAGTGCGGCCATGTCGTACCCGGCCTGTTCAAGGCTCTGACGCAAAAAGCTGGCTGGTATGCCGGACACCGCTGGGGTATGGACGATGTCCGCTGCATGCGCGCCGAGCAGCATCTGTTTATAGGCCTCTTGGGCTTGGCTCTCCCGGGTGGCGATGAAGCGAGTACCCATGTAGGCCAGGTCCGCGCCAAGCAACTGGGCGGCAAGTATTTCATGGCCGTGGTTGATGCAGCCGGCCAATAGCAGTGTCTTGTCGAAAAACTGGCGAATTTCGGCCACAAGGGCGAACGGGCTCCAGGTGCCCGCATGCCCGCCTGCACCTGCCGCCACCGCGATCAGGCCATCGACGCCGGCCTGTGCAGCTTTTTCAGCGTGACGCCGGGTGGTCACATCATGGAACACCAGGCCGCCATAGCCGTGCACGGCATCCACGACTTCCTTCACCGCGCCAAGACTGGTGATGACTATAGGCACCTGATGCTCGACACACAGGGCAAGGTCAGCCTGCAGACGCGGGTTGGATGGGTGGACGATCAGATTCACCGCATAAGGGGCTGGCGTTTGCAGCTGCCCAAGGCCCGCTTCGATCTCCTCGAGCCAGCCTTTGAAGCCGGCACTGTCGCGCTGGTTCAAGGCCGGAAAGCTGCCGACCACGCCATTGCCGCAGCAGGCCAGGACCAGCTGGGGATTGGAGATCAGGAACATCGGCGCCGCCACCACGGGCAAGCGCAGGCGTTGTTCGAGCGAAGCAGGCAAGGGCATGGGCGAGGCTCCTGAACAGTGCGTTCAACGTCAGAACGGTTTGACCACCACAAGGATCACGATGCCCAGCAGGAACAGCACGGGTACTTCGTTGAACCAGCGGTAGTAACCGTGGCTGCGGGTGTTGGCGCCGTTGGCAAAGCGTTTGCGCTGGGCGCCGCACATGTGATGGTAGCCGGTGAGCAGAATTACCAGGGTCAATTTGGCGTGCAGCCAGCCTTGGCTCAGCCAGCCCGGGGTGAGATAGAGCATCCAGGCGCCGAACACGTAGGTGGCAATCATCGCCGGGTTCATTATGCCGCGGTACAGCTTGCGCTCCATGGTAACGAAGCGGTCCCGGCTGATGCTGTCCTGGCTTTGGGCGTGGTAGACGAACAGCCGGGGCAGATAGAACAGGCCGGCGAACCAGCAGACCACGCTGACGATGTGCAGCGCTTTTATCCATAGGTAAAGCATGGAGAGAGTTCCTTCAGGTATTCACGGTCGTCAGATAGTAGAGGCCAAGCGCCCGAAGGGTCACCCGAAGAGTTGTTACAGGCGCCTTGCGCCCCTATCATCGTGCGCTTTCCAGACGGCTCGTTGATAAGGGGCAAGCGTTATGATCAAGGTCGGTATCGTCGGCGGCACGGGTTACACCGGCGTCGAACTGTTGCGTCTGCTGGCACAGCATCCACAGGCCGAAGTGGCGGTCATCACTTCGCGTTCCGAGGCGGGCGTAGCGGTCGCCGACATGTATCCGAACCTGCGCGGCCACTATGACGGCCTGGCTTTCAGTGTGCCGGACAGCAAGGCCCTGTCAGCCTGCGACGTGGTCTTCTTCGCCACCCCGCACGGTGTCGCGCACGCCCTGGCCGGCGAGTTGCTGGCTGCCGGAACCAAGGTCATTGACCTGTCCGCCGACTTCCGCCTGCAGGACGCTGCCGAGTGGGCGAAATGGTACGGTCAGCCGCACGGCGCGCCGGAGTTGCTCAAGGATGCGGTTTACGGCCTGCCTGAAGTCAACCGTGAGAAAATTCGCCAGGCGCGCCTGATCGCCGTGCCCGGCTGCTACCCGACCGCTACCCAGTTGGGCTTCCTGCCACTGCTCGAAGCGGGCCTGGCCGACCCGTCGCGCCTGATCGCCGATTGCAAGTCGGGTGTCAGTGGCGCCGGCCGTGGTGCCGCCGTGGGGTCGCTGTTCTGTGAGGCTGGCGAGAGCATGAAGGCCTACGCGGTCAAGGGCCACCGTCACCTGCCGGAAATCAGCCAAGGCCTGCGCCTGGCTGCGGGCACGGATATCGGTCTTACCTTCGTGCCGCATCTGACCCCGATGATCCGCGGCATTCACTCGACCTTGTACGCGACGGTTGCCGATAAGTCGGTCGACCTGCAGGCACTGTTCGAGAAGCGCTACGCAGACGAGCCGTTCGTCGACGTGATGCCAGCGGGCAGCCACCCTGAAACCCGTAGCGTTCGCGGTGCCAACGTATGCCGTATTGCCGTTCATCGCCCGCAAGGTGGTGACCTTGTGGTCGTGCTGTCGGTTATCGACAACCTGGTCAAGGGCGCGTCAGGCCAGGCGGTGCAGAACCTGAACATCCTGTTTGGCCTGGACGAGCGCATGGGCCTGTCCCATGCCGGCCTGCTGCCCTGACACCGCCGGCAATGTACAAGCTGCAAGTGAGCGTACTGCGTTCAGCTTGTAGCTTGTCACTTGCGGCTTACGAATTGTTGACCGATTTTCTCGGAGAAGCGGATAATGCGCGTCATCGAGTTTTATGGCGGCTACTGCGCCGGGAGAATCAACATGAGCGTCGAAACCTTCACCCCCACGGCTTTGGAATTCACTCACGGCGCCGCGCAAAAGGTGAAGACTCTGGTTTGCGAGGAAGGCAATGATCGTCTGAAACTGCGGGTTTTCGTGACCGGTGGCGGCTGCTCGGGTTTCCAGTATGGCTTCACCTTCGATGAAGATGTGGCCGAAGATGACACCATCGTCGAGCGCGAAGGTGTATCCCTGGTGGTAGATCCCATGAGCTTCCAGTATCTGGCGGGCGCGGAGGTGGATTACCAGGAAGGTCTTGAGGGTTCGCGCTTCGTGATCAAGAACCCGAATGCCGCTACCACCTGTGGCTGTGGATCTTCCTTCTCGATCTGAAGCCCGGTAGTACAAAAAACGCCGCGCATTCGCGCGGCGTTTTCGTTGGCGGTTGCAAGGTCAGGCTGGGTAGATCGCGCCCAGCACCCGGAGCCCCTTCGCTGCCGTAACGCTGGGCCGGTTGGCAGCGATGCCTTCCAGGCAGCAATGAGCCAGCCAGGCAAATGCCATACCCTCGACCCAGTCTGGGTCCACGCCATATGCCTGGGTGCTGGTGACCCGGGTATCGGGTAGCTGCGCGTCAAGGCGAGCCATCAATGCACCGTTGCGTGCACCGCCTCCACATACAAGCAGTGCTTCTGTGCCTTGCTGTGCATTACGCAAGGACTCCGTGATGGTTCGCGCCGTCAGTTCAAGCAATGTGGCCTGGACATCCTCGTCGCGATACTGCGGCATACGAGCGAGATGGCCATCCAGCCAGGCCAGGTTGAACACTTCGCGGCCTGTACTCTTCGGGCCGCTGCCGACGAAGAATGGATCACTCAGCAACGCGTTCAGCAAATCGGTCTGGGCCACGCCACTGGCCGCCCAGGCGCCGTCGGCGTCATAAGCCTGGCCGCGTTTACGCTCGATCCAGGCATCCAGCAGGACATTGCCGGGGCCACAGTCGAAGCCGTGGACCGGCTTGTCGTGCTCGATCAGGCTGAGGTTGCTGAAGCCGCCCACGTTGAGCACTGCCAGCCGCTGGCCAAGATGGGCGAACAGGGTTTCATGAAACGCAGGCACCAGAGGCGCGCCTTGGCCGCCAGCCGCCACATCGCGCCGGCGGAAATCGGCTACCACTGCGATCCCGGTGAGCTCGGCGAGCAATGCCGGGTTGCCGATCTGCACGGTAAACCCCCGGGCAGGCTCGTGGCGAATGGTCTGGCCATGGCTGCCGATGGCGCGGATGGCGGCAGGCTGCAGCTCCTGCTTTTTCAGCAACTGCTGTATGCCTTCTGCGGCCAGGCTGGCCCAGTGGTTTTCCGCCAATGCTGCACGTGCGATTTCGTCAGGGCCGCTGGCGCAAAGGGCAAGCAGTTGCTGACGCAGCTCGGCGGGCATCGGCAGGTAATGGGTGGCGAGCAGCTCCAGCCGCTCGCCTTGTTCGATCAGGGCAATGTCCAGGCCGTCGAGGCTGGTGCCAGACATTACTCCCAGGTAGAGCGCCATGGATCAGCGCTTGTTCGCTGCGAGCATGGTGGCCTTTTCCTGATCCATGCGCGCGATCAGTGGCTTGCTTTGCTGCAGGAACCGCTGGCGTTCGGCCTTGGCGATCGGGTCGGCCATCGGTACCTTCTGGCTCAGTGGGTCGACGTGGACGCCATTGACCTGGAACTCATAGTGCAGGTGCGGGCCCGTGGACAGGCCGGTGGTGCCGATATAACCGATGATCTGCCCCTGCTTCACGCTGCTGCCGGTCTTGATGCCTTTGGCAAAGCCCTGCATGTGCCCGTACAGGGTCTTGTACCTGTTGCCGTGGGCGATGATGACTGTGTTGCCGTACCCACCGCGGCGGCCGGCCAGCTCGATGCGGCCGTCACCGGCTGCTTTGATCGGTGTGCCGCGTGGCGCGGCATAGTCGACACCCTTGTGTGCACGGATCTTGTTCAGGATCGGGTGCTTGCGGCCTGCGGAAAACCGCGAGCTGATACGCGCAAAGTCCACGGGGGTGCGGATGAACGCCTTGCGCAGGCTGTTGCCGTCGGCAGTGTAGTAGCTGGTGTTGCCCTGCTTGTTGGTGTAGCGCACCGCCGTGTAGGTCTTGCCACGGTTGGTGAAGCGGGCGGACAGGATGTTGCCTGTACCAACCACCTTGCCATCCATGACCTTCTGCTCATAGACCACGTCGAATTCGTCACCCTGGCGGATGTCCTGGGCGAAGTCGATGTCGTAGCCCAGTACCTTGGCCATGTCCATGGTCAGGCTGTGGGACAACCCGGCACGCTGGGCCGAGGCCGACAACGAACTTTTGATCACGCCGTGGGCGTACGCGGTACGTACCAATGGCTTGCTGATTTCGCGGTCGAAGGTATAACCCTTGGCGGTCTTCGTCAGGCGGATGGTTTCGAGGGTGCTGACCTTGCTTTGCAGGCTGGCCAGTTGGCCGTCCTTGTCGAGCTCGAACTGCAATACCTGGCCATGCTTGAGTTGGCTGAACTGCTTGGCCTGCTTGCTGCTGGCCAACAGATCGTGCACAGCATTGGCTGGCAGGCCGACTTTTTCGAACAGCGTGGACAGTGTATCGCCACGTGCCACGGTGACTTCACGATGCCCAGGCGTTGTGGCTTCTGGTTTTTGCTCCAGGGCCGGAAGCTCTTGCGTAGCTTGCTCGGTTTTGCCATCGGCACCTTCGATTTGCGCGAACGGTGAACCTTGATCGGCTTGGGTCTGCACCAGTGGCGCGGCGGCAGACTCATCCTTGAGTTGCTCCGCCGGGCTTTCCAGCTCGAGGCTGAGGGTGGTCTTTTTGGCTTCGACTTCGCTGGACGGAAATACCAGCAGAGCCAGGCTGAGCAGGGCGGCGATGCCGCTGGCGGCCAGCAGGTGCGTTTTCGGATAAAGCGGGGGCGCTTTAGGCGTTTCGTCGGTCATAGGTAAGGTGACTTTTTGAAGAAAAGTGAATATGGAAAAGATGAATGACATGATGAAGATGAAATAACTGTATAAAATATAACCAAATCCATTTTCACGCAAGGGCGCGTAGACGCCGCGAGGCTGCGGTCAGGTCACATTCCGTTGCGAAACTTGTATTTGATGGCCGATCTTGTATGGTTGGCTCCCCTTGAATCTGAGCCTTGCGGGTCTGTCTATGAAGTCGGTTGAAGAGCAGCTGGCGCTTATCAAGCGCGGTGCGGAAGAAGTGTTGGTCGAGTCGGAACTGGTGGAGAAGCTCAAGCGCGGCCAGCCTCTGCGTATCAAGGCAGGTTTCGACCCGACCGCGCCTGACCTGCACCTGGGGCACACCGTGCTGATCAACAAGCTGCGCCAGTTCCAGGAGCTGGGTCATCAGGTCATCTTCCTGATCGGTGACTTCACCGGAATGATCGGTGATCCCAGCGGCAAAAGTGCGACTCGCCCGCCGCTGACGCGTGAGCAGGTGCTGGATAACGCCGAGACCTACAAGCAGCAGGTGTTCAAGATTCTCGACCCGGCCAAGACCGAGGTCGCGTTCAACTCCACCTGGATGGACAAGCTGACACCGGCTGATTTCATTCGCCTGGCGTCGCAGTACACGGTGGCGCGTATGCTTGAGCGCGACGACTTCGACAAGCGCTACACCACCAACCAGCCGATTGCCATTCATGAATTCCTCTACCCGCTGGTGCAGGGGTATGACTCGGTAGCCCTCAAGGCTGACGTGGAGCTCGGTGGTACCGACCAGAAATTCAACTTGCTGATGGGGCGCGAGTTGCAGCGCGCTTACGGCCAGGAAGCGCAGTGCATCGTGACCATGCCGCTGCTCGAAGGGCTGGACGGCGTGAAGAAAATGTCCAAGTCGCTGGGCAATTACGTCGGTATCCAGGAAGCCCCTGGGGTGATGTACAGCAAGCTGGTGTCGATCCCGGACACGCTGATGTGGCGTTACTTCGAGTTGCTGAGCTTCCGCTCCATGGAAGAGATCGAGCAGTTGCGTGCCGATGTCGCCAATGGTGCGAACCCGCGCGACATCAAAATCAAGCTGGCGGAAGAAATTGTTGCGCGTTTCCATGGTGAAGAGGCGGCTGCCAACGCCCACCGCGCGGCGGGTAATCGCATGAAAGAGGGTGAGTTGCCGGAAGATCTGCCCGAGATCGAGGTGGCAGCTGCTGAAGACCTGCCGATCGCTGCTGTATTGAACCGTGCAGGCCTGGTGAAAAACTCGGCGATGGCGCGCGATCTGCTCAATGGCGGTGCGGTCAAGGTCGATGGTGCGGTGGTTGGGCGTGACTTCATGTTTGCGATTGGTGCCACTCATGTGTGCCAGGCGGGCAAGAAGGCGTTTGCCCGGGTTACGCTCAAGGCGGAGTGAGTGCCTGGTGGTGTAGCTATATATAGAAGCGGGGAGGCCGGCAGGCCTCCCCGCTTTGTTTTGCAGCGATTGTGAAGTTTATTGGAATTAAGCCTTGACGCGTTCTCGAATCCCCTTATAATGCGCCCCACTTCCAGCGTAGTCGGAACGAGAAACTCCTTGAAATTCAATGAGTTGCTTAATCCAGGTAGTGCTGGAGGTGCTTCGGTCATCTGATCGATAGCGGTTGAAATGGTGGTTGACAGCGCTTTTAAACGCTGTATTATTCGCCTCCCGCTACGAGAGATCGAAGCGAGCCAAGTGTTTGAAGCTAAACGAGTTTCTCGCAAAAAACTTCAAAATAAACGCTTGACAGGCTCTGAGGAAAGCGTAGAATGCGCGCCTCGGTTGAGGCGAAAAGCTCTTAACCAAACGCTCTTTAACAAATCGAATCAAGCAATTCGTGTGGGTGCTTGTGAGTACGGACTGATAGTCAAAAAGATTATCAGCATCACAAGTGACCATGCGAGAAATCACATAGTCATTTGAGATTGCTGAGCCAAGTTTAGGGTTTCTTAAAAACCCAAGCAGTATTGAACTGAAGAGTTTGATCATGGCTCAGATTGAACGCTGGCGGCAGGCCTAACACATGCAAGTCGAGCGGATGACGGGAGCTTGCTCCTTGATTCAGCGGCGGACGGGTGAGTAATGCCTAGGAATCTGCCTGGTAGTGGGGGACAACGTTTCGAAAGGAACGCTAATACCGCATACGTCCTACGGGAGAAAGCAGGGGACCTTCGGGCCTTGCGCTATCAGATGAGCCTAGGTCGGATTAGCTAGTTGGTGGGGTAATGGCTCACCAAGGCGACGATCCGTAACTGGTCTGAGAGGATGATCAGTCACACTGGAACTGAGACACGGTCCAGACTCCTACGGGAGGCAGCAGTGGGGAATATTGGACAATGGGCGAAAGCCTGATCCAGCCATGCCGCGTGTGTGAAGAAGGTCTTCGGATTGTAAAGCACTTTAAGTTGGGAGGAAGGGCATTAACCTAATACGTTAGTGTTTTGACGTTACCGACAGAATAAGCACCGGCTAACTCTGTGCCAGCAGCCGCGGTAATACAGAGGGTGCAAGCGTTAATCGGAATTACTGGGCGTAAAGCGCGCGTAGGTGGTTTGTTAAGTTGGATGTGAAAGCCCCGGGCTCAACCTGGGAACTGCATCCAAAACTGGCAAGCTAGAGTACGGTAGAGGGTGGTGGAATTTCCTGTGTAGCGGTGAAATGCGTAGATATAGGAAGGAACACCAGTGGCGAAGGCGACCACCTGGACTGATACTGACACTGAGGTGCGAAAGCGTGGGGAGCAAACAGGATTAGATACCCTGGTAGTCCACGCCGTAAACGATGTCAACTAGCCGTTGGAATCCTTGAGATTTTAGTGGCGCAGCTAACGCATTAAGTTGACCGCCTGGGGAGTACGGCCGCAAGGTTAAAACTCAAATGAATTGACGGGGGCCCGCACAAGCGGTGGAGCATGTGGTTTAATTCGAAGCAACGCGAAGAACCTTACCAGGCCTTGACATGCAGAGAACTTTCCAGAGATGGATTGGTGCCTTCGGGAACTCTGACACAGGTGCTGCATGGCTGTCGTCAGCTCGTGTCGTGAGATGTTGGGTTAAGTCCCGTAACGAGCGCAACCCTTGTCCTTAGTTACCAGCACGTTATGGTGGGCACTCTAAGGAGACTGCCGGTGACAAACCGGAGGAAGGTGGGGATGACGTCAAGTCATCATGGCCCTTACGGCCTGGGCTACACACGTGCTACAATGGTCGGTACAGAGGGTTGCCAAGCCGCGAGGTGGAGCTAATCTCACAAAACCGATCGTAGTCCGGATCGCAGTCTGCAACTCGACTGCGTGAAGTCGGAATCGCTAGTAATCGCGAATCAGAATGTCGCGGTGAATACGTTCCCGGGCCTTGTACACACCGCCCGTCACACCATGGGAGTGGGTTGCACCAGAAGTAGCTAGTCTAACCTTCGGGAGGACGGTTACCACGGTGTGATTCATGACTGGGGTGAAGTCGTAACAAGGTAGCCGTAGGGGAACCTGCGGCTGGATCACCTCCTTAATCGACGACATCAGCCTGCTGATGAGCTCCCACACGAATTGCTTGATTCTTTGTATAAAGACGATGCTGTAACGCGACCCTGTTATAGGTCTGTAGCTCAGTTGGTTAGAGCGCACCCCTGATAAGGGTGAGGTCGGCAGTTCAAATCTGCCCAGACCTACCAATTACTTGGTGCGGCCTAGAAAATACGGGGCCATAGCTCAGCTGGGAGAGCGCCTGCCTTGCACGCAGGAGGTCAGCGGTTCGATCCCGCTTGGCTCCACCACTCTTTCAGGTTGTACAGCTTTCAGAACTTAGAAATGAACATTCGGTGATGAATGTTGATTTCTGACTTTTGTCAGATCGTTCTTTAAAAATTCGGATATGTGATAGAAATAGACTGAACACCAGTTTCACTGCTGGTGGATCAGGCTAAGGTAAAATTTGTGAGTTCTGCTCGAAAGAGCAACATGCGAATTTTCGGCGAATGTCGTCTTCACAGTATAACCAGATTGCTTGGGGTTATATGGTCAAGTGAAGAAGCGCATACGGTGGATGCCTTGGCAGTCAGAGGCGATGAAAGACGTGGTAGCCTGCGATAAGCTTTGGGGAGTCGGCAAACAGACTGTGATCCAGAGATCTCTGAATGGGGGAACCCACTCAGCACAAGCTGAGTATCTTGTACTGAATACATAGGTGCAAGAGGCGAACCAGGGGAACTGAAACATCTAAGTACCCTGAGGAAAAGAAATCAACCGAGATTCCCTTAGTAGTGGCGAGCGAACGGGGACCAGCCCTTAAGTTGATTTGAGATTAGTGGAACGCTCTGGAAAGTGCGGCCATAGTGGGTGATAGCCCCGTACACGAAAATCTCTTATCAATGAAATCGAGTAGGACGGAGCACGAGAAACTTTGTCTGAACATGGGGGGACCATCCTCCAAGGCTAAATACTACTGACTGACCGATAGTGAACCAGTACCGTGAGGGAAAGGCGAAAAGAACCCCGGAGAGGGGAGTGAAATAGAACCTGAAACCGTATGCGTACAAGCAGTGGGAGCCTACTTTGTTAGGTGACTGCGTACCTTTTGTATAATGGGTCAGCGACTTATATTCAGTGGCGAGCTTAACCGAATAGGGGAGGCGTAGCGAAAGCGAGTCTTAATAGGGCGTTTAGTCGCTGGGTATAGACCCGAAACCGGGCGATCTATCCATGGGCAGGTTGAAGGTTAGGTAACACTGACTGGAGGACCGAACCGACTACCGTTGAAAAGTTAGCGGATGACCTGTGGATCGGAGTGAAAGGCTAATCAAGCTCGGAGATAGCTGGTTCTCCTCGAAAGCTATTTAGGTAGCGCCTCATGTATCACTGTAGGGGGTAGAGCACTGTTTCGGCTAGGGGGTCATCCCGACTTACCAAACCGATGCAAACTCCGAATACCTACAAGTGCCGAGCATGGGAGACACACGGCGGGTGCTAACGTCCGTCGTGAAAAGGGAAACAACCCAGACCGTCAGCTAAGGTCCCAAAGTCATGGTTAAGTGGGAAACGATGTGGGAAGGCTTAGACAGCTAGGAGGTTGGCTTAGAAGCAGCCACCCTTTAAAGAAAGCGTAATAGCTCACTAGTCGAGTCGGCCTGCGCGGAAGATGTAACGGGGCTCAAACCATGCACCGAAGCTACGGGTATCACCTCTGGTGATGCGGTAGAGGAGCGTTCTGTAAGCCTGTGAAGGTGAGTTGAGAAGCTTGCTGGAGGTATCAGAAGTGCGAATGCTGACATGAGTAACGACAATGCGAGTGAAAAACTCGCACGCCGAAAGACCAAGGTTTCCTGCGCAACGTTAATCGACGCAGGGTTAGTCGGTCCCTAAGGCGAGGCTGAAAAGCGTAGTCGATGGAAAACAGGTTAATATTCCTGTACTTCCAGTTATTGCGATGGAGGGACGGAGAAGGCTAGGCCAGCTTGGCGTTGGTTGTCCAAGTTTAAGGTGGTAGGCCGAGATCTTAGGCAAATCCGGGATCTCAAGGCCGAGAGCTGATGACGAGTTGCCTTTAGGCGACGAAGTGGTTGATGCCATGCTTCCAAGAAAAGCTCCTAAGCTTCAGATAACTGGGAACCGTACCCCAAACCGACACAGGTGGTTAGGTAGAGAATACCAAGGCGCTTGAGAGAACTCGGGTGAAGGAACTAGGCAAAATGGCACCGTAACTTCGGGAGAAGGTGCGCCGGTGAGGGTGAAGGACTTGCTCCGTAAGCTCATGCCGGTCGAAGATACCAGGCCGCTGCGACTGTTTATTAAAAACACAGCACTCTGCAAACACGAAAGTGGACGTATAGGGTGTGACGCCTGCCCGGTGCCGGAAGGTTAATTGATGGGGTTAGCGCAAGCGAAGCTCTTGATCGAAGCCCCGGTAAACGGCGGCCGTAACTATAACGGTCCTAAGGTAGCGAAATTCCTTGTCGGGTAAGTTCCGACCTGCACGAATGGCGTAACGATGGCGGCGCTGTCTCCACCCGAGACTCAGTGAAATTGAAATCGCTGTGAAGATGCAGTGTATCCGCGGCTAGACGGAAAGACCCCGTGAACCTTTACTATAGCTTTGCACTGGACTTTGAATTTGCTTGTGTAGGATAGGTGGGAGGCTTTGAAGTGGGGACGCCAGTTCTCATGGAGCCATCCTTGAAATACCACCCTGGCAACTTTGAGGTTCTAACTCAGGTCCGTTATCCGGATCGAGGACAGTGTATGGTGGGTAGTTTGACTGGGGCGGTCTCCTCCCAAAGAGTAACGGAGGAGTACGAAGGTGCGCTCAGACCGGTCGGAAATCGGTCGTAGAGTATAAAGGCAAAAGCGCGCTTGACTGCGAGACAAACACGTCGAGCAGGTACGAAAGTAGGTCTTAGTGATCCGGTGGTTCTGTATGGAAGGGCCATCGCTCAACGGATAAAAGGTACTCCGGGGATAACAGGCTGATACCGCCCAAGAGTTCATATCGACGGCGGTGTTTGGCACCTCGATGTCGGCTCATCACATCCTGGGGCTGAAGCCGGTCCCAAGGGTATGGCTGTTCGCCATTTAAAGTGGTACGCGAGCTGGGTTTAGAACGTCGTGAGACAGTTCGGTCCCTATCTGCCGTGGACGTTTGAGATTTGAGAGGGGCTGCTCCTAGTACGAGAGGACCGGAGTGGACGAACCTCTGGTGTTCCGGTTGTCACGCCAGTGGCATTGCCGGGTAGCTATGTTCGGAAGAGATAACCGCTGAAAGCATCTAAGCGGGAAACTTGCCTCAAGATGAGATCTCACTGGGATCTTGAATCCCCTAAAGGGCCGTCGAAGACTACGACGTTGATAGGTTGGGTGTGTAAGCGCTGTGAGGCGTTGAGCTAACCAATACTAATTGCCCGTGAGGCTTGACCATATAACACCCAAGCAATTTGCTGCTGCAGATTGTGGTGGTGAAGATGATACGAACCGAAAGTTCGCAACGAACCACAAATATCGCATATCCGGATTCGCTGGGCTGTCCATCTGGACATTCTGGCTACAGAATTTCTTGACGACCATAGAGCATTGGAACCACCTGATCCCATCCCGAACTCAGTAGTGAAACGATGCATCGCCGATGGTAGTGTGGGGTTTCCCCATGTGAGAGTAGGTCATCGTCAAGATTCATTTCGCAAAACCCCTATCTGCGCGAGCAGGTAGGGGTTTTGTCTTTTCTGGCTCGATACACGGGATTTGGGTGGTGACGTGGGGCCCTTTTCCTATGCAAGCCCACTACCCATAGCTATCATGCCAGCCTTATTCCAAGTCGAGACTGGCATGCTGAAGTTGTTGAATCTCCTCAAGGATGGCCGGTTCCATTCCGGAGAAGCCTTGGGGGCAGCCCTCGGGGTGAGTCGCAGCGCCGTTTGGAAGCAGCTGCAGCATCTGGAGAGTGAGCTAAATCTCACCATTCACAAGGTTCGTGGGCGTGGCTATCAGCTAGCGGCGCCCCTGGCGTTGCTCGAAGCGAAGGCTATTGCCGAATTCGCTGATGCTGAGCAATGGCCAATGTTCATCCACGAAACCATCGACTCTACCAATGCTGAAGGCCTGCGGCTTGCAGGTCAGGGGCAGGCTGCTCCATTTCTGGTGCTTGCCGAGCGTCAGAGTGCTGGCCGTGGCCGTCGTGGTCGTCAGTGGGTCAGCCCATTCGCAGAAAACCTTTATTACAGTCTGGTGTTGCGGGTCGAGGGCGGCATGCGCCAGCTCGAGGGGCTGAGTCTGGTGGTCGGCTTGGCGGTAATGCGGACCTTGGAAGGCTTGGGTGTAAAGGAAGTCGGGCTCAAGTGGCCTAATGACGTACTGGTGCGTGGGCAGAAAATCGCGGGCATCCTGCTTGAGTTGGTCGGTGATCCGGCAGACGTCTGTCACGTTGTTCTTGGCATTGGCGTCAACGTGAACATGCAGTCAAATGTGCAAGTCGATCAGCAGTGGACCTCCATACGGCGTGAGGTTGGCGCTCCGATTGATCGGAATCGCCTGGTGGCAATGCTCAGCCAGCAATTGCAGCATGAGTTGGCGCGACACCGACGCTATGGTTTTGCCGCATTCCAGGAAGAATGGGAACAAGCACATCTATGGCAGGGGCGTAACGTGTCCCTTGTTGCCGGCAGTACCCAGATCAACGGGGTAGTGCTCGGGGTGGACGGGCAGGGCGGCTTGCGCCTGGAGGTCGATGGTGTGGAGAAGAGCTTCAGTGGTGGTGAGCTCAGTTTGAGGTTGCATGATGATTCTTGAGCTCGATTGCGGTAACAGCTTCATCAAATGGCGAGTCATCCATGCTGTTGACGCCACTATCGTGGGTGGCGGCATTGTGGATTCCGATCAGGCGCTAGTGGCCCAGGTCGGTACTTTGACTTCGCTTCGCCTGTCAGGCTGCCGTATTGTCAGTGTGCGTAGTGAGGAAGAAACGGCGGCGCTCTGTGGGCTGATCAATCAGGCGTTTTCTGTGGTGCCGCGGGTAGCGGAACCGGCCCGTGAGATGGCTGGGGTGCGCAATGGATATGAAGACTTCCAGCGCCTGGGCATGGATCGCTGGCTGGCGGCGTTGGGTGCTTTCCACCTGGCCAAGGGGGCTTGCCTGGTGATCGACCTGGGTACAGCTGCCAAGGCCGACTTCATTGGTGCTGATGGCGAGCACCTGGGGGGATACATCTGCCCGGGTATGCCGCTGATGCGCAGCCAACTGCGCACGCACACTCGCCGGATCCGCTACGACGACGCATCTGCTGAGCGTGCATTGACCAGTCTTGCTCCTGGACGTTCGACTGTTGAGGCGGTCGAACGGGGTTGCGTGTTGATGCTGCAAGGTTTTGCGCGCACGCAGCTGGAGCAAGCACGCTCGCTGTGGGGAGAAGCCTTTACAGTATTCCTCACGGGGGGGGATGCGCCGTTGGTACGTGAAGCTGCACCCCAGGCGCGCGTGGTTCCCGACTTGGTATTCGTTGGCCTGGCAATGGCCTGCCCTTTGAACTGAGGTGCTTATGCGTTGGTTGTTTCTGCTGTTGCTGGTGCTCAACGTCTTCTATTACGTCTGGCACCAACAGGAAGCCCCGCTGAAAGCCAAGGATGTCGCCCCGCTCTCGTTATACAAAGGTAATCAGCAGGAGATCCGTCTATTGCGTGAAGCGGGTGTGAACGCGCCTGCTCGTCGCCGTGATGAATGCTTGGTGGTAGGGGGGCTGACGGAGCGCGATCAAATCGACGCATTGCGCCAGCGCTTGCTGAGCCTGGATATCAACGCAGTACCGGTGTCTGGGCAGTTGCCCGGCGCCGATGGTCTCTGGCTCAAGATTTCCCCGGAAAGCGAGCGTTTACTGGATCAAATGGTCCTTGCCACTCTTTCCAACGATTTCAAAGACTTAAAACATAAAATTATTTTCTGCCAGGGTATTGCAACTGGCGAATAGCTTGATAGAATGGCGCCCGCTTCACAGGGAACACCACTGAGGTGGTAGAGCTGGAAGCAGTGTCAAAGCAGCTAAGTTTCAGATTTGATTGAAGAAATTTGAAAAAAAGCTTGACACTAGGACGGCAGACAAATAGAATGCCGGCCACATCTGGAGGGATTCCCGAGCGGTCAAAGGGGACGGACTGTAAATCCGTTGCGAGAGCTTCGAAGGTTCGAATCCTTCTCCCTCCACCAGTTTTAGCGAGAGCCGCAAGCTCCGCGGGTATAGTTTAGTGGTAGAACCTCAGCCTTCCAAGCTGATGATGCGGGTTCGATTCCCGCTACCCGCTCCAAGTTTGCTGGGTTTTGCACAAAGTGTTTCGCTCTTGTAGCTCAGTTGGTAGAGCACACCCTTGGTAAGGGTGAGGTCAGCGGTTCAAGTCCGCTCAAGAGCTCCATATAAACAAGGCAGATATGAAAATATCTGCCTTTGTTTTATCAGCGTAAGACTATTTCTTCTGCGGAGGATTGTATCGATGGCTAAGGAAAAGTTTGATCGTTCCCTTCCCCACGTTAACGTCGGCACTATCGGCCACGTTGACCACGGTAAGACCACTCTGACCGCAGCTCTGACTCGCGTTTGCTCCGAAGTTTTCGGTTCGGCAATCGTTGAGTTCGACAAGATCGACTCGGCTCCGGAAGAAAAAGCGCGCGGTATCACCATCAACACCGCTCACGTCGAGTACAACTCGACCATTCGTCACTACGCTCACGTTGACTGCCCAGGTCACGCTGACTATGTGAAGAACATGATCACCGGTGCTGCCCAGATGGACGGCGCGATCCTGGTTTGCTCGGCCGCCGATGGTCCGATGCCACAAACCCGTGAGCACATCCTGCTGTCCCGTCAGGTTGGCGTTCCGTACATCGTGGTCTTCCTGAACAAGGCCGACCTGGTAGACGACGCTGAGCTGCTGGAACTGGTCGAGATGGAAGTTCGCGACCTGCTGTCCACCTACGACTTCCCAGGCGACGACACTCCGATCATCATCGGTTCCGCTCGTATGGCGCTGGAAGGCAAAGACGACAACGAAATGGGCACTACCGCTGTCAAGAAGCTGGTAGAGACTCTGGACAGCTACATTCCTGAGCCAGTTCGTGCGATCGACCAGCCGTTCCTGATGCCGATCGAAGACGTATTCTCGATCTCGGGTCGTGGTACCGTTGTTACCGGCCGTATCGAGCGTGGTATCGTCCGCGTTCAGGATCCGCTGGAAATCGTTGGTCTGCGTGACACCACCACCACCACCTGCACCGGTGTTGAGATGTTCCGCAAGCTGCTGGACGAAGGCCGTGCTGGCGAGAACTGCGGCGTTCTGCTGCGTGGTACCAAGCGTGACGACGTTGAGCGTGGCCAGGTTCTGGTCAAGCCAGGTTCGGTCAAGCCGCACACCAAGTTCACCGCAGAAGTCTACGTTCTGTCGAAGGAAGAAGGCGGCCGTCACACGCCGTTCTTCAAAGGCTACCGTCCTCAGTTCTACTTCCGTACCACTGACGTGACCGGTAACTGCGAACTGCCGGAAGGCGTTGAAATGGTAATGCCAGGTGACAACATTCAGATGACTGTTACCCTGATCAAGACCATCGCAATGGAAGACGGTCTGCGCTTCGCTATCCGTGAAGGCGGTCGTACCGTCGGCGCCGGCGTCGTAGCAAAAATTATCGAATAAGTAGTTGATTTACTTGATCAGGCCGGTATAATGGCCGGCCTGATACAGCGTTACAGGTCAGTAGCTCAATTGGCAGAGCGACGGTCTCCAAAACCGTAGGTTGGGGGTTCGATTCCCTCCTGACCTGCCATTCACCTCAGTGTGATTGGCTTTCTTCTTACAGGATCCTCCTCGATGACTCCCAAAACTGAAGCCCAAGAATCGCGTTTTGATCTGTTCAAGTGGCTGGCTGTAGTGGCTTTGGTGGTTGTTGGTGTAGTGGGTAATCAGTATTACTCCGCCTCTCCAATCCTGTACCGCGTTCTTGCACTTCTCGCCCTGGCTGCTGTTGCGGGCTTTGTAGCTCTGCAGACCGCGAAGGGTAAGTCGTTCTTTGCGCTTGCGAAGGAAGCTCGTACTGAGATCCGTAAAGTCGTGTGGCCGACCCGCCAGGAAACCACCCAGACCACGCTGATTGTCGTGGCTGTCGTGCTGGTTATGGCACTGCTGCTGTGGGGGCTTGATTCCCTGCTCGGCTGGGCGGTCTCCCTGATCGTTGGCTAAAGGTGTCCCGTGGCTAAGCGTTGGTATGTTGTGCATGCTTACTCGGGTTACGAGAAGCATGTTATGCGCTCCCTGATAGAGCGCGTCAAGCTGGCAGGCATGGAAGACGGTTTCGGCGAGATCCTGGTCCCGACCGAAGAAGTCGTCGAAATGCGCAACGGCCAGAAGCGCAAAAGTGAGCGTAAATTCTTCCCTGGCTATGTTCTGGTCCAGATGGAGATGAACGAAGGGACTTGGCACTTGGTCAAAGATACCCCTCGTGTGATGGGCTTCATTGGTGGTACTGCTGATAAGCCTGCACCGATCACTGATAAAGAAGCTGAAGCTATCCTGCGTCGCGTAGCCGACGGTAGTGACAAGCCGAAGCCGAAGACGTTGTTCGAGCCCGGTGAAGTGGTTCGAGTCATTGATGGTCCGTTCGCTGACTTCAATGGTAACGTCGAAGAGGTTAACTACGAAAAGAGTCGCCTCCAGGTGGCGGTGCTCATTTTTGGTCGCTCTACTCCGGTAGAGCTAGAGTTCAGCCAGGTCGAAAAGGTCTAGGCGGACGAAGCATCCCATACCCCGCAGCCCTGTGTGCTGCGGGGTTTTGTCGTCACTGGGATAAAACGCAAGTCATCCGGGGAGCCATCTGGCGTTCGTACCCGATATTGGAGTAGCTCATGGCTAAGAAGATTCAGGCTTACATCAAGCTGCAAGTTAAGGCCGGCCAGGCCAACCCAAGCCCACCCGTTGGTCCAGCACTGGGCCAACACGGTGTGAACATCATGGAATTCTGCAAGGCCTTCAACGCCCGTACTCAGGGTCAAGAAGCCGGCCTGCCGACGCCTGTGATCATCACTGTTTACAGTGACCGTAGCTTCACTTTCGAGACCAAGAGCACCCCTGCCTCGGTTCTGCTGAAGAAAGCTGCTGGCCTGACCAGTGGTTCGGCTCGCCCGAACACCGTCAAAGTCGGTACCGTGACCCGTGCTCAGCTGGAAGATATCGCCAAAGCTAAACAGGCTGATCTGACCGCTGCTGACCTGGACGCTGCTGTACGCACCATCGCTGGCTCTGCCCGCAGCATGGGCCTGAACGTGGAGGGTGTGTAATGGCTAAGCTGACCAAGCGCCAAAAGGCTATTGCTTCGAAAGTCGAAGCTGGCAAAGTTTACAACTTCGAAGACGCAGCTGCGCTGCTGGCCGAACTGTCCACCGTGAAGTTCAGCGAATCTTTCGACGTTGCTGTTAACCTCGGTGTTGACCCGCGTAAATCCGACCAGGTCGTTCGTAGCGCTACCGTGCTGCCACACGGCACTGGCAAGACCGTGCGCGTTGCCGTCTTCACCCAGGGTCCAGCTGCTGAGGCCGCTCTGGCTGCCGGCGCTGACCGTGTAGGTATGGATGATCTGGCTGCCGAAATGAAGGGCGGCGACCTGAACTATGACGTCGTCATCGCATCGCCAGATGCCATGCGCGTTGTGGGTCAGTTGGGTCAGGTTCTGGGTCCTCGCGGCCTGATGCCTAACCCGAAAGTCGGTACTGTGACTCCTGATGTTGCCACGGCTGTGAAAAACGCCAAGGCCGGTCAGGTTCGCTATCGCACCGACAAAAACGGTATTATCCACACCTCCGTTGGCAAGGTCGGTTTCGAAGCTGGCAAGCTGAAGGAAAACGTTGAAGCCCTGATCGCTGATCTGAAGCGTATCAAGCCAGCTTCTTCGAAAGGTATTTACGTCAAGCGCGTTACCCTGAGCACCACTATGGGCCCAGGTCTGGTCATCGATCAGAGCTCGCTGAACGCGTAAGGCAATGATGGCGCGATTCGTCGCGCCATCAGCAAAATTGGGGTCCCTGCCTGGCGGGGGCTATCCAAGACCGTAGGCGGCGCAAGCCTTAAACCTCAAGCCTACGCAGATGGTGCTCCCGATTCGTTACCGAATCAGACACCAAAACGACATCCGGCTTCGGCCAGATGAAACGGTAAAAACCAGGAGTAAACCCGTGGCAATTAAACTCGAAGACAAGAAAGCCATCGTCGCTGAAGTCAACGAGGCTGCCAAAGTCGCTCTGTCCGCTGTCGTGGCCGATGCCCGTGGTGTGACTGTAAGCGCAATGACCGGACTCCGTAAAGAGGCCCGCGAAGCTGGCGTATACGTACGTGTCGTACGTAACACCCTGCTCAAGCGCGCAGTTGAAGGTACCGAGTATTCGATCCTCAACGACGCGTTCAAAGGCCCGACCCTGATTGCATTCTCCAACGAACACCCGGGCGCTGCTGCTCGTCTGTTCAAAGAGTTCGCCAAGGGTCAGGACAAGTTCGAGATCAAGGCAGCTGCGTTTGACGGCAATTTCATTGCCGCCAACCAGATCGATGTACTGGCTACCTTGCCGACCCGTGACGAAGCTATCGCACGTCTGATGAGCGTCATTCAAGGCGCTACCAGCAAGCTGGCTCGTACTCTGGCGGCCGTTCGCGACCAGAAAGAAGCTGCTGCTGCCTAAGGCCGCGTAACCTCTTTCAAAATCATATGTTTAATTTGATGGCTGCGTAGGCTGTCACCCCAATACAGGATTTAAGTCATGTCCCTGACTAACGAGCAAATCATCGAAGCAATCGGCCAGAAAACCGTTCTGGAAGTTGTTGAGCTGATCAAAGCTATGGAAGAAACCTTCGGCGTTACCGCTGCTGTTGCCGCTGCTGGCCCAGCTGCTGCTGCTGCCGTTGTTGAAGAGCAGACCGAGTTCAACGTTGTTCTGGTTGAAGCCGGCGACAAGAAAGTGAACGTGATCAAAGCCGTTCGCGAACTGACCGGTCTGGGCCTGAAAGAAGCCAAAGAGAAAGTCGACGGCGCTCCTCAGGTCGTAGCTGAAGGCGTTTCGAAAGAAGCCGCTGAAGACGCTAAGAAGAAGCTGGAAGAAGCAGGCGCTAAAGTCGAGCTGAAGTAATCTCGACCTTGCGACTCCAGCCGGAGCGTTGAGCAAAGGCTGATGGCTGGTGGCTTATGCCACCGGCCTTTTTCCGTTATTGGTGGCCGATCACGTCGGCCCCGATAACAAGCTGCAAGACACCCATGTGGGTGGCGCAAACCAAGGGGTTTGCACGATTTTCTGGCTGCTCCCGCCGGGAGAAGCCAAACAAGCAGGTGACCAAGCTGGGGAACGCTGATGGCTTACTCATACACTGAGAAAAAACGTATCCGCAAGGACTTTAGCAAGTTGCCGGACGTCATGGATGTGCCTTACCTCCTGGCCATCCAGCTGGATTCGTATCGCGAATTCCTGCAAGCGGGAGCATCCAAGGATCAGTTCCGCGACGTCGGCCTGCACGCGGCCTTCAAATCGGTATTTCCGATCATCAGCTACTCCGGCAATGCTGCCCTGGAGTACGTAGGCTATCGCCTGGGCGAACCCGCCTTCGATGTGAAGGAATGTGTCCTGCGTGGCGTGACCTTCGCGGTCCCACTGCGGGTCAAGGTGCGCCTGATCATCTTCGACAAGGAATCGTCGAACAAAGCGATCAAGGACATCAAAGAGCAAGAAGTCTACATGGGTGAAATCCCCCTGATGACTGAGAACGGTACCTTCGTTATCAACGGTACCGAGCGTGTGATCGTTTCCCAGCTGCACCGTTCGCCTGGTGTGTTCTTCGACCACGACCGTGGCAAGACGCACAGCTCCGGCAAGCTGCTGTACTCCGCTCGCATCATTCCGTACCGCGGCTCCTGGTTGGACTTCGAGTTCGATCCGAAAGACTGCGTGTTCGTCCGTATCGACCGTCGCCGCAAACTTCCGGCCTCGGTACTGCTGCGCGCCCTGGGTTACAGCACCGAAGAGGTTCTGAACACCTTCTACACCACCAACGTGTTCCATATTTCCGGCGAAAAACTCAGCCTGGAACTGGTGCCTCAGCGTCTGCGTGGTGAAGTTGCGGTCATGGATATCCATGACGAAACCGGCAAGGTCATCGTTGAGCAGGGCCGCCGCATTACCGCGCGCCATGTCAACCAGCTCGAGAAGGCCGGCGTGAACCAGCTGGACGTTCCGATGGAATACGTCCTGGGTCGCACCACCGCCAAGGCTATCGTGCATCCGGCTACCGGCGAGATCATCGCCGAGTGCAACACCGAGCTGACCGCCGAGCTGCTGATCAAGATCGCCAAGGCTCAGGTCGTACGCATCGAAACGCTGTACACCAACGACATCGACTGCGGTCCGTTCATCTCGGACACCTTGAAGATCGACACTACCAGCAACCAACTGGAAGCGCTGGTCGAGATCTATCGCATGATGCGCCCGGGCGAGCCGCCAACCAAGGACGCTGCCGAAACCCTGTTCAACAACCTGTTCTTCAGCGCCGAGCGTTACGACCTGTCGGCCGTGGGCCGCATGAAGTTCAACCGTCGTATCGGTCGTACCGAGATCGAAGGTTCGGGCGTGCTGAGCAAGGAAGACATCGTCGAGGTTCTCAAGACCCTGGTCGATATCCGTAACGGTAAAGGCATCGTCGACGACATCGACCACCTCGGTAACCGTCGCGTACGTTGCGTCGGCGAGATGGCCGAGAACCAGTTCCGTGTTGGCCTGGTGCGCGTCGAGCGCGCGGTCAAGGAACGTCTGTCGATGGCTGAAAGCGAAGGCCTGATGCCGCAAGACCTGATCAACGCCAAGCCGGTTGCGGCGGCGGTGAAGGAGTTCTTCGGTTCGAGCCAGCTCTCGCAGTTCATGGACCAGAACAACCCGCTCTCCGAGATCACCCACAAGCGCCGTGTTTCCGCACTCGGCCCGGGCGGTCTGACCCGTGAACGCGCAGGCTTTGAAGTCCGTGACGTACACCCGACCCACTACGGCCGTGTGTGCCCGATCGAGACCCCTGAAGGTCCGAACATCGGTCTGATCAACTCCCTGGCGGCCTATGCCCGCACCAACCAGTACGGCTTCCTGGAAAGCCCGTACCGCGTGGTGAAGGAAGGCGTTGTCAGCGACGACATCGTGTTCCTGTCGGCGATCGAAGAAGCAGATCACGTCATCGCCCAGGCTTCGGCCGCGATGAACGACAAGAAGCAACTGATCGACGAACTGGTTGCTGTTCGTCACCTGAACGAATTCACCGTCAAGGCGCCGGAAGACGTCACCCTGATGGACGTATCGCCGAAGCAGGTTGTTTCCGTTGCTGCCTCGCTGATTCCGTTCCTCGAGCACGACGACGCCAACCGTGCACTCATGGGTTCGAACATGCAGCGCCAGGCTGTACCAACCCTGCGTGCCGACAAGCCGCTGGTCGGTACCGGCATGGAGCGCAACGTTGCCCGTGACTCCGGTGTCTGCGTGGTTGCTCGCCGCGGTGGCGTGATCGACTCCGTCGACGCCAGCCGTATCGTCGTTCGCGTAGCCGACGACGAAGTCGAAACCGGTGAAGCAGGTGTAGATATCTACAACCTGACCAAGTACACCCGCTCCAACCAGAACACCTGCATCAACCAGCGTCCGCTGGTTAGCAAAGGTGACAAGGTTGCGCGTGGCGACATCATGGCCGACGGCCCGTCCACCGACATGGGTGAACTGGCGCTGGGTCAGAACATGCGCATCGCGTTCATGGCGTGGAACGGCTTCAACTTCGAAGACTCCATCTGCCTGTCCGAGCGTGTGGTTCAGGAAGACCGCTTCACCACGATCCACATTCAGGAACTGACCTGTGTGGCGCGTGACACCAAGCTTGGCCCAGAGGAAATCACTGCGGATATCCCGAACGTGGGTGAAGCTGCACTGAACAAGCTGGACGAAGCCGGTATCGTCTACGTGGGTGCTGAAGTCGGCGCTGGCGACATCCTGGTCGGCAAGGTCACGCCAAAAGGCGAAACCCAGCTGACGCCGGAAGAGAAACTGCTGCGTGCGATCTTCGGTGAGAAGGCCAGCGACGTTAAGGACACCTCCCTGCGCGTGCCGACCGGCACCAAGGGTACCGTCATCGACGTTCAGGTCTTCACCCGTGATGGCGTGGAGCGCGACAGCCGCGCACTGGCCATCGAGAAGATGCAGCTGGACGAGATTCGCAAGGACCTCAACGAAGAGTTCCGTATCGTCGAGGGTGCAACCTTCGAGCGTTTGCGTTCTGCCCTTAACGGCCAAGTGGTCGACGGTGGTGCGGGCCTGAAGAAAGGCACCGTGATCACTGACGAAGTGCTGGACGGTCTGGAGCACGGCCAGTGGTTCAAACTGCGCATGGCTGAAGATGCACTGAACGAGCAGCTGGAAAAGGCTCAGCAGTACATCGTCGATCGCCGTCGTCTGCTGGACGACAAGTTCGAAGACAAGAAGCGCAAGCTGCAGCAGGGCGATGACCTGGCGCCGGGCGTACTGAAGATCGTCAAGGTTTACCTGGCCATCCGCCGTCGCATCCAGCCGGGTGACAAGATGGCCGGTCGTCACGGTAACAAAGGTGTGGTCTCGGTCATCATGCCGGTAGAAGACATGCCGCACGACGCCAACGGTACTCCGGTCGACGTCGTACTGAACCCGCTGGGCGTACCTTCGCGTATGAACGTCGGTCAGATCCTTGAAACCCACCTGGGCCTCGCGGCCAAAGGTCTGGGCGAGAAGATCGACCGCATGATCGAAGAACAGCGCAAAGCCGCTGAGCTGCGTGGCTTCCTCACCGAGATCTACAACGAGATCGGTGGTCGTCAGGAGAACCTGGAAGAGTTCACCGACGAAGAGATCCTCGCCCTGGCGCACAACCTGAAGAAAGGCGTGCCTATGGCTACTCCGGTCTTCGACGGTGCCAAGGAGCGCGAGATCAAGGCCATGCTGAAGCTGGCTGACCTGCCAGAGAGCGGCCAGATGGTGCTGTTCGACGGCCGTACCGGCAACAAGTTCGAGCGTCCTGTGACCGTGGGTTACATGTACATGCTCAAGCTGAACCACTTGGTGGACGACAAGATGCACGCGCGTTCCACTGGTTCCTACAGCCTGGTTACCCAGCAGCCGCTGGGTGGTAAGGCGCAGTTCGGTGGTCAGCGTTTCGGGGAGATGGAAGTGTGGGCGCTGGAAGCATACGGCGCGGCATACACCCTGCAAGAAATGCTCACAGTGAAGTCGGACGACGTGAACGGCCGTACCAAGATGTACAAGAACATCGTGGATGGCGATCACCGTATGGAGCCGGGCATGCCCGAGTCCTTCAACGTGTTGATCAAAGAGATCCGTTCGCTCGGTATCGATATCGATCTGGAAACCGAATAACACGTGACGCGAAGGGGAGCGGGGCTGGTACAGCCCGCTTCCTGCTCCGCCAGGAGGAAAGGCCTTGAAAGACCTACTGAATTTGCTGAAAAACCAGGGTCAAGTCGAAGAGTTCGACGCCATCCGCATCGGTCTGGCGTCGCCTGAAATGATCCGTTCGTGGTCGTTCGGTGAAGTTAAGAAGCCGGAAACCATCAACTACCGTACGTTCAAGCCTGAGCGTGACGGCCTTTTCTGCGCCAAGATCTTTGGCCCGGTGAAGGACTACGAGTGCCTGTGCGGCAAGTACAAGCGCCTCAAGCACCGCGGTGTGATCTGCGAGAAGTGCGGCGTTGAAGTTGCCCTTGCCAAGGTTCGTCGTGAGCGCATGGCGCACATCGAGCTGGCCTCGCCGGTCGCCCACATCTGGTTCCTGAAGTCGCTGCCGTCCCGTATCGGCCTGCTGATGGACATGACCCTGCGTGACATCGAGCGCGTGCTCTATTTTGAGAGCTACGTCGTAATCGACCCAGGCATGACTACCCTCGAGAAGGGCCAGCTGCTGAATGACGAGCAGTACTTCGAAGCGCTGGAAGAGTTCGGTGACGATTTCGACGCCCGCATGGGTGCCGAGGCTGTCCGCGAGCTGCTGCACGCTATCGACCTGGAGCACGAGATCGGTCGCCTGCGCGAAGAGATTCCGCAGACCAACTCGGAAACCAAGATCAAGAAGCTGTCCAAGCGCTTGAAGCTGATGGAAGCCTTCCAGGGCTCGGGCAACCTGCCTGAGTGGATGGTTCTGACCGTTCTGCCGGTACTGCCGCCGGACCTGCGCCCATTGGTTCCGCTGGATGGCGGCCGCTTCGCGACCTCCGACCTGAACGACCTGTATCGTCGGGTGATCAACCGTAACAACCGTCTCAAGCGCCTGCTCGATCTGTCGGCGCCGGACATCATCGTGCGCAACGAAAAGCGCATGCTGCAGGAAGCGGTAGACGCCCTGCTGGACAACGGCCGTCGCGGTCGCGCCATCACTGGCTCGAACAAGCGTCCGCTGAAGTCCCTGGCCGACATGATCAAAGGTAAGCAAGGTCGCTTCCGTCAGAACTTGCTCGGCAAGCGTGTGGACTACTCCGGCCGTTCGGTAATTACCGTAGGCCCGACCCTGCGTCTGCATCAGTGCGGTCTGCCGAAGAAGATGGCCCTGGAGCTGTTTAAGCCGTTCATTTTCGGCAAGCTGGAAATGCGTGGTCTGGCGACCACCATCAAGGCTGCCAAGAAGATGGTCGAGCGCGAGCTGCCAGAGGTATGGGACGTTCTCGCTGAAGTGATTCGCGAACACCCCGTACTGCTGAACCGTGCACCGACCCTTCACCGTCTGGGTATCCAGGCGTTCGAGCCTGTGCTCATCGAAGGCAAGGCCATTCAGCTGCACCCGCTGGTCTGTGCTGCGTACAACGCCGACTTCGACGGTGACCAGATGGCCGTTCACGTGCCTCTGACGCTGGAAGCACAGCTTGAAGCGCGCGCGCTGATGATGTCGACCAACAACATTCTGTCGCCAGCCAACGGTGAGCCAATCATCGTTCCGTCGCAGGACGTTGTACTGGGTCTGTACTACATGACCCGTGAAGCCATCAATGCCAAGGGCGAGGGTCGCGTATTCGCCGACCTGCAGGAAGTCGACCGCGTATTCCGCGCCGGCGAAGCCGCTCTGCACGCGAAGATCAAGGTCCGTATCAACGAGACCGTGAAAGACCGTGATGGCAGCATCACCAAGAACACCCGCATCGTCGACACCACTGTCGGCCGTGCTCTGCTGTTCCAGGTTGTACCGGCAGGCCTGCCGTACGATGTGGTCAACCAGCCGATGAAGAAAAAGGCGATCTCCAAGCTGATCAACCAGTGCTACCGCGTGGTTGGTCTGAAAGAGACCGTGATCTTCGCCGACCAGTTGATGTACACCGGTTTCGCCTACTCGACCATTTCCGGCGTTTCCATCGGTGTGAATGACTTCGTCATCCCTGATGAAAAAGCACGCATCATTGGCAGCGCCACTGATGAAGTGAAGGAAATCGAGAGCCAGTACGCTTCCGGCCTGGTAACCCAGGGCGAGAAGTACAACAAGGTCATCGACTTGTGGTCCAAGGCGAACGACGAAGTGTCCAAGGCGATGATGGCCAACCTCTCGAAAGAGAAGGTCATCGACCGCGAGGGCAAAGAAGTCGAGCAAGAGTCCTTCAACTCGATGTACATGATGGCTGACTCGGGTGCGCGGGGTTCCGCAGCACAGATCCGTCAGTTGGCCGGTATGCGTGGTCTGATGGCCAAGCCGGACGGCTCGATCATCGAGACGCCGATCACCGCGAACTTCCGTGAAGGTCTGAGCGTACTGCAGTACTTCATCTCGACGCACGGTGCTCGTAAAGGTCTGGCGGATACCGCGTTGAAGACTGCGAACTCCGGTTACCTGACCCGTCGTCTGGTGGACGTTGCGCAAGACCTGGTTGTAACCGAGATCGATTGCGGTACCGACCAAGGCCTGCTGATGACTCCGCACATTGAAGGCGGTGACGTTGTAGAGCCGTTGGGTGAGCGTGTACTGGGCCGTGTCATCGCCCGCGACGTGTTCAAGCCAGGCACCGAGGACGTCATCGTTCCTGCCGGTACCCTGGTCGACGAGCAGTGGGTCGAGTTCATCGAGCTGAACAGCATCGACGAAGTTGTCGTGCGTTCGCCGATCAACTGCGAAACCCGCTACGGTATCTGCGCCAAGTGCTACGGTCGTGATCTGGCCCGCGGTCATCAGGTGAACATCGGTGAAGCTGTCGGCGTTATCGCTGCACAGTCGATCGGTGAGCCGGGTACCCAGCTGACCATGCGTACGTTCCACATCGGTGGTGCTGCAAGCCGTACTTCGGCTGCCGACAGCGTCCAGGTGAAGAACGGCGGTATGGTCCGTCTGCACAACCTGAAGCAGGTCGAGCGCGCCGATGGCAACCTGGTTGCCGTATCGCGTTCCGGTGAGCTGGCCATTGCCGATGAATTCGGTCGTGAGCGCGAGCGTTACAAGCTGCCTTACGGTGCGGTTATTTCGGTCAAGGAAGGTGACAAGGTCGAAGCTGGCGCCATCGTCGCCAAGTGGGACCCGCACACCCACCCGATCGTTACCGAGCTCAAAGGTACCGTGACCTTCGTGGGCATGGAAGAAAACATCACCATCAAGCGCCAGACCGACGAGCTGACCGGCCTGACCAACATCGAAGTACTGGACGTCAAGGATCGCCCTGCCTCAGGCAAGGAAATCCGTCCGGCAATCAAGATGGTCGATGCCAACGGCAAGGATCTGTACCTGCCAGGTACCGACGTACCTGCACAGTACTTCCTGCCAGCGAACGCCTTGGTAGGTGTTGCTGACGGTGCACAGATCGGTGTTGGTGACGTTATCGCGCGTATCCCGCAAGAAACGTCGAAGACCCGTGACATCACCGGTGGTCTGCCACGTGTTGCCGACCTGTTCGAAGCGCGTCGTCCGAAAGAAGCCTCGATTCTGGCTGAAGTCAGCGGCACCATCGCATTCGGCAAGGAGACCAAAGGCAAGCGTCGTCTGGTCATTACCCCGACCGACGGTAGCGATCCGTATGAAGAGCTGATTCCGAAGTGGCGCCACCTGAACGTCTTCGAAGGCGAACAGGTAAACCGCGGCGAAGTCATCTCCGACGGCCCGAGCGATCCGCACGACATCCTGCGTCTGCTGGGTGTGAGCGCGCTGGCGAAATACATCGTCAACGAGATCCAGGACGTTTACCGTCTGCAAGGCGTTAAGATCAACGACAAGCACATCGAGACCATCCTGCGTCAGATGCTGCGTAAGGTCGAGATCTCCGAGTCGGGCGATTCCAGCTTCATCAAGGGCGACCAGATGGAACTGACTCAGGTGCTGGTCGAGAACGAGCGTCTCGCCGCCGATGACAAGTTCGTATCGAAGTTCACCCGTGTACTGCTGGGTATCACCAAGGCCTCGCTGTCGACCGAGTCGTTCATCTCCGCGGCTTCCTTCCAGGAAACCACCCGCGTGCTGACCGAAGCGGCCGTAACCGGCAAGCGCGATTACCTGCGCGGCCTGAAAGAGAACGTGGTCGTGGGTCGTCTGATCCCGGCCGGTACCGGTCTGGCCTACCACAGCGAGCGTAAGCGTCGCCGTGATGCCGACAAACCGCTGCGCGTAAGTGCCAGTGAGGTGGAAGCCGCACTGACCGAAGCGCTGAACTCCAGCGGTAACTAAGTACAGGGCAGGGCCCCGGCAAGCTCCTCACGGTCATCGGCGACATGAAATGTTGCCGATGATCGGGCGGGGAGGGCCGGGGCCTTGTCTTGACTGGGTGCAAGATCCTCTTTAGACTTTTGTACCCTTAAATTTGGTGAGGCTCCGTCTCGCCAATTTTTGGCTTTCTTGCAAGACAATAGAGTCGCAAGACAATCAGTGGAGCTAGTAGATGGCAACTATCAACCAGCTGGTACGTCAGCCGCGTAAGCGTTCGGTCGAAAAGTCCGACGTTCCTGCGCTGCAGAACTGCCCGCAACGTCGTGGCGTGTGCACCCGTGTGTACACCACTACGCCGAAAAAACCTAACTCGGCACTGCGTAAAGTATGCCGTGTGCGTCTGACCAACGGTTTCGAGGTTTCCTCGTACATCGGCGGTGAAGGCCACAACCTGCAAGAGCACAGCGTCGTCCTGATCCGTGGCGGCCGTGTAAAAGACTTGCCAGGTGTTCGTTACCACACCGTTCGCGGCTCTCTGGATACTTCGGGCGTCAAAGGCCGTAACCAGGGTCGTTCGAAGTACGGTACCAAGCGTCCGAAGTAATCGGCCGTTTGCAGACATCCATTTTTTTGAGTCGATAAGAGTAAGGTCGGGCAGGGGTCGAAGACCCACGTCCCGGGCTAACCTGAAGACCGTTTGAGGGCTTATCATGCCAAGACGTCGTGTAGCAGCAAAACGTGAGATCCTTGACGATCCGAAGTACGGATCCCAGATTCTCGCCAAGTTCATGAACCACGTGATGGAAAGCGGCAAGAAGGCCGTAGCCGAGCGCATCGTTTACGGTGCCCTGGATACCGTCAAAGCACGCAAGAACAGCGACCCCCTGGAAATCTTCGAGAAAGCTCTCGACGCCATCGCTCCGCTGGTCGAAGTAAAGTCCCGTCGTGTCGGCGGTGCCACTTACCAGGTCCCGGTTGAAGTTCGTCCATCCCGTCGTAACGCTCTGGCAATGCGCTGGCTCGTAGACTACGCCCGCAAGCGCGGCGAGAAGTCGATGGCTCTGCGCCTGGCTGGCGAGCTGCTGGATGCTGCCGAAGGCAAGGGTGCTGCAGTCAAGAAGCGTGAAGACGTGCACCGTATGGCTGAAGCCAACAAAGCGTTCTCGCACTACCGCTTCTAATTCAAGCATCAATCATTTTGCGAGGGCTTTATGGCTCGTACTACAGCAATTAACCGCTACCGTAACATTGGTATCTGTGCCCACGTTGACGCGGGTAAGACCACCACTACCGAGCGGATCCTGTTCTACACAGGTCTGAGCCACAAGATGGGCGAGGTGCATGATGGCGCCGCGACCACCGACTGGATGGTGCAGGAGCAGGAGCGCGGTATCACCATTACCTCCGCTGCCGTTACCACCTTCTGGAAAGGTTCCCGTGGTCAGTACGACAACTACCGCGTAAACGTCATCGATACCCCTGGCCACGTTGACTTCACCATTGAAGTAGAGCGTTCGCTGCGTGTACTCGACGGCGCGGTCGTTGTGTTCTGCGGTACCTCCGGCGTTGAGCCGCAGTCCGAGACCGTATGGCGTCAGGCCAACAAGTACGGCGTTCCACGTGTTGTCTACGTGAACAAGATGGACCGTGCCGGTGCCAACTTCCTGCGCGTCGTAGGTCAGATCAAGAACCGCCTGGGTCACACTCCGGTTCCAGTACAGCTGGCTATCGGTGCTGAAGACGACTTCCAGGGTCAGGTCGACCTGATCAAGATGAAAGCCATCTTCTGGAACGACGACGACAAAGGCACTACCTACCGCGAAGAAGAAATTCCTGCGGATATGGTCGAGCTGGCCAACGAATGGCGCAGCAACATGGTCGAGGCTGCTGCCGAGGCCAACGAAGAGCTGATGAACAAGTACCTTGAAGAAGGTGACCTGTCCGTCGAAGACATCAAGGCTGGTCTGCGCGCCCGTACCCTGGCGAGCGAGATCGTTCCTGCTGTCTGCGGTTCCTCGTTCAAGAACAAGGGCGTTCCCCTGGTTCTCGACGCCGTCATTGATTACCTGCCTGCGCCAACCGAGATTCCTGCGATCAAGGGTATCCACCCTGATCTGATCGACGTGCCGAAGGATGAGGTTCAGCCAGAGCAGTACGACGAGCGTCCTGCTGACGACAACGCGCCGTTCTCGGCCTTGGCGTTCAAGATCGCTACTGACCCATTCGTTGGTACTCTGACCTTCGTCCGCGTCTACTCGGGCTTCCTGACCTCCGGTGACTCCGTCATCAACTCGGTCAAGGGCAAGAAAGAGCGCGTTGGCCGTATGGTGCAGATGCACGCCAACCAGCGGGAAGAAATCAAGGAAGTACGTGCAGGCGACATCGCTGCTCTGATCGGCATGAAGGACGTCACCACCGGTGACACCCTGTGCAACGCCGACAAGCCGATCATCCTTGAGCGTATGGACTTCCCTGAGCCGGTTATTTCGCTCTCCGTAGAGCCGAAGACCAAGGCTGACCAGGAGAAGATGGGCATCGCACTGGGCAAGCTGGCCCAGGAAGACCCGTCGTTCCGCGTCAAAACCGACGAAGAAACCGGCCAGACCATCATCTCCGGTATGGGTGAGCTGCACCTGGACATCCTCGTTGACCGCATGAAGCGCGAGTTCAACGTCGAGTGCAACGTCGGCAAGCCGCAGGTTTCGTACCGCGAGAAGATCACCAAGTCCAACGTCGAAATCGAAGGTAAGTTCGTTCGTCAGTCGGGTGGTCGTGGTCAGTTCGGTCACTGCTGGATCCGTTTCTCGGAGCCGGACGTAGACGAGAAGGGCAACATCACCGAAGGTCTGGTGTTCACCAACGAAGTCGTTGGTGGTGTGATTCCTAAGGAATTCATCGCCCCGATCCAGAAGGGTATCGAAGAGCAGATGAAAAACGGCGTTGTTGCCGGTTATCCGCTGCTTGGCCTGAAGGCCACGGTATTCGATGGTTCGTATCACGACGTCGACTCCAACGAAATGGCGTTCAAGATCGCCGCTTCGATGGCGACCAAGCAACTGGCCCAGAAGGGCGGTGGCGTGGTGCTTGAGCCGATCATGAAGGTCGAAGTTGTAACCCCGGAAGATTACCTGGGTGACGTGATGGGTGACCTGAGCCGTCGTCGTGGGATGATCCAGGGTAATGAAGACTCGGTGTCCGGCAAGGTAATCACTGCTGAGGTACCGCTCGGAGAGATGTTCGGTTACGCGACCGACGTTCGTTCCATGTCTCAGGGTCGCGCAAGCTACTCCATGGAATTCTCCAAATACGCCGAAGCTCCGTCGAACATCGTCGAAGCACTCGTTAAAAAACAAGGCTAATCCCCTTTAGGCAAGAGGTTCACTGTCGTGGCTAAAGAAAAATTTGATCGTTCCCTTCCGCACGTTAACGTTGGCACCATCGGCCACGTTGACCACGGTAAGACCACTCTGACCGCAGCTCTGACTCGCGTTTGCTCCGAAGTTTTCGGTTCGGCAATCGTTGAGTTCGACAAGATCGACTCGGCTCCGGAAGAAAAAGCGCGCGGTATCACCATCAACACCGCTCACGTTGAGTACAACTCGACCATTCGTCACTACGCTCACGTTGACTGCCCAGGTCACGCTGACTACGTGAAGAACATGATCACCGGTGCTGCCCAGATGGACGGCGCGATCCTGGTTTGCTCGGCCGCCGATGGTCCGATGCCACAAACCCGTGAGCACATCCTGCTGTCCCGTCAGGTTGGCGTTCCGTACATCGTGGTCTTCCTGAACAAGGCTGACCTGGTAGACGACGCTGAGCTGCTGGAACTGGTCGAGATGGAAGTTCGCGACCTGCTGTCCACCTACGACTTCCCAGGCGACGACACTCCGATCATCATCGGTTCCGCTCGTATGGCGCTGGAAGGCAAAGACGACAACGAAATGGGCACTACCGCTGTCAAGAAGCTGGTAGAGACTCTGGACAGCTACATTCCTGAGCCAGTTCGTGCGATCGACCAGCCGTTCCTGATGCCGATCGAAGACGTATTCTCGATCTCGGGTCGTGGTACCGTTGTTACCGGCCGTATCGAGCGTGGTATCGTCCGCGTTCAAGATCCGCTGGAAATCGTTGGTCTGCGTGACACCACCACCACCACCTGCACCGGTGTTGAGATGTTCCGCAAGCTGCTGGACGAAGGCCGTGCTGGCGAGAACTGCGGCGTTCTGCTGCGTGGTACCAAGCGTGACGACGTTGAGCGTGGCCAGGTTCTGGTCAAGCCAGGTTCGGTCAAGCCGCACACCAAGTTCACCGCAGAAGTCTACGTTCTGTCGAAGGAAGAAGGCGGCCGTCACACTCCGTTCTTCAAAGGCTACCGTCCTCAGTTCTACTTCCGTACCACTGACGTGACCGGTAACTGCGAACTGCCGGAAGGCGTTGAAATGGTAATGCCAGGTGACAACATTCAGATGACTGTTACCCTGATCAAGACCATCGCAATGGAAGACGGTCTGCGCTTCGCTATCCGTGAAGGCGGTCGTACCGTCGGCGCCGGCGTCGTGGCCAAAATCATCGAGTAATCACTCGACCGATTGAAAAAACCCCCGCTCAGCGGGGGTTTTTTTTATTGGGTTGACACTAAATAGGGGCGTCTATAGAATCACGCCTCCTTTTAGCGGGCGTAGTGCGTCCGTTGGGAACAGCCTGGAGTCTGAAATCCAATGCAAAATCAGCAAATCCGAATCAGGTTGAAGGCTTTCGACCATCGCCTGATCGACCAATCCACCCAGGAAATCGTGGAAACCGCGAAACGTACTGGTGCACAAGTGCGTGGTCCAATTCCACTGCCTACCCGCAAAGAGCGTTTCACCGTTCTGGTCTCCCCGCACGTCAACAAAGACGCGCGTGACCAGTACGAGATCCGCACTCATAAGCGTGTTCTGGACATCGTCCAGCCAACGGATAAAACCGTTGACGCGCTGATGAAGCTTGATCTGGCGGCAGGTGTGGAAGTGCAGATCAGCCTCGGCTAAGACTTCGGTCTTGTCGTGTAACGCTCTGAAATGGGCGGCCATAGCGGGTGAAAGCCCCGTACACTCATGAGGTTTACAACATGACTATTGGTGTAGTCGGTCGCAAGTGCGGTATGACCCGCATTTTCACCGAAGAAGGTGTCTCCATTCCGGTCACGGTCATTGAGATCGAGCCGAATCGCGTCACCCAGTTCAAAACTGAAGAAACCGATGGCTACCGTGCAGTGCAAGTCACTGTCGGCGAGCGTCGTGCTTCGCGTGTGACTGCCGCTCAGGCAGGTCACTTCGCCAAGGCCAACGTTGCCGCTGGTCGCGGTGTCTGGGAGTTCCGTCTTGAAGAAGGCGAGTTCCAGGCTGGCGACTCGATCAAAGCTGAACTCTTCACTGCAGGCCAGCTGGTAGACGTTACTGGTCAGTCCAAAGGTAAAGGCTTTGCCGGTACCATCAAGCGCTGGAACTTCCGTGGCCAGGACAACACCCACGGTAACTCCGTGTCGCACCGTGTCCCAGGCTCCATCGGCCAGTGCCAGACTCCTGGTCGTGTGTTCAAGGGCAAGAAAATGTCCGGTCACATGGGCGCCGAGCGCGTGACTGTTCAGTCCCTGGAAGTAGTTCGCGTAGACGCTGAGCGCAACCTGCTGCTGGTCAAGGGTGCCGTTCCTGGCGCTACTGGCGGCGACGTGGTTGTACGTCCAGCTGTCAAGGCTCGCGGTTAAGGGGAAACTGACATGCAACTTAATGTAAATGACGCTCAGGCGATCGAAGTTTCCGAACTGACTTTCGGTGGCGAATTCAACGAGACGCTGGTACACCAAGCAGTCGTGGCCTACATGGCCGGCGGCCGTCAGGGCACCAAGCAGCAAAAGACCCGTTCCGACGTGGCTGGTGGCGGTAAGCGCCCATGGCGTCAGAAGGGTACTGGCCGTGCTCGTGCTGGTACCACTCGTGGTCCGATCTGGCGTGGCGGTGGTGTAACCTTCGCAGCTCGTCCTCAGGATCACTCGCAGAAGCTCAACAAGAAGATGTATCGCGCAGCTCTGCGCTCCATCCTCGCTGAGCTGGTGCGTAGCGACCGTCTGGTCGTGGTTCAGGACTTCGCTGTTGAAGCACCGAAAACCAAAGATCTGCTGAACAAGCTGAACGGCATGGGTCTGAGCGACGTTCTGATCGTTTCGGACGCTGTTGATCAGAACCTGTACCTGGCTGCTCGTAACCTGCCGCACGTCGATGTACGTGACGTTCAAGGTTCCGACCCGGTCAGTCTGATCGCATACGAGAAAGTGTTGATCACTGTCTCGGCCGTGAAGAAATTCGAGGAGCTGCTGGGATGAACCAGGAACGCGTATTTAAAGTCCTCCTTGGCCCGCACGTTTCCGAGAAGGCTACCGTTCTGGCTGAGAAAAAAGGCCAGTTCGTATTCAAGGTTGCTACTGACGCAACCAAGCTGGAAATCAAGAAAGCTGTCGAAGGCCTGTTCAACGTAAAAGTTGAAAACGTGTCGACTGTTAACGTTCTGGGTAAAACCAAGCGTACCGCACGTGGTCTGGGCAAGCGCAATGACTGGAAGAAGGCGATCGTCTCCCTTCAGCCAGGCCAAGATCTCGATTTCAGCAGCAGTGCTGAGTAAGGAAGGGGTGCATCATGGCAATCGTTAAATGCAAACCGACTTCCCCTGGCCGCCGTTTCGTGGTCAAGGTGGTCAACCAGGAGCTGCACAAAGGCGCTCCTCACGCACCGCTGCTCGAGAAGAAATCGAAGTCTGGTGGTCGTAACAACAATGGCCGCATCACCACTCGTCACGTTGGTGGTGGTCATAAGCAGCATTACCGTCTGGTCGACTTCCGTCGCAACGACAAAGATGGCATCCCAGCCACTGTCGAGCGTATCGAATACGATCCAAACCGTACTGCTCACATCGCCCTGCTGTGCTACGCAGACGGTGAGCGTCGCTACATCATCGCCCCTAAAGGCGTGAGTGCTGGCGACCAGCTGATCGCAGGTGCTCTGGCCCCAATCAAGGCCGGTAACTCCCTGCAGCTGCGCAATATCCCAGTAGGTAGCACCATTCACGGCATCGAACTGAAGCCGGGTAAAGGTGCTCAGATCGCTCGTTCCGCTGGTGCTTCGGCTCAGCTGATCGCTCGTGAAGGCGTCTACGTGACTCTGCGTCTGCGTTCCGGTGAGATGCGTAAAGTACTGGCTGAGTGCCGTGCGACCCTGGGCGAAGTCTCGAACTCCGAGCACAGCCTGCGCTCGCTGGGTAAAGCTGGTGCCAAACGCTGGCGCGGCGTTCGCCCAACCGTTCGTGGTGTTGCCATGAACCCGGTTGACCACCCACATGGTGGTGGTGAAGGTCGTACCTCCGGTGGTCGTCATCCGGTATCGCCATGGGGCTTCCCAACCAAGGGTGCTAAAACCCGTGGTAATAAGCGTACCGACAACATGATCGTCCGTCGTCGCAAGTAACTAGAGGGATACGACAGTGCCACGTTCTCTGAAAAAAGGTCCTTTTATCGATCTTCACCTGCTGAAGAAGATCGAAGTGGCGGTGGAGAAGAATGATCGCAAGCCAGTTAAAACCTGGTCGCGTCGTTCGATGATCCTGCCACAAATGGTCGGTCTGACCATCGCGGTTCACAACGGTCGCCAACATGTCCCAGTTCTCGTGAACGAAGACATGGTCGGCCACAAACTGGGCGAGTTCGCCGGTACCCGCACCTATCGCGGGCACGTGGCTGACAAGAAAGCCAAGCGTTAAGGGGTAAGGAAATGGAAGTAGCCGCTAAGTTGTCGGGCGCTCGCATCTCCGCCCAGAAAGCCCGCTTGGTCGCCGACCAGATCCGCGGGAAGAAGGTGGGCGAAGCGCTCAACCTGTTGGCCTTCAGCAGCAAAAAAGCCGCTGAAATCATGAAGAAAGTCCTCGAGTCGGCCGTTGCCAACGCCGAACACAACGAAGGCGCAGACGTTGATGACCTGAAGGTCTCCACCGTCTTCGTCAACGAAGGGCGTTCGCTGAAGCGCATCATGCCACGTGCCAAAGGCCGTGCTGATCGCATCGTCAAGCGGTCTTGCCATATCACTGTCAAGGTTGCGGACAAGTAACGGAGTCGATCAGATGGGTCAGAAAGTACATCCCACTGGCATTCGCCTGGGAATCGTCAAGGAGCACACCTCCGTCTGGTACGCAGACGGTGCTACTTACGCAGATTACCTCTTGAAGGATCTGAAAACGCGTGAGTACCTCCAAGACAAACTAAAAAGCGCGTCCGTAAGCCGTATCGATATTCATCGTCCGGCTCAAACTGCACGCATCACCATCCACACCGCTCGTCCCGGTATCGTTATCGGTAAGAAAGGTGAAGATGTCGAGAAGCTGCGTCAGGACCTGACCAAGCAGATGGGTGTGCCTGTGCACATCAACATCGAAGAGATCCGCAAGCCGGAACTCGACGCTATGCTGGTTGCGCAGAGCGTAGCTCAGCAGCTGGAACGCCGCGTAATGTTCCGTCGCGCCATGAAGCGCGCCGTACAGAACGCCATGCGTATTGGTGCCAAGGGCATCAAGATCCAGGTGAGCGGTCGTCTCGGCGGTGCTGAGATTGCTCGTACCGAGTGGTATCGCGAAGGGCGTGTGCCTCTGCACACCCTGCGTGCCGATATCGACTACAACACCTACGAAGCTCACACCACTTACGGTGTGATCGGTGTGAAGGTTTGGATCTTCAAAGGCGAAGTTATTGGTGGTCGCCAAGAAGAACTGAAACCACAAGCACCAGCGCCTCGTAAAAAAGCTGCTAAGTAAGGGGTACGCCAAATGTTGCAACCAAAGCGTACAAAATTCCGCAAGCAGATGACCGGCCACAACCGTGGTCTGGCACTGCGCGGTAGCAAAGTCAGCTTCGGCGAGTTCGCCTTGAAAGCTGTTGCTCGCGGTCGCCTCACCGCCCGCCAGATCGAGTCGGCACGTCGTGCTCTGACCCGTCACGTTAAGCGTGGCGGTAAGATCTGGATCCGTGTCTTCCCGGACAAGCCGATCTCCAAGAAGCCTCTCGAGGTTCGTATGGGTAAAGGTAAGGGTTCCGTGGAATACTGGGTTGCCCAGATCCAGCCAGGCAAAGTCCTGTACGAGATCGAGGGTGTTTCTGAAGAGCTGGCGCGCGAAGCTTTCGCCCTGGCTGCTGCAAAGCTGCCTCTCGCCACCTCCTTTGTTAAGCGGACGGTGATGTGATGAAAGCGAATGAACTTCGTGAAAAATCTGCACAGCAACTGAATGAGCAACTGCTCGGCTTGCTGCGCGACCAGTTCAATCTGCGTATGCAGAAGGCAACTGGCCAGTTGGGGCAGTCGCACCTGCTCTCGCAAGTTAAGCGTGACATCGCTCGCGTGAAAACTGTGCTTAACCAGCAGGCAGGTAAGTGATCATGGCTGAAGCTGAAAAAACCGTCCGTACGCTGACTGGCCGTGTCGTCAGCGACAAAATGGACAAGACCATCACCGTTCTGATCGAGCGTCGCGTCAAGCACCCGATCTACGGTAAATACGTTAAGCGTTCGACTAAGCTGCACGCGCACGACGAATCCAACCAGTGCAAAATCGGCGACAAGGTTTCCATCCGTGAAACCCGTCCGCTGGCCAAGACCAAGTCCTGGGCACTGGTTGAAGTCCTCGAACGCGCTGTTGAAGTCTAAGGGCTAGGGGTCGGAGAAATTTTATGATTCAGACTCAATCCATGCTCGATGTGGCCGATAACAGCGGCGCTCGTCGCGTCATGTGCATCAAGGTGCTCGGCGGTTCGCACCGCCGTTACGCCGGCATCGGTGACATCATCAAAGTAACCGTCAAGGAAGCAATTCCGCGCGGTAAGGTCAAAAAAGGCCAAGTGATGACCGCTGTTGTCGTCCGTACCCGTCACGGTGTACGTCGCGCTGACGGTTCCATCATTCGTTTCGACGGCAACGCTGCTGTTCTGCTGAACACCAAGCAAGAGCCGATCGGCACTCGCATCTTCGGGCCAGTGACCCGTGAACTTCGTACTGAGAAGTTCATGAAGATCGTCTCGCTCGCCCCTGAAGTGCTGTAAGGAGATCCGACATGCAAAAGATTCGTCGTGACGACGAGATCATCGTGATCGCCGGCAAAGACAAAGGTAAGCGCGGTAAGGTGCTGAAGGTTCTCGCTGACGACCGTCTGGTCATCGGTGGTGTGAACCTGGTCAAGCGTCATACCAAGCCTAACCCGATGGCGGGCGTTCAGGGCGGTATCGTCGAAAAAGAAGCGCCTCTGCACGCTTCCAACGTTGCCATCTTCAATGGCGAAACCAACAAGGCTGACCGCGTTGGTTTCAAAGTAGAAGACGGTAAGAAAATTCGTGTCTTCAAGTCGACCCAAAAAGCGGTTGATGCTTGAACACTGCTAGGTAGAAGACCATGGCACGACTGAAAGAGATTTACCGGAACGAAATCGCTCCTAAGCTTAAGGAAGAACTTAAGCTGTCGAACGTGATGGAAGTTCCGCGCGTTACCAAGATCACCCTGAACATGGGTCTGGGCGAAGCGATCGGCGACAAGAAGGTCATCGAGCATGCTGTTGCCGACCTGGAAAAGATCACCGGTCAAAAGCCGGTTGTGACTTTCGCTCGTAAATCCATCGCGGGCTTCAAAGTCCGTGAAGGATGGCCGATCGGTGTCAAGGTGACCCTGCGTCGCGAAAAGATGTACGAATTCCTGGACCGCCTGCTGGCGATCTCCCTGCCTCGGGTCCGCGACTTCCGCGGCCTGAATGCCAAGTCCTTCGATGGTCGTGGCAACTACAGCATGGGCGTGAAAGAGCAGATCATCTTCCCGGAAATCGATTACGACAAGATCGATGCTCTGCGCGGTTTGGACATCACCCTGACCACCACTGCTCGTTCGGATGACGAAGGCCGCGCTCTGCTGCGTGCATTCAAATTCCCGTTCCGCAACTGATTGGAGTAGGAAAATGGCCAAGAAGAGCATGAAAAACCGCGAGCTGAAGCGTCAGCTCACGGTAGCCAAGTTCGCTAAAAAGCGTGCTGAGCTGAAAGCGACCATCGTCAATCTGAACGCCTCTCCTGAAGAGCGTTTCGCTGCCGTTGTCGCTCTGCAGAAGCAGCCACGTGATGCCAGCGCTGCGCGTCTGCGCAACCGTTGCCGCCTGACCGGTCGTCCTCACGGTGTTTACCGTAAGTTCGGCCTGGGCCGTAACATGCTGCGTCAAGCGGCAATGCGCGGTGACGTACCAGGTCTGGTCAAGGCCTCCTGGTAATCGCTGTAGGCGTGACGCTGGCGGAAGGGGAGTGATCTTCCGACCGCCGGTGTTCTCGCCAACAAACAAGCCCCTTCATGGGGCTTGTTTCGTTTCTGTCTTGTGTCTAGAATGACCGGCTCACCTGAGCCTGGGGTTTTACCCTGCCTGCTTGGGTGGTTGTGATAGCCGCAAGGCTAATAATTCTTGTATCAGGAGCATCTAGCCCATGAGTATGCAGGACCCGTTAGCGGACATGCTAACTCGCATCCGTAATGCCCAGATGGCTGAAAAGTCCGTCGTAAGCATGCCTTCCTCCACTCTGAAGGTCGCGGTTGCCAAAGTTCTGAAAGACGAAGGTTACATCGCTGGCTACCAGGTTACTGGTGAGGCCAAGCCGTCCCTGTCGATCGAACTCAAGTACTTCGAAGGCCGTCCGGTCATCGAGGAACTGAAGCGTTCCAGCCGTCCTGGCCTGCGCCAGTACAAGTCCGTCACAGACCTGCCGAAAGTTCGTGGCGGCCTGGGCGTGTCTATCGTCTCCACCAACAAAGGTGTGATGACTGACCGCGCTGCGCGCGCTGCCGGTGTCGGCGGCGAAGTTCTGTGCACAGTGTTCTAAGGGGAGATAGGCATGTCTCGCGTCGCTAAGAACCCCGTTAAGCTGCCAGCTGGTGTCGAAGTCAAATTCGCCGGTCAGCAGCTTTCGGTGAAGGGTGCCAAAGGCACTCTCGAACTGAACGTTCACTCGTCTGTTGAAGTTACCGAAGAGTCCGGCGAACTGCGTTTCGTCGCCCGCAACGGTGATCAGCAAGCTCGCGCCATGGCCGGTACTACCCGTGCTCTGGTCAACAACATGGTCCAGGGCGTAAGCCAAGGCTTTGAGCGCAAGCTCCAGCTGGTCGGTGTTGGTTACAAGGCACAGGCCAAAGGCACCGTCCTGAACCTGGCTCTGGGCTTCTCGCATCCAGTGGACTACGAACTGCCAGCCGGTATCACTGCTGAAACTCCCAGCCAAACCGACATCCTGATCAAGGGTATCGACAAGCAGCTGGTAGGTCAGGTGGCCGCTGAAATCCGCGACTTCCGTCCACCAGAGCCTTACAAAGGCAAGGGTGTGCGTTACGCGGACGAAGTAGTCCGTCGTAAAGAAGCCAAGAAGAAGTAGGGCCTAGCAAATGACCGACAAAAAAGTTACTCGACTGCGTCGCGCTCGCAAAGCACGTCTCAAGATGCACGAACTCGAAGTCGTGCGCCTGTGCGTGTTCCGCTCCTCGCAGCACATCTACGCCCAGGTCATTTCGGCCGACGGCAGCAAGGTTTTGGCAAGCGCCTCGACCTTGGACAAAGACCTGCGTGATGGCGCCACTGGCAACATCGACGCGGCCACTAAGGTTGGCAAGCTGGTAGCTGAGCGTGCGAAAGCCGCCGGTGTATCTCAAGTTGCCTTTGACCGTTCCGGCTTCAAGTACCATGGCCGCGTCAAAGCGCTGGCTGATGCTGCTCGTGAAGGCGGGCTGGAGTTCTAAGTTATGGCAAATAACGATCAAAAGCGCGACGAAGGCTACATCGAGAAGCTGGTTCAAGTTAACCGCGTAGCTAAAACCGTTAAAGGCGGCCGTATCTTCACCTTCACCGCGCTGACCGTGGTGGGTGACGGTAAAGGTCGCGTCGGCTTCGGCCGTGGCAAATCGCGCGAAGTACCTGCCGCGATCCAGAAAGCCATGGAAGCTGCTCGTCGCAACATGATCCAGGTTGACCTGAAGGGCACTACCCTGCAGTACGCCACCAAGGCCGCCCACGGCGCCTCGAAGGTTTACATGCAGCCTGCTTCGGAAGGTACCGGTATCATCGCCGGCGGCGCCATGCGTGCTGTCCTGGAAGTTGCTGGTGTTCAGAACGTCCTGGCCAAGTGCTACGGTTCGACCAACCCAGTGAACGTGGTTTACGCCACCTTCAAGGGTCTGAAAGCCATGCAATCTCCTGAGTCCATTGCTGCCAAGCGCGGCAAGAGCGTTGAGGAGATCTTCTGATCATGGCAACCGTAAAAGTAACGCTGATCAAGAGCGTCTCGGGCCGTATCCCTAACCACAAACTGTGCGTTAAAGGTCTGGGTCTGCGTCGCATCGGTCACACTGTAGAAGTCCAGGATACTCCCGAGAACCGCGGGATGATCAACAAGGCTTACTACATGCTGCGCGTCGAGGGTTAATCGATGAAACTCAATGATCTGAGTCCAGCGCCGGGTTCCCGTCGCGAAAAGCATCGTCCGGGTCGTGGTATCGGTAGCGGTCTGGGTAAGACCGGCGGCCGTGGCCACAAAGGTCAGACCTCCCGTTCGGGTGGTTCGATCGCTCCGGGCTTCGAAGGCGGTCAACAGCCGCTGCACCGTCGCCTGCCGAAGTTCGGCTTCGTTTCCCTGAAAGCCATGGATCGCGCAGAAGTGCGTCTGTCCGAACTGGCTAAAGTGGAAGGCGACGTGATCTCCGTGCAATCCCTGAAGGATGCCAACGTGATCAACCAGCACATTCAGCGTGTGAAAATCATGCTGTCTGGCGAAGTTACTCGCGCAGTCACCATCAAGGGTATCGCAGCCACCAAGGGTGCGCGTGCGGCTATCGAAGCAGCTGGCGGCAAATTCGAGGAATAAATGGCTAAGCAAGGTGCTCTCTCTTCGCTCGGTAAGGGCGGGATGTCGGAACTCTGGGCTCGTCTGCGCTTTCTGTTCATGGCGATCATCGTCTATCGGATAGGTGCGCATATCCCGGTTCCAGGCATCAATCCGGACCGTCTGGCGGATCTGTTTCGGCAGAATGAGGGGACCATTCTTAGCTTGTTCAACATGTTTTCCGGTGGCGCGCTCGAGCGCATGAGCATCTTTGCATTGGGGATCATGCCGTACATCTCGGCATCGATCATCATGCAGCTGATGACGGCGGTCAGCCCGCAACTGGAGCAGTTGAAGAAGGAAGGTGAAGCTGGCCGTCGCAAGATCAGCCAGTACACCCGCTACGGCACCGTTATTCTGGCGCTGGTTCAAGCCATTGGCATGTCCATTGGCCTAGCCAACCAGGGCGTGGCGTTTTCTGCGGGCCTTGGCTTCCATGTCGTCGCGGTTTCCACGTTTGTGGCAGGCGCGATGTTCATGATGTGGCTGGGTGAGCAGATCACCGAGCGCGGTGTGGGCAACGGTATCTCGATGTTGATCTTCGCAGGTATCGTTGCCGGTCTTCCGAGAGCAATCGGGCAGTCTTTCGAGTCTGCGCGCACAGGCGATATCAACATTTTCGCCCTGGTCGCTATCGGTTTGCTGGCAGTAGCGATTATCGGCTTTGTGGTGTTCATTGAGCGTGGTCAGCGTCGTATCGCCGTTCACTACGCCAAGCGTCAGCAGGGCCGTAAGGTCTTTGCAGCGCAGACCAGCCACTTGCCGCTGAAAGTGAACATGGCGGGGGTTATCCCGGCCATTTTCGCGAGCAGCATTCTGCTGTTCCCGGCTTCGCTGGGTGCCTGGTTCGGTCAGTCCGAAGGTATGGGCTGGCTGCAGGACATCTCGCAGTCGATCGCTCCTGGTCAGCCGTTGAACATTCTGCTGTTTAGTGCAGGGATCATTTTCTTCTGCTTCTTCTACACAGCGTTGATGTTCAACCCGAAAGACGTAGCGGAAAACCTGAAGAAGTCCGGTGCCTTTATTCCGGGTATCCGTCCTGGTGAGCAGTCGGCGCGCTACATTGATGGCGTTCTGACTCGTTTGACCATGTTCGGTGCTCTTTACATGATGGCCGTCTGCCTTCTGCCCCAGTTCCTGGTGGTGGCAGCAAATGTGCCGTTCTACCTTGGCGGGACCTCGTTGCTGATTGTGGTAGTGGTTGTGATGGACTTCATGTCCCAAGTACAATCGCACCTCGTTTCGCACCAGTACGAATCCCTGATGAAGAAAGCCAACCTGAAAGGCTACGGTGGCAGCGGTTTGCTGCGCTGATACGCCCCTAAGGTTCGAGGAGTCGGTAATGAAAGTTCGTGCATCGGTGAAAAAGCTGTGCCGCAACTGCAAGATCATCCGTCGCGAAGGCGTCGTACGAGTGATCTGCAGCGCGGAACCGCGTCACAAACAGCGCCAAGGCTGAGTGTGATCTGCGTTTCAAACCCAGCAGCTAGTGTGCTGCTGGGTTGATTATTCGTTTCTACAGCGATATTATCTCGCGCCCTATTTCTTGGCTTCCGGGGCGTAGGTAGCTGTCAATTGGAGTCCCACTGAATGGCCCGTATTGCAGGCGTCAACATTCCAGATAACAAGCATACTGTTATCTCGCTGACCTACATCTATGGTGTCGGTCGCACAACTGCACAGAAGATCTGTGCAGATGCTGGTGTAAATCCAGCCGCTAAGATCAAGGATCTGAGCGACGAGCAAATCGAAACCCTGCGTGGCGAAGTTGCGAAGTTCACCACCGAAGGTGACCTGCGTCGTGACGTCAACATGAAGATCAAGCGCTTGATGGACCTGGGTTGCTACCGCGGCCTGCGTCATCGTAAAGGTCTGCCGGTTCGCGGTCAGCGCACCAAGACCAACGCACGCACCCGTAAGGGCCCGCGTAAGCCGATCCGCAAGTAATCGCCCAGGAATATAGACATGGCAAAACCTGCTGCTCGTCCTCGTAAGAAAGTCAAAAAGACAGTGGTTGATGGCATCGCCCACATCCATGCGTCTTTCAACAACACCATCGTGACCATCACCGACCGTCAGGGCAATGCTTTGTCCTGGGCGACCTCCGGTGGCTCGGGTTTCCGTGGTTCGCGCAAATCCACGCCGTTCGCAGCTCAGATCGCTGCTGAGCGTGCTGGTCAAGCTGCGCTGGAATACGGTCTTAAGAACCTCGACGTTAACGTCAAGGGTCCAGGTCCAGGTCGTGAGTCCGCCGTTCGTGCATTGAACAGCTGCGGCTACAAGATCGCCAGCATCACCGACGTGACGCCAATCCCGCACAACGGGTGCCGTCCGCCGAAGAAGCGCCGCGTGTAATCAGGAGACAGAAGAATGGCACGTTACATTGGTCCAAAATGCAAACTGTCTCGTCGTGAAGGCACCGACCTGTTCCTGAAGAGCGGCGTTCGCGCTCTGGAATCGAAGTGCAACATCGAAGCAGCCCCAGGTATCCACGGCCAGCGCCGTGGCCGTCAGTCCGACTACGGTACCCAGCTGCGCGAGAAACAAAAAGTCCGTCGTATCTACGGTGTTCTGGAGCGTCAGTTCCGCGGTTACTACCAAGCTGCTGCCTCGAAAAAAGGCGCAACCGGTGAGAACCTGCTGCAACTGCTCGAGTGCCGTCTGGATAACGTCGTCTACCGTATGGGCTTCGGCTCGACTCGTTCCGAGTCCCGTCAGCTGGTTTCGCACAAAGCGATCAGCGTCAACGGTAAGACTGTAAACATTCCATCCTACCAAGTTCGTCCGGGTGACGTGGTCGCGGTTCGCGAGAAGTCGTCGAACCAGCTGCGCATTGTTCAAGCCCTTGAACTGTGCGCCCAGCGTGGCCGCGTTGAGTGGGTAGACGTAGATTCCGCTAAGAAGTCGGGCGTTTTCAAGAACGTTCCTGCTCGCGGCGACCTCTCTGCCGACATCAACGAAAACCTGATTGTCGAGCTCTACTCCAAGTAAGGGCTAGAAAATAGGTGCATCCATGCAGATTTCGGTAAATGAGTTCCTGACTCCCCGCCATATTGATGTGCAGGTAGTCAGTCCGACCCGCGCCAAGATCACGCTCGAGCCTCTCGAGCGTGGCTTCGGCCATACCCTGGGCAACGCGCTGCGCCGCATCCTGTTGTCCTCCATGCCTGGCTGTGCAGTAGTCGAGGCCGAGATCGATGGCGTACTCCATGAGTACTCCGCGATCGAAGGTGTACAGGAAGACGTAATTGAAATCCTGTTGAACCTTAAAGGTCTGGCTATCAAACTGCACGGTCGTGACGAAGTTACGCTGACCTTGTCGAAAAAGGGTTCGGGGGTGGTTACCGCTGCCGATATTCAGCTGGATCACGATGTCGAGATCGTCAACCCCGATCACGTAATCGCGAACCTGGCGTCCAACGGCGCCCTGAACATGAAGCTCACTGTAGCTCGTGGTCGCGGTTACGAGCCGGCTGACTCCCGTCAAACCGACGAAGACGAAAGCCGTAGCATTGGCCGTCTGCAGCTGGACGCTTCGTTCAGCCCGGTGCGTCGTATCGCCTATGTGGTCGAGAACGCCCGTGTTGAACAGCGTACCAACCTGGACAAGCTGGTCATTGATCTGGAAACCAACGGCACCCTGGATCCTGAAGAGGCTATCCGCCGCGCTGCGACCATCCTGCAACAGCAGTTGGCCGCGTTCGTCGACCTCAAAGGTGACAGCGAGCCTGTCGTAGTCGAGCAGGAAGACGAGATCGATCCGATCCTGCTACGTCCGGTTGACGACCTGGAACTGACTGTACGTTCGGCCAACTGCCTCAAGGCGGAGAACATCTACTACATCGGCGACCTGATTCAGCGTACCGAAGTAGAGCTGTTGAAGACTCCTAACCTGGGCAAGAAGTCCCTGACTGAAATCAAGGACGTGCTGGCCTCTCGTGGTCTGTCTCTCGGCATGCGCCTCGACAACTGGCCGCCTGCAAGTCTTAAGAAAGACGACAAGGCGACCGCCTGATCGTCGTAATCACCGAACGTAGTGTTTGGTAAGGAATGAATCATGCGTCATCGTAAAAGTGGACGTCACCTGAGCCGTACCAGCTCTCACCGCAAAGCTATGTTCCAGAACATGGCTGTGTCGCTGATCGAGCACGAGCTGATCAAAACCACCCTGCCGAAAGCCAAGGAACTGCGCCGCGTTGCCGAGCCGCTGATCACCCTGGCCAAGGAAGACAGCGTTGCTAACCGCCGTCTGGCCTTCGACCGTACCCGTTCGAAGTCCGCTGTTGGCAAACTGTTCAACGATCTGGGCAAGCGTTACGCCACCCGTCAGGGCGGCTACCTGCGCATCCTGAAGTGCGGTTTCCGCGCTGGCGACAACGCGCCTATGGCGTACGTCGAGCTGGTTGATCGTCCAGTCGGTGGTGCTGTAGAAGCTGCCGAGTAAGACGTTCTGTCTGCTACAAAAAACCGGGCCTAGTGCCCGGTTTTTTGTTTTCATAGGAATTGTTTTTTTCTATCGATACGACACGTGCAATGAATTTGTTCTGAATCGACCGCTCGTCGATACTCCTATCCAAGCCGATTCGCCGGCAGTTCAAACCGATATGGAGAGCCCATGAGCAAGATTCTCACCACCGCCAGCGGTGCCCCCGTAGCTGACAATCAGAATTCCCGCTCTGCTGGCCCGCGCGGCCCGTTGTTGCTCGACGATTTCCACCTGATCGAGAAGCTCGCTCACTTCAACCGCGAGAACATTCCTGAGCGGCGTGTACATGCCAAAGGCTCGGGAGCCTATGGCACGTTTACCGTCACCCACGACATCACTCGGTACACCAAGGCCAAGCTGTTCGACACGATTGGTAAGCAGACGGAAACCTTCCTGCGCTTTTCCACCGTCGGCGGCGAGCGTGGTTCGGCTGACACCGAGCGTGATCCTCGCGGCTTTGCGGTAAAGTTTTACACCGAGGAAGGCAATTGGGACATCGTCGGCAACAACACGCCGGTTTTCTTCATCCGCGATCCGCTCAAGTTCCCGGATTTTATCCACACCCAGAAGCGCCATCCGCAATCAAACCTGAAGAACGCTCAGATGATGTGGGATTTCTGGTCGCACTCGCCTGAGGCGCTGCACCAGGTCACCATCCTGTTCTCCGATCGCGGCATTCCGGACGGCTACCGGCACATGCATGGCTTCGGCAGCCACACCTATAGCTTGATCAGCGCTGCTGGCGAGCGCACATGGGTCAAATGGCACTTCAAGACCCAGCAAGGTATCAAGAACCTTACGCCAGCCGACGCTGCGCGCCTGGCGGGTACAGACCCTGACTACGCCCAGCGTGACCTGTTCGAGGCCATCGAGCGCGCAGACTACCCCCGTTGGACCGTGTGCATTCAGGTCATGACTGAGGAGGAGGCAGCCAGCCGCGAAGAAAATCCGTTCGATGTGACCAAGACCTGGTCGCAGAAGGACTATCCGTTGATCGAGGTGGGTGTCCTGGAGCTCAACCGCAACCCGCTCAACTATTTCGCTGAAGTCGAGCAGGCTGCGTTTGGCCCGAGCAACATGGTGCCGGGCGTTGGGCTGTCCCCAGACCGCATGCTGCAGGGCCGCGTTTTCGCCTATGCCGATGCGCACCGGTACCGTGTGGGCACCAACCACCAGCAGTTGCCGGTCAACGCGCCACGTTGCCCGGTCAATAGCTACCAGCGTGATGGATCGATGGCGTTTGGCAACTATGGCAGTGCACCCAATTACGAGCCCAATAGCTATGGCGATGCGCCTAAGCAGTCGCCTGGCCATGGCGAACCTGCATTGGCCCTCAAAGGCGCTGCAGACCGCTACGATCACCGTGAAGACAATGACTACTACAGCCACGCCGGTGCATTGTTCCGCTTGATGAGCGGTGAACAAAAGGCAATGCTGATCAGCAATATCGCCGCAACCATGGCAGGTGTCAGTCAAGATGTCATTCAACGTCAACTGCAGTACTTCTTCAGGGCTGATCCGGCCTATGGTGAAGGCATTGCCAAGGTATTGGGCGTGAATCTCGCCTAACTCGAAGTGATAAGAAGAACCGCCCTCATTTGGGCGGTTTTTCAATGAATATCACTACTGTTTACCTGATTTTTTGCTCCTGATTGCGCATTTTTCAGTGACCGTGGGCAATTCCTGGTTCAAACTATGTCTCATTAGACGTATCCACACGGAGAATCAGGGCGATGCAAGGTCACCCGGACGTAATCAATTATCTCGTCACGTTGCTGAAGGGCGAACTGGCCGCACGCGATCAGTACTTCATTCACTCGCGCATGTACGAAGACTGGGGCCTGTCCAAGCTCTACGAACGCATCAACCATGAGATGGAAGAGGAAACCCAGCACGCCGATGCGCTGATGCGGCGTATCCTCATGCTCGAAGGCACCCCCGACATGCGCGCGGATGACCTGGAAGTGGGTAGCACTGTCCCGGAAATGATCGAAGCCGACCTCAAGCTCGAGTACAAGGTTCGTGCCGCCTTGTGCAAAGGCATTGAGCTGTGCGAGCTGCACAAGGACTACATCAGTCGCGATATCCTGCGTGCGCAGCTAGCCGATACCGAAGAAGATCACACCTACTGGCTTGAGAAGCAGCAGGGCCTGATCAAGGCCATCGGCCTGGAAAACTACCTGCAGTCGCAGATGTAAGTTATCCACAGAAAAAAAAGAGCCCCAGGCACCATCCGTGCCTGGGGCTTTTTCATGGGCTGCCAGATCAGGCCCGGTCACGCTCCAGAAGCGGTTTCAGGTAGTGCCCTGTGTACGACTGCTTCATCTTGGCCAGTTCCTCCGGGGTACCGCTGGCAATAATTTGCCCACCCTTCGAACCACCCTCTGGGCCCAAGTCGACCAACCAGTCCGCGGTCTTGATCACATCGAGGTTGTGCTCGATGACCACCACCGTGTTGCCGTGGTCGCGCAGGCGGTGCAAGACGTCCAGCAACTGCTGAATATCGGCGAAGTGCAGGCCCGTGGTCGGCTCGTCAAGGATGTACAGGGTCTTGCCAGTATCGCGTTTGGACAGCTCGCGTGAGAGCTTGACCCTTTGCGCTTCACCCCCCGACAGCGTCGTCGCCGACTGGCCCAGCTTGATGTAAGACAGGCCTACATCCATCAAGGTTTGCAGCTTGCGCGCCAGCGCCGGCACCGCATCGAAGAATTCGCGCGCATCCTCGATGGTCATTTCCAGGACCTCGTGGATGTTCTTGCCTTTGTATTTGATCTCCAGGGTTTCGCGGTTGTAGCGCTTGCTCTTGCACACGTCGCACGGCACGTAGATGTCCGGCAGGAAGTGCATTTCCACCTTGATCAGCCCATCGCCCTGGCACGCCTCGCAACGGCCGCCCTTGACGTTGAACGAGAAACGCCCCGGGCCGTAGCCGCGTGAGCGCGATTCCGGCACGCCGGAAAACAGCTCACGAATCGGCGTGAAGATGCCGGTATAGGTCGCCGGGTTCGAACGCGGTGTGCGGCCGATCGGGCTCTGGTCGATATCGACGACTTTGTCCAGGTGCTGCAGGCCATCCATGTTGCTGTGCGGTGCGGCTTCCAGGCTGCTGGCACCGTTGAGGGCAGTAGCGGCCAGGGGATACAGCGTGTTGTTGATCAACGTCGACTTGCCCGAGCCGGATACGCCAGTCACGCAGGTCAGCAGGCCGATCGGGATTTCCAGGTCAACGTTCTGCAGGTTGTTGCCTCGCGCGCCTTTGAGCTTGAGGGACAGCTTTTTGTCGCGGGGCGTGCGTTTGGCAGGGACAGCGATTTTCTTGCGGCCGGACAGGTACTTCCCGGTCAGCGAGTCGGGATGTGCCATGACTTCTTGCGGCGTACCCTCGGCAACGATCTGGCCACCGTGGACGCCGGCCCCTGGGCCGATGTCCACCACGTAGTCCGCCAGGCGAATGGCGTCTTCGTCGTGCTCGACCACGATCACGGTGTTACCCAGGTCGCGCAGGTGGTTGAGGGTGGCGAGCAGGCGGTCGTTGTCGCGTTGATGAAGACCGATGGACGGTTCATCAAGGATATACATCACCCCGACCAGCCCCGCACCAATCTGGCTGGCCAGGCGGATCCGTTGCGCTTCGCCGCCGGACAAGGTGTCGGCACTGCGATCCAGGGTAAGGTAATCCAGGCCAACGTTGACCAGAAACTGTAGGCGTTCGCAGATTTCCTTGAGGATCTTTGCCGCAATTTCACCGCGACGCCCGGTCAGGGTCAGCTCACCGAAGTAGCTGCTGGCTTCACCGATAGGCAGGTTGGTCACCGCCGGCAGGGTTTTTTCGCCAACCCAGACATGCCGTGCTTCCCGGCGCAGGCGGGTGCCGCGGCAGTCGGGGCAGGGCTGGGTGCCGAGGAACTTGGCCAGCTCCTCACGCACCGTGGCCGACTCGGTTTCGCGGTAGCGCCGCTCCAGATTGGGCACGATCCCTTCGAACGGGTGCGAACGCTTGACGATGTCGCCACGGTCGTTCAGGTACTTGAAGTCAACGCTCTGTTTGCCACTGCCTTGCAGGATTACCTTCTGGTGCTCGGCCGACAGCTCGCCGAACGGTTCCTCCAGGCTGAACCCATAATGCGCTGCCAGCGAACCCAGCATCTGGAAGTAGTAGACGTTACGCCGATCCCAGCCGCGGATAGCGCCCTCGGCCAATGTCAACTCGCTGTTGACCAGGCGCTTGATATCGAAAAATTGCTTTACCCCCAGGCCATCGCAGGTCGGGCAGGCGCCGGCCGGGTTGTTGAACGAAAACAGCTTGGGCTCCAGTTCGCTGATCGCATGGCCGCAGACCGGGCAGGCGAAACGAGCGGAGAAGATCGTCTCTTCGCCTTCTTCATCGTCCATCGGGGCAACCAGGGCGATGCCGTCGGCCAGCTTGAGGGCGGTCTCGAATGACTCGGCAAGGCGTTGTTGCAGGTCGGCGCGGACCTTGAAACGGTCCACCACCACATCGATGCTGTGTTTCTTCTGCTTGTCCAGCTTGGGCAGTTCGTCGAGTTCGTAGAGCTTGCCGTTGACGCGTGCCCGAACGAAGCCTTGGGCACGCAGTTCGTCGAACACGGCCAGGTGCTCACCCTTGCGCTCGCGCACTACCGGAGCCAGCAGCATCAGCTTGCTGCCTTCCGGGCGCTCCAGCACCAGGTCGACCATCTGGCTGACGGTCTGCGCCTCCAGCGGAATGTCGTGGTCCGGGCAGCGCGGAGTACCCACGCGGGCATAAAGCAGGCGCAGGTAGTCGTAGATTTCGGTGATGGTGCCTACCGTCGAGCGCGGGTTGTGCGAAGTCGACTTCTGCTCGATGGAGATGGCAGGCGACAGGCCTTCGATCGTGTCGACGTCAGGTTTTTCCATCATCGACAGGAATTGCCGGGCGTAGGCCGACAGCGATTCCACATAGCGGCGCTGACCCTCGGCATACAAGGTATCGAATGCCAGGGAAGACTTCCCGGACCCGGACAAGCCGGTGATCACGATCAGCTTGTCCCGCGGCAGGGTCAGGTCGATGTTCTTCAGGTTGTGGGTACGTGCCCCACGAATAAGGATCTTGTCCACTGCGGCCTCGCTTGGCGGGCATAAACAAGGAAGTATACGGGGCGCTGCCAGTACGCGGCAAAGCGTCACGTAGATGCTGTCAAGCTGTCGGACTGATAGAATCGCCGCCGGTTCACACGAGGTTAATCCATGCACGACACCCACAACGAGCGCATGAGTGGCAGCGAAACGCGCGCCGCTGGCGGCCTGGCCCTGGTCTTTGCCTTTCGTATGCTGGGCATGTTCATGGTCTTGCCGGTGCTGGCCACCTACGGCATGGACCTGGCCGGTGCCACGCCCGCGCTGATCGGCCTGGCCATCGGTGCCTATGGCCTGACCCAGGCGTTTTTTCAAATCCCTTTCGGGATGATTTCCGATCGCATCGGCCGCCGTCCGGTGATCTATCTGGGCCTGGTGATCTTCGCTTTGGGCAGTGTACTGGCGGCTCAGGCCGACTCCATCTGGGGTGTGATTGCCGGGCGAATTCTGCAGGGCGCCGGGGCGATTTCCGCCGCAGTCATGGCGCTGCTGTCCGACCTGACCCGTGAGCAGCACCGTACCAAGGCCATGGCCATGATCGGCATGAGCATCGGCCTGTCGTTCGCTGTGGCGATGGTCGTTGGCCCACTTCTCACCAGCGCCTTCGGCCTGTCAGGATTGTTCCTGGCCACGGCAGGACTTGCCCTGGTAGGCATTTTGCTGATCGCCTTCATCGTGCCCAACACCCACAGCACCTTGCAGCACCGCGAATCGGGTGTGGCGCGCCAGGCACTCGGTCCAACCCTGCGCCATCCGGACCTTCTGCGCCTGGACGCCGGCATCTTCATCCTCCACGCGATCCTCATGGCGAGCTTCGTTGCGCTGCCTCTGGCCTTCGTCGAGCGCGGTGGCTTGCCCAAGGAAGAGCACTGGTGGGTGTACCTGACTGCGCTGTTCATCTCATTTTTTGCAATGGTCCCTTTCATCATCTACGGCGAAAAAAAGCGCAAGATGAAACGCGTATTGGCCGGAGCGGTCAGTGTGTTGCTGCTGGTGGAGGTGTTCTTCTGGCAGTGGGCTGACAACTTGCGCGGACTGGTGATTGGCACCGTGGTATTCTTTACTGCATTCAACCTGCTGGAGGCATCGCTGCCGTCGCTGGTTAGCAAGGTGTCGCCTGCTGGCGGCAAGGGGACGGCGATGGGGGTGTATTCCACCAGCCAGTTCCTTGGTGCTGCGCTGGGTGGGATTCTTGGCGGCTGGCTGTTCCAGCACGGTGGGCTGAACACGGTGTTCCTCGGTTGCGCGGTGCTGTGTGCCGTATGGCTGGTGGTTGCGTTACGCATGAACGAGCCGCCGTATGTGACCAGCCTGCGCATGCCGCTGACGCCTGAGGCAGTCCGGGAAGCCGGCCTGACCGAGCGCCTGATGGCCGTGCCGGGTGTGACCGACGCCGTTGTGGTGGCAGAAGAAGCTGCCATCTATATCAAACTGGATACGAAAATTTTGGACCGTGCGACCCTCGAGCGTCTGGTGAACCCAGCCTCTTCGGCGTGCGAAGCCTAGGAGAACGTTATGGCCCGTGGGGTTAACAAAGTCATTCTGGTCGGCACCTGTGGCCAGGATCCCGAAGTCCGCTACCTGCCCAACGGTAACGCCGTGACCAACCTGAGCCTGGCTACCAGCGAGCAGTGGACCGACAAGCAGTCGGGCCAGAAGGTCGAGCGTACCGAGTGGCACCGTGTGTCGATGTTCGGCAAGGTTGCCGAAATCGCTGGCGAATACCTGCGCAAGGGTTCGCAGGTGTACATCGAGGGCAAGCTGCAGACCCGCGAGTGGGAAAAAGACGGCATCAAGCGTTACACCACCGAAATCATCGTCGACATGCAGGGCACCATGCAGTTGCTCGGCGGCCGTCCGCAGAACCAGCAAGGTGGCGGCGACCAGTACAACCAAGGTGGTGGTAACAACTACAACCAGGGTGGCCAGCAGCAACAGTACAACCAGGCGCCGCCACGTCAGCAGGCCCCACGCCCGCAACAGGCCCAGCAGCGCCCTGCGCCGCAACAGCCCGCGCCGCAGCCGGCTGCTGACTTTGACAGCTTTGATGACGATATTCCGTTCTGAGCAACCTCAGGTCGGTAAGACGTCCAGCTTTATCGAAAAACCCAGGGCATTTGCCCTGGGTTTTTTGTGTCTTGCGGATTGCCGGGGATCGGGAAATGCATCCTCGAACGCTTTGTTTCGACGATTGCCGTGACCGCTTGCCTCAAGGCCTGCGTTCGAAGTTCTTCGCCGCTGCCGCCGCCAGGTCCGGTGGCAGGAAGTCCTTGTCCGGATTGTAGTCCGCCTTCAGGTACCGCTTGAGGTCCACCAGGTCCTGTGGGCTCAAAGTGCCAGCCGCTTGCTTCAGGCTGAGGTTGTCAAGAATGTAGTCGTACCGGCTGTTGTTGTAGTCGCGAACCGAGGTGTACAGCTGGCGCTGGGCATCGAGCACGTCGACGATATTGCGGGTGCCGACCTGGTAACCGATCTCGGTGGCTTCCAGCGCGCTCTGGTTGGAAATGATCGACTGCTTGCGCGCTTGCACCTGCTCCACATCGGTATTCACGGCACGGTGCAGGTTGCGTGTGTTCTCCACCACCTGGCGGCGCAGGCTCTCGCGTTGTTGTTCGCTCTGGCTCAGGCGCTGGTATGCCTCGCGTACTTGCGAGCTGGTCAGGCCGCCACTGTAGATCGGGATGTTCAGCTGCAGGCCGATGCTGGTCTGCTCCACGTCACCGCTGTAGCGCACGCCCAGTTGCGAAGGGTTGGAGAAGCCCAGGCTGTCATTGTCGCCTTTCTGGTATTTGGCTACCGCATCAAGGGTCGGGGCGTGGCCGGCCTTGCGCTGGCGTAGGGTTTCTTCGGCGGCATCGACTGCGTAGTTGGTTGCCAGCAGGTTGAGGTTCTGCCGCCCCGCAGTCTCGACCCAGGCCTTGGCGTCGTTGGGGGTGGGCACCTGTATCGGCAAGGTGTGAACAACGCCCTGGATCGAGGTGTATTCGCGGTTGGTGAGGGTCACCAAGGCCTCGAAAGCATCCTGCACCTGGCGTTCGGCAATGATCCGGTTGGCCCGAGCGGTGTCATAGCTGGCCTGGGACTGCAGCACGTCGGTCTTGTCGGACAGGCCGACATCGAAACGTTCGTTGGACTGGTCCAGCTGGCGCTTGAAGGCCGATTCTTCGGCTTTCGTGGCTGCCAGGTTGTCCTGGGCCCGCAGCACGGCAAAGTAGCTTTGCGCGGTCTGCAGGATCAGGTTTTGCTCAGTGGCAGACAACTCCAGCGCCGCCTGCTCGTTGACGGCCTCGGCGGCCTGCAACTGGAACCAGCGATCGGCGCGGAAGACAGGTTGCGCCAGTGTGGCGCTCCAGGAGTTGCCGCTGCGGTTCGAGGTGATCGAGGGTTCGTCGAGTTTGGTGCGGGTGTTCATCATTTCGGCACCTGCCGACAGGTTGGGCAGCAGGCCGGCGCGGGCCTGGGGCACCACTTCGCGGCGCGCGCCATAATCGGCGCGAGCGGCGGCAAGATCGGCGTTGTTGTCGACCGCTTCCTGGTAGACACTGACCAAATCAGTCTTCACCGTCATGGGCACATCCGCTGCCCAGGCCACTCCGTTGGACGCACAAGACACGGCAATCGCCAGTGAGAGTTTGCGCAGCATAGAGGCAATCCTTGTACGAAATTTAATTACTGAACTGTTGAGTATCGAGCGATGGGGCAGTGTAGTGCCATGCGCAATTGGCAACAATCGTTGGCGGTGCCTTTCATCATCCCCCCGTTTTACACGCTTGGCTTTGCCGGCCACTCCAGTCTAGACTGCGCACGTTCTTGTCGGGGTGCCTTGAAGCAAAGGCTGAGATCGCATAGGTGCGGATCCCGTTGAACCTGATCAGGTTAGCGCCTGCGTAGGGAACAAGATTGCTCGCCTTCCCGGGGAGCCTCTTGTGCCAGGTCCGGGAATGTCGCAGCTGCAAGCAGCTCAAGGCACTCCATGTATCCGGCACTGCATACCCGCCAAGGGGTGCGTCCGCGTCTTTCAGGTTCTCCCCGACATTCCACCGCTAGGAAGCTGTCTGGAGCCTGTGATGAGCAAACAAGAAAAAACGATCAACCTCAGCGAATCGGCGCAAGTCGATCAGCAGTCCGTGCAACCCTTCCCGCGTTCGCGCAAGGTCTATGTCGAGGGCTCGCGCCCGGACATCCGCGTGCCGATGCGCGAAATCAGTCTGCACGATACCCCAACCGACTTCGGCGGCGAAGCCAACGCCCCGGTACTGGTCTACGACACTTCCGGCCCCTATACCGATCCCGACGTCATCATCGATGTACGCAAAGGCCTGGCCGATGTCCGTTCGGCCTGGATCGACGCCCGTGGGGATACCGAGCGCCTGGGTGGGCTGAGCTCGAATTTCGGCCAGCAACGCCTGAACGACGCCGAACTGGCCAAGCTGCGCTTCAACCATGTGCGCAACCCGCGCCGCGCCAAGGCTGGCGCCAACGTCTCGCAGATGCATTACGCCCGCCAGGGCATCATCACCGCCGAGATGGAGTACGTCGCCATCCGCGAGAACATGAAGCTGCAGGAGGCACGCGCTGCTGGGCTGCTCACGCAGCAGCACGCCGGCCACAGCTTCGGCGCCAACATCCCCAAAGAGATCACTGCCGAGTTCGTGCGCGAGGAGATCGCCCGCGGCCGCGCGATCATCCCGGCCAATATCAACCACACGGAGCTGGAGCCGATGATCATCGGCCGCAACTTCCTGGTGAAGATCAACGGCAACATCGGCAACAGCGCCTTGGGCTCCTCGATCGAAGAAGAAGTGGCCAAGCTGACCTGGGGTATTCGCTGGGGCTCGGACACGGTCATGGACCTGTCGACCGGCAAACACATCCACGAAACCCGCGAGTGGATCATCCGCAACTCGCCGGTACCCATCGGTACCGTACCGATCTACCAGGCCCTGGAAAAGGTCGGCGGAGTTGCCGAAGACCTGACCTGGGAGCTGTTCCGCGACACGCTGATCGAGCAGGCAGAGCAGGGCGTTGACTACTTCACCATCCATGCTGGCGTGCTGCTGCGCTACGTGCCACTGACCGCCAAGCGAGTCACCGGTATCGTCAGCCGCGGCGGGTCGATCATGGCCAAGTGGTGCCTGGCGCATCACCAGGAGAACTTCCTGTACACGCATTTCGATGAGATCTGCGAAATCATGAAGGCTTACGACGTGAGCTTCTCGCTCGGTGACGGACTACGCCCAGGCTCGATTGCCGATGCCAACGACGCGGCGCAGTTCGGTGAGCTGGAAACCCTTGGCGAGCTGACCAAGATCGCCTGGAAGCACGACGTGCAGTGCATGATCGAAGGCCCTGGCCATGTGCCGATGCAGTTGATCAAGGAAAACATGGACAAGCAGCTGGAGTGCTGCGACGAGGCGCCGTTCTACACCCTCGGCCCTCTGACCACTGACATTGCGCCAGGTTACGACCACATCACCTCGGGCATCGGCGCGGCCATGATCGGCTGGTTCGGCTGCGCCATGCTGTGCTACGTCACGCCCAAGGAGCACCTGGGCCTGCCGAACAAGGATGACGTCAAGACCGGCATCATCACTTACAAGATCGCCGCGCATGCTGCCGACCTTGCCAAGGGGCACCCAGGCGCACAGATCCGTGACAATGCCCTGTCCAAGGCGCGTTTCGAGTTCCGCTGGGAGGACCAGTTCAACCTGGGCCTGGACCCTGACACCGCGCGTGCCTTCCACGACGAAACCCTGCCGAAGGAGTCGGCCAAGGTCGCGCACTTCTGCTCGATGTGCGGGCCGAAGTTCTGCTCGATGAAAATCACCCAGGAGGTCCGGGAGTACGCCGCCAACCTGCGCATCGATGCCGTGGATGTGTCGGTTGAGGAGGGTATGCGCGAGCAGGCCGAACGGTTCCGCCAGGAAGGCAGCCAGCTGTACCACAAGGTGTAAGCCGCTGTGATCGTTTGCAGGAGCGCCCCGGCAACGCCGCTCCTGCAACCACTGCGTCGATTGGATTTCTTTGTCGAGTGACAACAATGACAACTACCAGCCATTTTTCCCCCGACCACCCCGTCCCCGCCAGCCAACGCCCGTTCGGTGGCCGGGACCTGTTCTCGCTCTGGTTTTCCCTGGGCATCGGCCTGATGGTCCTGCAGGTGGGCGCGATGCTCGCCCCCGGCCTGGGCCTGGCCGGCGCGGTGCTGGCCATCATCTTGGGTACCGGCGTGGGCGTACTGCTGCTTGGGGCGGCAGGCGTGATTGGCAGCGACACGGGCCTGTGCGCCATGGCCACCCTGCGCCTGAGCCTGGGCAGCCACGGCGCGCGCTTGCCGGCGTTGCTCAACCTGCTGCAACTGATCGGTTGGGGGGCGTTCGAGATCATTGTCATGCGGGACGCCGCCAGCCTGCTGGGCGCGCGCACCTTCGGTGAAGGCAGCCTGTGGAACAGCCCAATGTTCTGGACCCTCTGCTTCGGTGGCCTGGCCACGCTGCTCGCGGTCAGCGGGCCGCTGGCATTCGTGCGCAAGGTGCTGCGTAAATGGGGGATCTGGCTGTTGTTGGGCGCTTGCCTGTGGCTGACCTGGAACCTCTTCGCCAAGGCTGACCTGAGCGAGCTGTGGCAGCGCAGCGGAGATGGGTCGATGTCGCTGGCCACGGGCTTCGACATCGTCATCGCCATGCCGCTTTCCTGGTTGCCGTTGATTGCCGACTACTCGCGTTTCGCCCGCAGCGCCAGGCGCGTGTTCGGCGGGACCGTGCTCGGTTACTTCATCGGCAATACCTGGCTGATGAGCCTGGGCGTGGCCTACACCCTTGCCTTTGCGCCGAGCGGTGAGGTCAACGCGCTGTTGCTGGCCCTGGCCGGTGCCGGGCTGGGTATTCCGTTGCTGCTGATTTTGCTGGACGAGTCGGAGAAGGCCTTTGCCGATATCCACTCGGCGGCGGTATCGACTGGCCTGCTGGTACGCCTGAAGGTCGAGCACCTGGCGTTGGCCATCGGTGTGCTATGTACGCTGATTGCTCTGCTGGCGCCGCTGGCCCAGTACGAGAACTTCCTGCTGCTGATTGGCTCGGTGTTCGCGCCGCTGTTCGGTGTGGTGCTGATGGACCACTTCGTGATCCGCCGCCGCCGCCTTCCAGCACAAATCGATGGTATGCACTGGCAGGCGCTGCTGGCTTGGGCGGTGGGCGTGGTGGCCTATCACAGCATCGCTGCGCAAGCGCCAGAGGTCGGCGCTACCCTGCCAGCATTACTGCTGGCGGGTGGGCTGCATGCGCTACTAAGCCTCAGCCGCGGCCGGGGAACAGTTCGGGCTTGAGCACGCCATTCAGGCGAGGGTAGGGAAGCTTCAGTTCCACGTGGCCCATGGAGTAGGGCGCGATGGTATAGACCTCGTATTTGACAACCACTGCGCCGTACGTCAGCGCGATGTGCGGCGACTTCTTGAACGGCCAGGTTTTGACGAACTCGGCATCCTTGTCCATCCCCACGCTGATCAGCCAGGCGCGGTGCGATTCTTCTACCGTTTTCCAGAAGGTGTCTTCCTGGCCCGGGACCAGCATGTCCTGCAGGGTCAGTACCTTGTCCAGCTTGCGCGAATAGTTGATGAAGCCCCGGCCTGGCATGCCATGAGCGCCGCCGCTATCGAGGTAGCTGGACAGCTCGATGATCACCAGCCCGTCATGCTGTTCACGTACCTTGGCCTGCAGGTAGCTGCTGTTGCGTTTGTCGGCAGTTGCCAGGTATTGCTGCTCATACGCCTGCAAAGTGCTTGGTGCGGTGCCATGCTGGTTGTCTTCGGTCAGTTGCAGCAGGCGCTTTTCGACGATTGCGTCGAGCTTGGGCAGGTCCGGGAAGTGAATGGTGTCAATATTCACCAGTGGGCAGTCACTCTCGCTGCAACCTGGCTTTACGTGCTCCCAGGCGTCGCGCTTCACCTCCAGCGGGGCACGGTAATTCGGCGCGAACAGGCTCTGGCAGGCACCGAGGGCCAAGGCCAGCACCGCCACGGCAGTCAGTTTGACAAGTGTCATGATGATCCTTGCAATACAGGGAAAAGTCGGCCTTTGACCGCCTGCGCGGCCTTCAGTTCGCCACTAAGCTAACAGAGAGAACAGCCCCTGTCCCGACTGCGCGAATGGTTAACGGAAAGGGGTGAAACAGGCAGGCGTGCAGAGTAGGATGGCGCGAAGCGGTATTTGAGGTAATGAGGATTTCCATGTCAGACGCGTTGAATTCAGTGCCCAAGGGCTTCGACATCATCGAACGGGCCAATTGCTTCCAGGGCTTCTACAGGCTCGACAAGCTTCGCCTGCGCCATGAGCTGTTCGCCGGGGGCATGGGCCGTGAGATCAGCCGCGAACTGTTCGTGCGCCATGATGCCGTTTGCGTGCTGCCTTACGATCCGCTGCGTGATGAAGTGGTATTGATCGAGCAGTTTCGCGTCGGTGCGCTGGATAAAGTCGACAACCCTTGGCTGATCGAGATGGTCGCCGGCCTGATCGACAAGGACGAACAGCCTGAAGAGGTCGCTCATCGTGAAGCCGAAGAGGAAGCCGGCCTGACCTTCAGCGCCCTATGGCCGATGACGCGGTATTTCCCGTCGCCGGGCGGCAGTGATGAATACGTGCACCTGTTCCTTGGCCGCTGCAGCAGCGAAGGCGCCGGGGGGCTGCACGGCCTGGAAGAAGAGGGCGAGGATATCCGTGTGCGGGTCTGGTCGTTCGAAGATGCTTTGCAGGCTGTGCGCGATGGGCGTATCTGCAATGCGGCGACGATCATCGGCCTGCAATGGCTGGCGCTCAACAGAGATGAAGTACGAGGTATGTGGAAGTGAACCTGCTGCGTGAGCGTTATCGGGTCGATCTGGCCGGGCTGCAGGCAGCCTGTGAGGCCAACTACGCCCGGCTCATGCGCCTGCTGCCCGACATGCGTACCACCCAGAGTTCGCGCCGCATCGGCATGACCCAGGGCGACCAGATGCTCGGCGTGCTGGTGCTCGATGTAGTGCTGGCCTGCCCGTATACCACTACCCTGCGGGTGCGCCAGGAGCACAGCCTGCCTTGGCTGCCGGTGCCCCACCTTGAGGTGCAGGTGTACCACGATGCGCGTATGGCCGAAGTGGTCAGCGCCGAACACACCAGGCGCCTGCGCAGCATCTACCCGTATCCCAACCAGTCCATGCACCAGCCGGATGAAAAGGCCCAGCTCAACCTGTTTCTCGGCGAATGGCTGAGCCACTGCCTGGCGTGTGGTCACGAGCTGGCAAGTGTGCGCTGAAATGTGACCCAGGTCGGTTTCGGCTGTTTTCTCGTAACCGATCCCCCGCCATAATTCGTGCTGAATTCCCCCGAGGAGACGGCCGGTGCCGCACCCAGACCCCTCTCAGGCACCCGTATGCGTGGTGCAATTGACTGACGCTCACCTGTTCGCTGACCCTGCGGGCACGCTGTTGGGGCTGCGCACGCGCGACAGCCTGCGTCATGTGATCGCCCAAGTGCGTCGTGAACAGCCGCGTATCGATCTGCTGTTGTGCACGGGTGACCTTTCGCAGGATGGCAGTGTTGCCTCGTATCAGGCGTTTCGTGATCTTACGGGCGAGATCGGCGTGCCGGCGCGCTGGTTGCCGGGTAATCATGATGAAGCCAGGGTCATGGCCGAGGTGGCGCCGGAGCTGGTGCAGGCAGTGACCGATATTGGCGCCTGGCGTGTCATCATGCTCAATTCTGCGGTGCAGGGCGCGACCCATGGGCTGCTTGAGCCGGCACAGCTGGCGCTGCTCGATGATGCGCTGGTGTCGGCCGGTGGGCGCCATTGCCTGGTCTGCTGCCATCATCAGCCGGTGGATATCGGCTGCGCCTGGATCGCACCGATCGGGTTACGCAATGCGGATCAATTGCTGCGCCGGCTTGAGGGTTATCCACAGGTGAGGGCGCTGCTTTGGGGGCATATCCATCAGGAGTGGGATGAGCTGCGTGGCGGGCTGCGCCTGCTGGCCACGCCATCGACGTGCATACAGTTCGCCGCGGGTAGCGAAGACTTCAAGGTGAGTGAGGAGCAGCCAGGTTACCGCTGGTTGCGCCTGCATGCCGACGGGCAGCTGGAGACCGGGGTGCAGCGGGCCACGGACTTCGAGGTGAAGCTCGATTTCGATAGCCCGGGCTATTGAAACCAGGGTAGCAGCGTCGCAAAAATTGTTGCGAAAAACCCGCCGCTGCGCCAAAACACGGCGAACACGCTACACTGCGCATCCCTGCGCCTCCACCATGGGGCGCGAAGCCAAAGATTCCGGGGGCAGCATGTCGGGTTCCATCCTCTATATCCATGGCTTGAACAGCTCACCGCTCTCCACCAAGGCGCGTCAGCTCGACGCTGTGATGCAGCAGCTAGGCCTGTCCGGCCAGCTGCGCGTACCCGCCTTGCACCATCACCCGCGCCAGGCCATCGCACAGCTCGAAGCGGCCATCGCCGAACTGGGCGCGCCCCTGCTGGTCGGCAGTTCGCTCGGCGGCTACTATGCCACCCATCTGGCCGAGCGCTTGGGCCTCAAAGCCCTGCTGATCAACCCCGCGGTTACCCCGCACAAGCTGTTCGACGGCTACCTGGGCACCCAGCGCAACCACTACAGCGGCGAAACCTGGGAGCTGACCCACGATCATGTCCAGGCCCTGGCTGAACTGGAAGTGCCGGCCCCCGCGGACGCCAGCCGCTATCAAGTGTGGTTGCAGACCGCCGATGAAACCCTGGACTATCGCCACGCCCAGCATTATTACCGGGCGTGCGCGTTGCGTATCCAGGCCGGTGGTGATCACAGCTACCAGGGCTTTGCCGAGCAGATACCAGCCCTGCTGGCCTTCGCCGGAATTGCCCGGGGGCAGTATGCGGCGCTCGATTTTTCTGTATTTTGATTTTTTCGCATTCACCAGACTGACGACGAGAACCCATGGCCAACCCCAGCGCTAGCGCCTATAACGCAGACGCCATCGAAGTCCTCTCGGGCCTTGACCCGGTCCGTAAACGGCCGGGCATGTACACCGATACCAGCCGGCCCAACCACCTGGCCCAGGAAGTCATCGACAACAGTGTCGACGAAGCCCTGGCTGGCCACGCCCGTTCGGTGCAGGTCATCCTTCATGCCGACCACTCGCTGGAAGTCAGCGATGACGGCCGCGGCATGCCGGTGGATATCCACCCCGAAGAGGGTGTATCGGGGGTCGAGTTGATCCTCACCAAGCTGCATGCCGGCGGCAAGTTCTCCAACAAGAACTACCAATTCTCCGGGGGCTTGCACGGCGTCGGCATCTCGGTGGTCAATGCCTTGTCGACCCAGGTGCGCGTGCGCGTCAAGCGGGACGGCAACGAATACCAGATGACCTTTGCCGATGGCTTCAAAGCCAGCGAGCTGGAAGTGGTCGGTACTGTCGGCAAGCGCAATACCGGCACCAGTGTGTACTTCAGCCCCGACCCGAAGTACTTCGATTCACCCAAGTTTTCCATCAGCCGCCTCAAGCACGTGCTCAAGGCCAAGGCCGTACTGTGCCCAGGGCTGTTGGTAAGCTTCGAGGACAAGGCCAGCGGCGAGAAGGTCGAATGGCACTACGAGGATGGCCTGCGTTCCTACCTGGTCGACTCGGTCAGTGAGTTCCAGCGCCTGCCGGACGAGCCCTTTTGCGGCAGCCTGGCTGGCAACAAGGAAGCCGTGGACTGGGCCTTGCTGTGGCTGCCCGAAGGCGGTGACAGTGTTCAGGAAAGCTACGTCAACCTGATCCCCACCGCCCAGGGCGGTACCCACGTGAACGGCTTGCGGCAGGGCCTGCTCGATGCCATGCGCGAGTTCTGCGAGTTCCGCAACCTGTTGCCGCGCGGGGTCAAGCTGGCGCCAGAAGACGTTTGGGAACGCATCACGTTCGTGCTCTCGATGAAGATGCAAGAGCCACAGTTCTCCGGGCAGACCAAAGAGCGTCTGTCGTCCCGCGAGGCTGCAGCATTCGTCTCGGGCGTGGTCAAGGACGCCTTCAGCCTGTGGCTCAATGCACACCCCGAACTGGGCATGCAACTGGCGGAACTGGCCATCAGCAACGCCGGCCGCCGCCTCAAGGCCAGCAAGAAAGTCGAGCGCAAGCGCGTCACTCAGGGCCCTGCGCTGCCGGGCAAGCTGGCCGATTGCGCAGGCCAGGACCCAATGCGGGCCGAGCTGTTCCTGGTCGAGGGTGATTCGGCCGGTGGTTCTGCCAAACAGGCGCGTGACAAGGAGTTCCAGGCGATCCTGCCGCTGCGCGGCAAGATCCTCAACACCTGGGAAGTGGACGGTGGTGAGGTGCTGGCCAGCCAGGAAGTGCACAACATTGCCGTGGCCATCGGTGTCGACCCGGGCGCCGCCGACCTGTCGCAGCTGCGCTATGGCAAGATCTGCATCCTTGCCGACGCCGACTCCGACGGCCTGCACATCGCTACCCTGCTGTGCGCGCTGTTCGTTCAGCACTTCCGTCCGTTGGTCGAAGCAGGCCACGTCTACGTTGCCATGCCGCCGCTGTACCGTATCGACCTGGGCAAGGAAATCTACTACGCCCTCGATGAGGCTGAGCGCGACGGCATTCTCGACCGCCTGGTGGCCGAGAAAAAGCGTGGCAAGCCGCAGGTCACCCGATTCAAAGGGCTGGGCGAAATGAACCCACCGCAGTTGCGCGAAACAACCATGGACCCTAACACCCGGCGCCTGGTCCAGCTGACCCTGGATGACCTGCAGGGCACGACCGAAATCATGGATATGCTGTTGGCCAAGAAACGTGCGGGCGATCGCAAGAACTGGCTGGAGACCAAAGGCAATCTGGCCGAGGTTCTGGTTTGATTCGTTCGTTTGTCGCGGTTTTCCTTACGCTGGTCGCGCTGCAAAGCCTGGCTGGCGACTGGCCGGAGCTGAAGCTGACATCCGAGCATCCGATCGACGGCATGCGCGGCGGCAATCTCTCCGGGCTGGCTTTTTGTCGGGGTGCGTTGTGGGGCGTTTCGGATCGCGATGATGACCGTATCTACCGCTTCGACCCGCACAATCAGGTATGGCGCGCCCAGCCTTTGACGTTCTCCCCACCCCCGGTGCCGGACAGCGGTTTGCCTTGGGGGCTGAAGTCGCGCAACTGGGCGGTGTCGTTCATTCGTGGCGGGCAGTTTGATTACGAAGGCATCACTTGCGATCAGGCTGGTAACATCTACCTGGTCAGCGAAGCGCATGTGGCCGTGCTGCAATTGCCGGTCGTAGGCGCACCTGCCTGGCTCAGGGTTGACCCAGCGATGATTCGCCAGGCACGGGCCAGTGGCATGCTGCTGAACTTCAATGCCCTGTTCGAAGGCCTGGCGATCAACCCGGCCGGTGATCGCCTGTGGCTTGCGGCCGAGCGTGAGCGCCGGGGCTTGGTCAAGATAGAACGGCAGCAGTCGGTATGGACGTGCGGACGCAGTTGCGTACTGCTCAGTGAAGCCGGGGTCGAGATGCAACCGCCACAAATGCCGGAGGCCCGTGCGCGTTCGCGTGATTTTGCTGACCTGGCCTGGTTCGAGGGCAAGCTGTTCACCCTAGAACGCAATGCATACCGCGTGTGCCGGCGCCATGCCGACAACGGCGAGGTCGAGCGCTGCTGGTCATTCGCCGCCGATGCTCTGGTGCCCGAGCGCCGCTACGATCAGCCGTTCGGCCTGGCCGAAGCGTTGGTGATCGATGCCAAGGGCGCCTGGATCGGTCTGGACAACAACAACGCGGATCGCGCCGATGGTGAAAACCGCCCGGTCGTCTGGCGCTTCGCCGCACCGCAGGGCGGGTGGAGCGCCACACCATGAGCCAGCCACCGGGCAAGCGTGCGGGCAGGGTACTGATGATCGTCGCCTGGGCGGCGGCGATGTTCCTCGCGACGCGGTTTTTCGGTGAGTGGGAGGCGCGCGAGCGTAACCCCAATACCCAGGTGCAGTCCGAGCACGGCGAAGGCTTCATCGAGGTGCGTCTGCTGGGCAATGGCCAGGGCCATTTCGTGGCAGATGGCGCGATCAACGGCAAAGCTGTGCATTTCATGCTCGATACCGGCGCCACCGACGTGGCGATCCCCGAAGCGCTGGCCCGTGACCTGAGCCTGCAACGTGGCAGCCCGGTCATCCTCAGCACCGCCAACGGTCGCACCGAAGGTTACCGCACGCGACTGGACAGCCTGCAGCTTGGGGATATCCGCCTGCAGGGCGTGCGCGCCCTGGTGGTGCCGGGGCTGGATGGGCAAACGGTGCTGCTCGGCATGAGCGCTCTGAAACAACTTGAATTTACCCAGCGCGGCGGCACCATGCTGCTGCGCCAGAACCTGAAATGACGAGGCCCGCATGAGCGACTCACTGGAACTCAGCCTTGACGGCGTCGAACGCCGTTCGCTGGCTGACTTCACCGAACAGGCCTACCTCAACTATTCCATGTACGTGATCATGGACCGGGCCTTGCCGCACATCGGCGACGGCCTCAAGCCTGTGCAACGACGCATCGTCTATGCCATGAGCGAGTTGGGGCTCGATGCTGATGCCAAGCACAAGAAGTCGGCGCGTACCGTCGGCGACGTGCTCGGTAAATTCCACCCCCACGGCGATTCGGCCTGCTACGAAGCCATGGTGCTGATGGCGCAGCCGTTCAGCTACCGCTACACGCTGGTCGATGGCCAGGGTAACTGGGGTGCGCCGGACGATCCGAAGTCGTTCGCGGCGATGCGTTACACCGAAGCGCGCCTGTCGCGCTATTCCGAGGTGCTGCTCAGCGAACTGGGCCAGGGCACCGTGGACTGGGTGCCCAACTTCGACGGTACCCTGCAGGAGCCTGCGGTACTGCCGGCACGGTTACCGAACATCCTGCTCAACGGCACCACCGGCATTGCCGTCGGCATGGCCACCGACGTGCCGCCACACAACCTGCGCGAAGTGGCCAGTGCCTGTGTGCGCCTGCTCGACGAGCCCAAGGCCACCCTCGAGCAGCTGTGTGAACACATCCAGGGGCCGGACTACCCGACCGAAGCTGAAATCATCACGCCGCGTGCCGAGATCCTCAAGATCTACGAAAGCGGCCGCGGTTCGATCCGCATGCGCGCCGTATACCGGGTCGAGGACGGCGACATTGTCGTCACTGCGTTGCCGCACCAGGTCTCCGGGGCCAAGGTGCTGGAGCAGATCGCCGCGCAGATGCAGGCGAAGAAGCTGCCCATGGTCGCTGACCTGCGTGACGAATCGGACCATGAAAACCCCTGCCGTATCGTGATCATCCCACGCTCCAACCGCGTGGATGCCGACGAACTGATGCAGCACCTGTTCGCCACTACCGAGCTGGAAAGCAGCTATCGGGTCAACGTCAATATCATCGGCCTGGACGGGCGGCCGCAGCTCAAGAACCTGCGTGCCTTGCTTCTGGAGTGGCTGCAGTACCGCATCGGTACCGTTCGTCGTCGCCTGCAGCACCGCCTGGAGAAGGTCGAGCGGCGCCTTCACCTGTTGGAAGGCTTGCTCACTGCGTTCCTCAATCTCGATGAAGTCATCCACATCATCCGTACCGAGGAGCATCCCAAGCAGGCATTGATCGCTCGTTTCGACCTCACCGAAATCCAGGCCGACTACATCCTCGAGACCCGCCTGCGCCAGCTGGCGCGTCTGGAGGAGATGAAAATCCGCGGTGAGCAGGACGAATTGCTCAAGGAGCAGGCCAAGCTGCTGGCCCTGCTCGGCAGCGATGCCAAGCTACGCAAGCTGGTACGCAGCGAACTGATCAAGGATGCGGAGACTTACGGCGACGACCGCCGGTCGCCCATCGTCGCGCGCGCCGAAGCCAAGGCACTGTCGGAAAACGAGCTGATGCCGACGGAGCCTGTCACCGTCGTGCTGTCGGAAAAAGGCTGGGTGCGTTGCGCCAAAGGCCACGACATCGATGCAACCGGCCTCTCGTACAAAGCGGGCGATGGCTTCAAGGCTGCAGCAGCGGGGCGCTCCAACCAGTTTGCCGTGCTCATCGATTCCACCGGGCGCAGCTACTCGGTGGCTGCGCATACCTTGCCATCGGCGCGTGGCCAGGGTGAGCCGCTGACCGGTCGCCTGACGCCGCCGCCGGGGGCTACCTTCGAATGCGTGCTGCTGCCGGACGATGATGCGCTGTACGTTGTGGCATCGGATGCCGGTTACGGCTTTGTGGTCAAAGGTGAGGATCTGCAGGCCAAGAACAAGGCCGGCAAAGGGTTGCTCAGCCTGCCTAACGGGGCCAAGGTCATCGGCCCGCGCCCTGTGGCGAACCGTGAACAGGATTGGCTGGCGGCCGTGACCACCGAAGGTCGCTTGCTGGTATTCAAGGTCGCCGACCTGCCGCAACTGGGCAAAGGCAAGGGCAACAAGATTATCGGTGTGCCCGGTGATCGGGTCGCCAGCCGTGAAGAATATGTTACAGATCTGGCGGTGATCCCCGAGGGCGCCACCCTTGTATTGCAAGCTGGCAAGCGTACCCTGTCTTTGAAGCCGGACGACCTCGAGCATTACAAGGGCGAGCGCGGGCGGCGGGGTAGCAAGCTGCCACGCGGGTTCCAGCGCGTTGACGGTTTGCAGGTGGAAAGTCCGGCGTAACCCGCAGAAATGTCTGGGGCGGCAATTTCAGCGCCGTTCCAGGCAGAAATGCTGGAGTCGGGCCGACATTTCGCGGATGATAGTGCCCCTGTGGTGCCGGCGTGGCCGTGTGCCCGATTGAATCTATATGAGTATCAATGCGGTTAGCTTGTGGCGACCGCCTGGATGGGATGAATGAAATTTCTGCGCCTTCCATTTGCGCTGTTGATGACGGGCCTGCTGGGGCTGAGCGGATGCAGCATGCATCAGCCGGTTGCCCTGTATCAGCTCGACAGCGGTGACCCTGGCCAGCCTTCGCAGAGTGCGGGCATGGCCGTGGTGCTCGGCCCGGTGTCGGTCGCCGATTACCTGCAGCGTGAAACCTTTTTGCAGCGCCAGCCGGATGGCAGCCTGAGTTCGGCGACGGACGGTCGTTGGGCCGGTAGCCTGTCGGCAGACATCGACCAACTGTTGGTGCGTCAGCTAGCCTGGCGCCTGGACAGCCAGCGGGTGGTCCTGGCACCGGCCAGCAGTGGCTTCTCGCCTGACGTACAGGTATTGCTGTCGATCACTCGTCTGGACTCGGGCAAGAACCAGCCGGCTATCCTCGACGCCCAATGGCGTTTGCTGGACCGTCGCGGGAATGTGCGTGACAACCGGATCGTGCACCTCGAGCAGCCGCACGAAGGCAGCGAGTCTTCGCAGGTACAGGCCCAGGGGCAGTTGTTGCAGAAGCTGGCAGAACAGTTGAGCGCTGCAGTCAAACCTTTGGCCAACCAGCCAGCGATCGCTGAAGAGTCGCGCAAAAAACCTGCAGCGCCGGTTCAGGTCAAGAAAGCACCGGAGAAGTCAAAGATCCCTATGGCTTCGCCTATTCGGACCGATATGGAAGTCTATCGGTTCTGATGCTTACCCCGGATACACAAAAGCCCGCACATGTGCGGGCTTTTTCATGGGTGTGAGATCAGGGCACTCGGTATCACGCCCTGCGTTCGTGCATCCGCGCCAACTGCCGCTCCAGCATTGAGGGGTAGGGCTCCATCAAGCGTTCGACACAGCAGGCCCCTTCAGGGCTGGCAATTGGCCGGATGCGCGCACGCTGGCGAATCAGCGAGTCGTCACTGATCTGCCGCTCCACCAGCAGTAGGTTGCGGCTGTGCTGGGAGAGCGCCAGGGCGTCCTGGGCTTTTTCGGTCATCAGCAGGTCGACCTGCTCCAGCCCCTGCAAGTCATCGCCCAAGGCCAGGCCCAGTTGCAGTTGCAGGGTGATGCCGCTGTCGGCGACCTCGATCTGCAGGGCGTGGCCGAGTGCGCGCAGCAGCTCGCCGCAGCAGATTGCATTGGTCAGGTAATCCTCGCCGCAGTCGCGGCTGTGGAACAGCACCAGCGTGCTGCCGTCGTTGAGCGTGTGGGTTTCGCCATCGTACAGCGATGCGGCCTGCTCCAGGCAGTCGCGGTAGCGCTCCAGCAACTCGGTCAGGCGGGTGCGCGGCAGCCGGCGCAGTTGCTCCTGCGATCCTAGCTGAACGGCCAGCACCGCAGTGCTCTGCGGCTCGTCGGACTCGACTGCTGCGGCCTTCGGCGCGCTTTCTTCGTGGTCCAGCAGGCCGGCAAAGGCTTCATCGTCGTCTTCGTCGTCTACCTGAGCAGCAGCCTTGGCCCGTGGCGCAGCTTTGACCGGCGCAGGGGCATCGTGCAGATCGTCGAAGTCGTCTTCATCTTCATATTCCTCCGGTTCAGGCTCTGGAGGCGGCGGCGGGGCCAGGCGCGCATGCAGCTGACGGGCGATATCGCCGATCTCATCCTGACGATCGATCGCCGGGGTGTAGGGGTGCGGGTCACGCAGCCATACGCGCAGTTGCAGCAGCGGCAGGGTGATGTGGCGGCCTTGGCGCAGGCTCAGGCTCAGTGCCAGGGCCAGCAGGATCGCGGCCAGGATGCCCATGCTCTGCAGGCTGATCAGCATCGGCTGCTGGAACTGGCTCATGTCCAGGCTGATGCGCAGTTGCCCGGCCGTCACGTCCTGGAAGGTGATCTTGGTCTGGTACAGGCCTTCGGCCTCACCCAGCAGGCTGTTGCGTGGGCGCTGCCCGGCTTCTGCCAGGATGCGGTTGTCCACGCTGTATATCGCCGCGTGGGCCACCAGCGGGTTCTTCACCAGGTTGCCCAACAGCACGTTGAGGCTGAGGATGTCGTTGGACACCAGCAGCTCGGTCGCCGATGTGGCTGTCTGGGTGGTCAGGCTCTGGCCAAGGGCGTCCGCCTGCTCGTGCATGGCCTGCTTGAACTGCAGACCCATCACGCAGGCATAGATCACCAGCGCCAGCGCCACCAAGAAAATGTTGGTGCTGGCGATGCGCAGTGCCAGGGGAACGCGACGTTGGCGCAGGGCACGGAAGATCATGAGGAAGAAGTTGTCTGGTTTGACGGGCGTGGGCCGGTTCACAGAGCGCGGCTCTTAATGGCATGAAAGTGCTGCGCAGTATAGCGACCCGAGTTTTGTCGGCAAAGTATCGTTGGCGCCCGATGGTCACGGAAAATCGGTAGAATGCGCATTTTTCATCGAAGTCGGAGCCAGGTTGTGCGCGAAATCGTTCTGATCAACATCACCGGTGAGGACCGCCCGGGTCTCACTGCCGCCATCACCGGCGTCCTCCTCCAGGGCGGTGTGAACATTCTCGACATCGGCCTGGCTGTCATGCATGGCACCCTGTCGTTCGGCATTCTGGTCGATATTCCGGACAACGAAGTGGCCACCAGCCTGTTGCAGAGCGTGCAGTCCAAGGCCCATGAGCTGAACCTGCAGGCCCGCTACACGCCGATTTCCGAGTCTGATTACCAGCACTGGGCCGATGGCCAGGGCGAAGCCCGCTATATCGCTACCGTTCTCAGCCGCAAGATCACCCCGCAGCAACTGCAGCGTGTCAGTGCAGTCATCAGCCAGTACGGCCTGACCATCGAGCGTATCGAGCGGTTGTCTGCGCGTGTTGCGCTGGGCGTGCAGAGTGAGCATGGCAAAGCTGCCCTGGAAATTTCCGTGCGCGGAGAGCCAAGCGATGCCCAGGCCCTGCGTGCCGACTTCTTTGCCTTGTCCGAAGCGTTGAACATCGATATCGCCTTCCAGAAGGACGACCTGTTCCGTCGCAACCGCCGCCTGGCGGTGTTCGACATGGATTCGACCCTGATCGAAGCCGAAGTCATCGATGAACTGGCCAAGGCTGCCGGCGTCGGCGAGCAGGTGGCGGCGATCACCGAGCGGGCAATGCGCGGCGAACTGGACTTTCGTGCCAGCTTCAAGGAGCGCATGGCGCTGCTCAAGGGCCTGGACGTTGGTGTGCTGGACCAGATCGGTGCTTCACTGCGCCTCACCGAAGGTGCCGAGAACCTGTTCGCCGAGCTCAAGCGCATGGGCTACAAGACTGCGATCCTCTCGGGTGGATTCACCTACTTTGCCAAGCAGGTGCAGGCGCGCCTGGGCATCGATTATGTGTTCGCCAACGAACTGGAAGTGGTTGATGGCAAGGTGACCGGCGTGGCGGTCGAGCCCATCGTCGATGCCCAGCGCAAGGCAGAGCTGCTGCAGCAGTTGGCGAGCGAAGAGGGCCTGCAACTGGAGCAGACCATTGCCGTAGGCGACGGTGCCAACGACCTGCCGATGCTGTCGCTGGCCGGTCTGGGCGTCGCCTTCCGCGCCAAGCCGCTGGTACGTCAATCGGCCAAACAGGCCATCTCGACCCTTGGGTTGGACGGCGTGCTCTACCTGCTGGGGCTGCGCGACCGCGACGCGCGGGGCTGACACAAACCTCGCTGACAAAAAGGCCCTGCATGGCTACAGCCATGCAGGGCCTTTTGGTTTTGGGCAGAATCAAGCCTGCGCGGGAACCGCCAACAGCTCACCCATGCGCGTTGCCGAACCGGCACCCAGGGTTTCAGCCCACTTCACCTGCTCCGGCCCGAACAGCACGATAGCCGTGGAGCCCAGCTTGAAGCGGCCCAGTTCCGCACCCTTCTCCAGATGGATCGGCGCACGGCTGCCTTCGTCATAACGGAAGGTTTTAAGTTCGCGCTTAGGCGGGGTGACCAGGCCGGCCCACACGGTTTCGATCGAGGCAACGATCATCGCTCCCACCAGCACCACGGCCATCGGCCCGCGCTCGGTGTCGAACAGGCACACCACACGCTCATTGCGGGCAAACAACTCAGGGACGTTTTCTGCAGTGGTCTGGTTCACCGAGAACAGGCGACCTGGCACATAGACCATTTCGCGCAGGGTACCGGCCAGCGGCATGTGCACGCGGTGGTAGTCCTTCGGCGACAGGTAGATGGTTGCGAATTCGCCACCCATGAACGGGGCGGCCAGGGCCGGGTCGCCGCCGAGCAGCTCCAGGGCGCTGAAGCTGTGGCCCTTTGCCTGGAAGATGCGACCGTGTTCGATCGGGCCCAGCTGGCTAACAGCACCATCGGCCGGGCAGAGAATGGCCCCCGGCGTTTCGTCCAGCGGACGTGCACCCGGCTTGAGGGCCCGGGTGAAGAAGGCATTGAAGTGCTCGTAGGCGGTGAGGTCTTCGACCAGTGCCTCGCTCATGTTCACCTGGTAGCGCTTGGCGAACCAGGCGGTGAAGGCATTCTTGAACCAGCGTGCGCGGCACTCGGCGACGCAGCCGGCCAGCCGCGACAGCAGATGGTGCGGCAGCAGGTACTGGCTGATGATGAACAGACGGGATTTCATGCAGGTTCCTTAAACTTCTACAGGCGTGTCCGGATGGTTGCCCCATTCGCTCCACGAGCCGGCATAGGCCTTGACGCGTGGGTAGCCGAGGGCTTTGGCCACCAGGTAGGTAAAGCCGGAGCGGCGGTGGGACTGGCAATGGGTGATCACCTCCTTGTCAGGGGTGATGCCCAGTTGCTGGAGGACTTGGGCAATGTCCTTGCGGATGCGCAGGTGGTCGTTGAGGTCCATGCCTGCCGTCCATTCGAAGTTGATCGCGCCGGGTATATGGCCGCCTTTGGCTGCCAGGACCTTTTCACCGGAGAATTCTTGCGGGCCGCGGGCATCCCAGATCACCAGGTCATCGGCGCCCAGGCGGCTTTGCAGGTATTCGCGGGTAGCAGTCGGTTCGCCATGCAGCTGCAGGCGTACCGGTACGGAGGCGGGCGGCGGCACCTCGGTCGAGAGCTTGTCCGCCGGCCAGGCCTGGATGCCGCCATTGAGGTAATGGCAGGCCTTGTGGCCGATGACGTCGAGCAGCCAGATGAAGCGCCCGGCCCAGCCGCCGCCCTCATCGTCGTACACCACGTACACCGCATCGTCCCGGTGGCCGAGTTCGCTGAACAGTTTTTCCAGCTCGCCAATGGCCGGCAAAAGCCCCGGCGCGGGCGGCAGCCCCAGCTGGGTGCGCTTGCCTTCGACGAAGCGGGCGCCGGGGATATGACCGCTGACGTAGCGGTTGGCGCTACTCAGGTCGACCAGGATCAGCTGGGGGGACGCCAGGCGCGCAAGCAGGTCCGCAGGCTCGATCACCAGCGGTAGTCCGGCAAAATCAGTCATCCACGGTCTCCAGTGTGGAAAGAGGGGCGATTGTAGCGCAAGGGTCAGGCATTGCGGTTGGCAAACGCCGCAAGGGCGCGCTCGATACATTGCGCGGTTTTACCGAATGCTTGAACGCTGACATCTGCCATCGGTTTACCGCCTTGGTCGGCCACTGCCAGCATCAGCACCTGGTTGTTCACGGCCAGCGAACGCAGCAACAAGTGTTCGCCACGGAAGAATGCCCGCAATGGGGCGGGCAGCAGGGCCGCGAACTGCGCATGGTTGTCTGGCGACAGGCGCAGCTGGGCGGCCTGGCCGACCAGTTTCTGCAACAGCTTGCTCTGCGTGACGGGCAGGGCGATGGTTGCCGCCTCCTTGGGCAAACCGGCCGTTTGCTGTACGCGCAGGTAGTCACTGGCCTTGTCCAGGGTCAGCAGCATGATGCGCTGCATGCCGCAGGCCAACAGTGCTTCGCGGGCGTGGGTAGCCAGGTGCACGGCATTGGTGAAGGGGCTGGGCTGTGCCAACAGCGCTTGGCACAGCGTGCGCCAATGGCCGAGCGCCTCGCTGGAAGGCGGTGGCGGTGTCAGCATGTCTGGGTGCGGGCGACGCTGGTGCCAGGGCCAGATCAAGGCCTCGGCAGGGTGGAACAGGGCATGCCTGGCGTGCCGGCGGGCACTGGCGGCGGCCTGTTGGTGAACTTGCTGTTGCACGTCCTCCAGTGTGGTCTGCAGGTACAGCGCGGTAAGCAATTGCCAGCGCAGCAGGTGCGGGTTGTCCCAGCCTACCTGTGCCGCCAGCGCCAGGTTGTTGGCCAGCAGCACGGTATTGGCCGGCTGGTTGAACCAGCGGCTCAGTGCCGGCGCCTCATCCAGGCGGTGCTGCTGGCTAAGCAGGTCTTGGTCGCGGGCGATGCTCAGTATCTGCCCCAGTTGCTCACGCTCTTCAAGAAGCATGCGGTAACCCTGGGTGACCCATTGCGACAGGCGCCAGTGTTCGGCCATGGCTTGGCATAGCGCCAGGATGCGCACGCCAAACAGTTCGAGCTCGACCTCTTGCGCCTCTTCGCCCTTGTGGATAACCCGCAGTTCCCACGCGTCCAGCAGCTTGGGGTAGGCCAAGGCCAACGGCCATAGCGGCGAGAGGAACAGCAGGCTACCCCAGTGAATTTCCTGCCACAGCCGTGCAAGGCGGCTGGCGAACAGGCCGCTGGCCTGCTGCGAAGCATGTTGGCTGATCAGCAGGAACTGGCGCAGCACCGGCGGGATGTCCTCGTCCGGCAGCGCCGGCAGGCGGGTAAGCAATTCCCTGCTGCGTGCCAGGCCCAGCCTGTTCAGGGCGATTTCCAGGCTTTCGGCGGGCTCTGCCTGGCTGGCATTGGCGGGATGATTGGCCTCGCGCATCACCGATAGCACCAGGGCCGGGCTGTCCTGCATCAGTTCGGCGATATCGCGAAGCGAACGGCGGCTATCGTTGATAGCGCTCATGACCCGGTCATAACTCTGCTTCGGCACCGGTACACGAATACCGTCCAGCAGCTTTACCCAGGCCTCTAGCGTACGCGGATTCTGAGTGGGCACCTTGGATTCCATTGGCATTTTGACATCAGTCCGAACTGGCTTTTCGCTTTGAGTGGCTATAGTCTGGCGCAGTTCTGCCGATAAGTAGAAGAAGAGTTTTAAAGCTCCCGTCCCTCATCCTGACCACGACAGCAAGTGCTTTGAACCTATGGCTAAAATTATCGGCATCATCGTCGTATTCGCGAGCGTGCTCGGCGGATATGTACTCTCCCACGGCAAGATCGCGGCACTGATCCAGCCGTTCGAAGTGCTGATCATCGGCGGTGCAGCCTTTGGCGCCTTCATGCAGGCCAACCCTGGTTACATGACCATGCATGTAGTCAAGAAGTCGCTGAAGATGTTCGGCACGCGCTTCACCCACACCTTCTACCTGGAAGTGCTGGGCCTGGTGTACGAAATCCTCAACAAGAGCCGTCGCGAAGGCATGATGGCGATCGAGAGCGACATCGAAGACGCCGCAGCCAGCCCGATCTTTGCCAAATACCCAGCGGTGCTGGGTGATGAACGCATGACCGCCTTCATCTGCGACTACCTGCGCATCATGTCCACCGGCAACATGGCACCCCACGAACTCGAAGGCTTGTTCGACATGGAGCTGCTGAGCATGAAGGAAGAGCTCGAGCACCCGTCGCATGCGGTCAACGGCATTGCCGACGGCATGCCCGGTTTCGGTATCGTCGCAGCGGTACTGGGCATCGTGGTGACCATGGCGTCTCTGGGCGAGGGCGACCAGGCCTCGATCGGCCTGCACGTCGGCGCGGCGCTGGTCGGTACCTTCTTCGGTATCCTTGCAGCCTATGGTTTCTTTGGGCCGCTGGCCAAGTGCCTGGAGCACGATGCCAAGGAAGAGCTCAACCTCTATGAGTCGATCAAGGCTTCGCTGGTCGCGTCTGCTTCTGGCATGCCACCTTCGCTGGCCGTTGAATTCGGGCGCAAGGTGCTGTATCCGAAGCATCGCCCGAGCTTTGCCGAGCTGGAACAAGCCGTTCGCGGTCGCTGAGTCATGGAAAACAATCAGCCGATAATCATCAAGCGCGTCAAGCGCTACGGTGGTGGCCACCATGGCGGCGCCTGGAAGATCGCTTTCGCTGACTTCGCCACGGCGATGATGGCGTTCTTCCTGGTGCTGTGGCTGCTGTCCACCGCCACGCCCGAGCAGAAGATCGCCATTGCCGGTTACTTCAAGGACCCGATCGGTTTCTCCGAGAGCGGAACGCCCTATGTGATCGATCTTGGCGGTTCGCCCCAGCTTGCGCCGGAAAAGACCATCAACCCGGAAGAAAAATCCGAGCCTACGCCCGATACCAGCATCCAGTTGGACCAGGATCAGGTCGAGACCATGGCTGATCAAGTTGAGCGAGAACGCCTCGAACTGCTGTTGCAGGAGCTGCAGAACAAGGTCGAGGAAAATCCGCAGCTGCAGAAATTCAAGGACCAGATTCTCTTCGAGATCACTCAGGACGGCTTGCGCATCCAGATCATGGATGCCGAGAACCGGCCGATGTTCGATATCGGCAGTGCCCGACTGCAGCCGTATTTCGAGGACATTCTGCTGGCCATGGCCGACACCATCAAGGCCGTGCCGAACAAGATCAGCGTCAGTGGCCACACCGATGCCAAGCCTTATTCTGGCAGCGGAGAGTTCGGCAACTGGGAGCTGTCGGCCAATCGCGCCAATGCCGCACGGCGGGCGCTGGTTGCCGGTGGCTATCCGGATGACCAGGTCGCGCGGGTAGTGGGTTATGCGTCGTCTTCGCTGTTCGATCGCAAAGACCCTTTCAACCCGGTAAACCGCCGTATCGACATCATCGTCCTGACCAAGAAGGCCCAGCGCAACATTGAGGGCGAGCAGGGTACGGCGCCTGCACAGCCTAGCCAGCCAGCGCCGCCTGCCGGCGCTGCGCCAGATGCGCCGGCGGCACCTGCTGCGCAGGATGCACCCATGCAACCGCGTGAACTGCGCCAGAAGCTGAACATCTTCGAGGAAGGGACCTTGAAGATGGACGAGCCCAAGGACCCGTGACGGAGGGGCCGCCCAGCGGCCCCAATGCATCAGAACCCCCGCCGGATCTTGGCCTTCAGATCCGCATGAAAGAAATCTGCATTGTCCCGGTCGGCACAGCTTCCGCGTCCCGGGGGTAACGTCATGGCACGGGTGAACGTGCACTCATCGTGATAGGCCCGCACAAACAGGTCGATGTGCTTGCGCTCGCGCATTACCGGCCATCTGCCAAAACACTCCGGTAGCGCGCCGCCGTTGCTTTGATAAAGGCTGACACGGCGGCTGCTCATGACTGCAGCCCCCAGCAGCCAGGGTGTCCACCAGTCGGCGGCGGCCCATTCGGACAAAAGGCCAATCCAGTGGGTTGCATCGCCCATGGATCGGCAGAAGTTGCCATACAGATCTTCGCGGGTCTGCCCTTGGCAGTCGAACAGGACCAGCTGCGTCGGAATGCTTTCGAGCAGCAGGCGTTCATTGAGGATAAAGGCGTCAAGCCGCTCTTCGTGGCGGTAAGTGATTAAAACCGGCATCGCGGTTGCCCTCCCTGATAGGAAGTCATGACCATCAGGGAAAGCAGCAGGCGGGGCAATAGATGACGGCGAAACCGGAAGAGCCCTACGAGGGCGGGTAATATTTCCTACGAATCAGTAGTTGTCATCCGGCAGGCTGGCAATGATCGAGCGGTAGCTGTTCATGCGCTGCTGCTTGATACGGCCATCTTCGAGTGCCCTGAGCAGGGCACAGCCTGGCTCGCGATCATGCTTGCAGTCGCGAAAGCGGCAGGTGCCGAACAGGTCGCGGAACTCGATGAAGCCGTCTTCCACATCATCACGGCTGACATGGCCAAGGCCGAACTCTCGGATGCCTGGCGAGTCGATCAGGTCGCCGCCATTGGGAAAGTGGTAAAGGCGCGCAGTGGTGGTGGTGTGGGTGCCTTGGCCCGACCATTCGGACAGGTCGCCGACCCGGGTGTCAGCAGCAGGCAGCAGGCTGTTGACCAGAGAAGACTTGCCCACACCCGACTGGCCGACGAACACGCTGATATGGCCGTCCAGCATCTGCTGCAGGCGCTGCATGCCGTCGCCGTGGTGGGCAGAGACCTCCAGCAACGGGTAGCCCAGGTCGCGGTACACCTCGAGCAAGGCATGGAGTGCGGGGCCGTTCTCGTCATTGATCAGGTCGGCTTTGTTCAGCAGCAACAGTGGGCGGATGCCCGCGTGCTCGGCGGCGACCAGATAACGGTCGATCAGGTTCGGATGCGGCTCGGGCGCTGGCGCAAAGACGATGACGATGAGGTCGACGTTGGCGGCAACCGGCTTGAGCTGACCGTGGTTGTTCGGCCGGCACAGCTCGGTGCTGCGCGGCATCTGCGCGACGATTACGCCAATGCCCTGGTTGCCGGCACGCCAGACCACGCGGTCACCGGTGACCAGCGCCGGCAGGTTTGCGCGCAGGTGGCAGCGCACGACCTGGCCTGCGGCCTCGCCGTCCTGAGCCTCCACCTCGACCTGCACGCCAAAGTGAGCGATCACCAGGCCCAGTTGCTCCGGCCCCAGGTCACCCCCTTCCAGCTCCTGCAGCGCATGCTGCTCGCGTTTGGCAGCGCGAGCGGCGCGTTCGTTCTGGATCTTTTCGATACGCCAGTTCTGGCGGCGATTGAGCTGGCGTTTGGCCATTAGTGTTCCGTGCGAGTTGCGTGAGAGAGCCGTGGTGGGGCATTGAAAGCGGCATGCAGTTTAGCACGACGGGCGGCGGACCATTCTGGTTACCTTTGCGCCGGGAATGCGCTGGCCCATGCCGCTAGGCTACTATGACGGCCTATACGAGGAGCCCTTCATGCAGAACCCACAGAACCTGATCTGGATCGATCTGGAAATGACCGGCCTGGACCCGGACACCGACGTCATCATCGAGATGGCCACCATCGTCACTGACAGCGAGCTGAACACGCTGGCCGAAGGGCCGGTGATCGCCATCCACCACAGTGACGAAGTGCTGGCGCGCATGGATGAGTGGAATACCCGCACCCACGGCGGCTCGGGGTTGACCCAGCGTGTACGCGAAAGCAAGGTCAGCATGGCCGAGGCCGAAGCGCAGACCATCGCCTTCCTGGAGCAATGGGTTCCCAAAGGCAAGTCGCCGATCTGTGGCAACAGCATCTGCCAGGACCGCCGCTTCCTCTATCGCCATATGCGCAGCCTGGAAAACTACTTCCACTATCGCAACCTCGATGTCTCCACAGTCAAGGAGCTGGCTGCGCGCTGGGCACCGGACGTGCGGGACAGCTTCAAGAAGGGCAGCACCCACCTGGCGCTGGACGATATCCGCGAGTCGATCGCCGAACTGCGCCACTACCGCACGCACTTCATCAAGGTGTGAGTTGGAAGTGGGCGCATAGAATGTGCGTGCGCCCTCTTTTGGTGCCTTGGGCAACTGGTTAGACTGCGCGCCTTTCCCGCACGGACCCGCGCCATGTTGTTGATGCTCTACCTTATCGCCATCACTGCCGAAGCCATGACTGGCGCTCTGTCCGCCGGGCGGCGCGGTATGGACTGGTTTGGCGTGGTGCTGATCGCCTGCGTGACTGCACTGGGTGGTGGCTCGGTGCGTGATGTGCTGCTCGGGCACTATCCACTGACTTGGGTGAAGCATCCGGAATACCTGGTGCTGACCAGCTTCGCCGCGCTGCTGACGATTTTCATCGCACCGATGATGCGCCGCCTGCGGTCACTGTTCCTGGTGCTGGATGCCTTGGGGTTGGTGGCTTTCACCCTGATTGGCTGCATGACTGCGCTCGAGATGGGGCAGGGCATGTTGGTGGCGTCGATCAGTGGCGTCATTACAGGGGTGTTCGGCGGGATCCTCAGGGATATTTTCTGCAACGACATCCCACTGGTGTTCCGGCGCGAGCTGTATGCCAGCGTATCGTTTGCCGCAGCGTGGTTCTACCTGGGCTGTGTGTATTTCAAGGTGCCGGCAGAGCAGGCCATGCTGCTGACCTTGTTTGGTGGGTTCCTGGTGCGGCTATTGGCGATCCGCTTCCATTGGGAAATGCCCAAGTTTCACTACAACGACCAGCAGTGAACGCCTGAGGCTGCTTCGCGCCCCCGGCTACGTTATGCCATGCCGCGCCAGCGCCCACTCCACATGTTCACGCACCAGTTGCGAAGGGTCTTCCCGGCGGGCCTTCAAGGCTTCCAGTACCGGAATCGTCGAAGGCGCATTGCCCAGCCCCACTGCCAGGTTGCGTAGCCAGCGCTCATACCCGGCGCGCCGCAGCGGCCCGCCCTCGGTCTTGCGTAAAAATGTCTTTTCATCCCACATGAACATCTCGGCCAGCTCGGCATTCTCCAGGCCATGCCTGGGCTGGAAGTCGTTTTCCTGGGTGGGTCGTGCAAAACGATTCCACGGGCAGACGATCTGGCAGTCATCGCAACCGAACACCCGATTGCCCATCATCGCGCGCAGTTCCACGGGAATGGCGCCTTTCAATTCGATGGTCAGGTAGGAAATGCAGCGCCTGGCATCCAGCACATAGGGCCCGACAAAGGCCTTGGTCGGGCAGATGTCCAGGCACGCCTGGCAGCGCCCGCAATGCTCGCTGGCATGCGCCTCGTCTACCGGCAGCGGCAGGTCGACGAAAAGTTCGGCCAAGAAGAAATAGCTACCGGCCTTGCGGTTGAGCAGCAGGGTGTTCTTGCCGATCCAGCCCAGCCCCGCCTGTTCGGCAATGGCCTTCTCCAGCACCGGGGCACTGTCGACAAATGCCCGGTAGCCGAACGGGCCGATGTCTTCCTGGATGCGATCGGCCAGGTGCTGCACGCGTTTGCGCACCAGCTTGTGGTAATCGCGGCCAAGGGCATAGCGCGAGACGTAGGCCTTTTCCGGCTGGGCCAAACGTTGCGCCATCTGTGTATCGCCGGGCAGGTAGTCCATGCGCAGCGAAACCACCCGCACGGTGCCAGGGATCAGCTGGTCGGGGTGGGCGCGTTTGCCATCGTGGGCGGCCAGGTATTCCATCTCGCCCTGGTAACCTGCGTCGAGCCAGCGCTGCAGGTGCTGTTCGTGCTCGCCAAGGTCCACACCGGCGATGCCGACGTGGGCAAAACCGAGTTCTCGGCCCCAATTTTTGATCGATTGGGCCAGGGCGGCGAGGTCAAGTGTGCAAGCGGACATGGATGGGCAAGGCAATACGGGCTCAGGTGCGTATAATTCTGCCAGACATTGGAGCCTTTGACCCCATGCCGCAGACCAAACACCCAAGCCATGCCCCGCTCCTGCTCAGCAGCGTGACCGTCACGCGTCTGCCCACCAGGCATCCGCACGCCCATAAAGGTGACTTCGGCCATGTGCTGGTGGTGGGCGGCGACCTCGGTACCGGTGGCGCAGTGCTGCTGAGCGCCGAAGCCTCACTGCGCTGCGGCGCTGGGCTGGTAAGTGTGGCAACGCGGCCCGAGCACGTTGCGCCAGCCCTTGCCCGTGTACCCGAAGCGATGTGCCTGGGCGTGAGCTCGGCCAACCAGCTGATGGGCGTGCTGGAGCGCGCTTCGGTGCTGGTGGTCGGCCCGGGGCTGGGCCAGGCCGCCTGGGGGCGCAGCCTGCTGTCGGCTGTCGCCAATGCCGAGCGGCCGCAAGTGTGGGACGCCGATGCACTCAACTTGCTGGCGCGCACGCCCCTGGCATTACCCAGTGGCAGTATCCTCACCCCGCACCCGGGGGAGGCTGCGCGTCTGCTGGGCATTTCAACCGAGGCGGTGCAGGCCGACCGGGCGGGCGCGGCGCGCAAGCTGGCGCGCCGCTATGCCAGTGTTTGCGTGCTCAAGGGCGCCGGTACCCTGGTGGCGGACCCATCGGGGCAGTTGGCGCTGTGCCAGCGCGGGCATCCGGCGATGGCGGGGGCCGGCTTGGGTGACGTGCTCACCGGTGTGCTGGCGGCGTTGTTGGCTCAAGGGCTGGATGCCTGGTGCGCCGCAGGTCTTGGGGTGTGGCTGCACGCCTGTGCCGGCGAGCGTTTGGGTGTGAAAGGTAGAGGCCTGGCGGCCAGTGATCTGGCGCCGGTCATTCGTGAGTTGTTGGAGGAGCATTCTGCGTGTCTGGCATAACCCTGTTTCTGGCCGATGAACAGGCCACCGTCACATTCGGCGCATCACTGGCCGAGGTGACCGGTGGTCGCGGCATCATCTTTCTCGAGGGGAACCTGGGTGCGGGCAAGACGACGCTGTCCCGTGGCCTTATTCGTGGCTTGGGCCATACTGGTGCAGTGAAAAGCCCGACCTTCACCGTGGTCGAGCCCTACGAGATTGGTGACGTACGGGCCTTCCATTTCGACCTGTATCGCCTGGCCGATCCGGAAGAGCTGGAGTTCATGGGCATTCGCGACTACTTCGAGGGAGATCCGCTGTGCCTGTTCGAATGGCCAGAAAAGGGTGCGGGCGTTTTGCCAAAGCCTGACCTGACCATTACCATAAGCCCCCAAGCGGGCGGACGCTCGCTGATCCTTTCGCCGCAGGGGGCTCGCGGCGAGGCCTGGTGCACTGCGCTGGCCAAACACTATAAACAGTAAGTGGGGTAGGTATGCGCATACGCGCACTGGTCGCTGTAGTTGGGCTGCTGCTGACAGCGGTGACCGTCGACGCTATGGCCGTCACTCAAGTCAAGAGCATGCGCCTGTGGCGCGCACCGGACAACACGCGGCTGGTCTTCGACCTGTCTGGCCCCGTGCAGCATAGCGTCTTCACCCTCAGCGCACCCGATCGCCTGGTCATCGATATCAATGGCGCGACACTGGCGGCGCCGTTGAACGTGTCCACCTCCAATACACCCATCAGCAACGTGCGCTCCGCCCAGCGTACGCCTAACGATCTGCGCGTGGTGGTCGACCTGAAAAAGTCGGTCACGCCCAAAAGCTTCACCCTGGCACCCAACGCCCAGTACGGCAACCGCCTGGTCGTCGACCTGTACGACCAGGAAGCCGATGCCATCGCCGCCTCGGCGCCTGCTGCACCGCCTGCGCCTGTGCAAACCCCGGCGACCACGCCAGCGGTACCGGTAAGCCCGGCCCAGCCCGCGATCAAACTGCCACCTGTACCCAGCGGCAAGCGTGACATCGTAATCGCCATCGACGCGGGTCATGGCGGTGAGGACCCGGGGGCTTCGGGGTCGCGTGGCCAGCATGAGAAAGACATCGTGCTGCAGATCGCCAAGGAACTGCAGCGTCAGATCAATACCGAGAAGGGCTACCGTGCCGAGCTGACCCGTACTGGTGACTACTTCATTCCGCTGCGCAAACGCACCGAGATTGCCCGCAAAAAAGGCGCCGACCTGTTCATTTCGATCCACGCCGACGCCGCACCTTCGCGGGCTGCCTTCGGCGCCTCGGTATTCGCCCTGTCCGACCGTGGCGCTACGTCAGAGACCGCCCGCTGGCTGGCCGACGCGGAAAACCGCTCCGACCTGATCGGTGGCGCGGGTAACGTTAGCCTGGACGACAAAGACCGCATGCTCGCAGGCGTGCTGCTCGACTTGTCGATGACTGCAACGCTCAGTTCCAGCCTCAACGTCGGGCAAAAAGTGCTGGGCAACATGGGCCGCATCACCTCGCTGCACAAACAGCGTGTGGAGCAAGCGGGCTTCATGGTGCTGAAGTCGCCTGACATTCCATCGATCCTGGTCGAAACCGGGTTCATCTCCAACAACAATGAAGCTGCCAAGCTGGCCACGCGCAGCCATCAGCAGGCATTGGCCCGGTCGATCCACACCGGTGTGCGCCAGTACTTCCAGCAGAACCCGCCGCCTGGCACTTACATCGCCTGGATGCGCGACAGCGGCAAGATCGCCCAAGGGCCGCGTGAACACACGGTGCGCCCAGGTGAGACCCTGGCGATGCTCGCCGTGCGCTACCAGGTCAGCGTGGCTAGCCTGCGCAATACCAATAGCCTCAAGAGTGATGAGCTGAAGGTCGGCCAGCACCTCAATATTCCCTCAACGACCCTGGCTTCGCAGCAATGAGCGGCGGTTCACGCATCCAGCTGCTAAGCCCGCGGCTGGCCAACCAGATTGCCGCGGGTGAGGTGGTCGAGCGCCCGGCTTCTGTGGCCAAGGAGTTGTTGGAGAACAGTCTCGATTCCGGCGCCCGACGCATCGATGTCGAGGTGGAGCAGGGCGGCGTCAAACTGTTGCGGGTACGTGACGACGGCAGCGGTATTTCCGCCGACGACCTGCCATTGGCCCTGGCCCGGCATGCCACCAGCAAGATCCGCGAGCTGGAAGACCTTGAAGGGGTGCTGAGCCTGGGCTTCCGTGGTGAGGCTCTGGCCTCGATCAGCTCGGTGGCGCGCCTGACGCTCACCTCGCGCACCGCCAATGCGAGCGAAGCCTGGCAGGTCGAGACCGAAGGTCGCGACATGACCCCGCGAGTGCAGCCTGCTGCGCATCCTGTCGGCACCTCGGTGGAAGTACGAGACCTGTTCTTCAATACCCCGGCCCGTCGCAAGTTTCTCAAGGCCGAGAAGACCGAATTCGACCACCTGCAGGAAGTCATCCGGCGCCTGGCCCTGGCCCGCTTCGATGTGGCCTTCCACCTGCGGCACAACGGCAAGAGCATCCTCAGCCTGCATGAAGCGCATGATGAAACGGCCCGTGCGCGGCGGGTCGGCGCCATTTGTGGCGGGGGCTTCATGGAGCAGGCGCTGCCGATCGATGTCGAGCGTAACGGCCTGCGCCTGTGGGGCTGGGTCGGCCTGCCGACGTTCTCCCGCAGCCAGGCAGACCTCCAGTATTTTTTCGTCAACGGCCGTGCGGTGCGCGACAAGCTGGTAGCCCATGCGGTGCGTCAGGCTTACCGTGACGTCCTGTTCAATGGCCGTCACCCGACGTTCGTGCTGTTCCTTGAGCTTGAGCCCAACGGCGTCGACGTCAACGTGCACCCAACCAAGCACGAAGTGCGTTTCCGTGAGGGGCGTTCGGTTCACGACTTTCTCTATGGCACGCTGCACCGTGCCTTGGCCGACGTGCGCCCGGAAGACCATCTGGCCTCGGCGCCGGCCGCCGCTGCCGAGGTCGTCCGCCCGTCGGGGCTACAGGCGGGCGAGTTCGGCCCGCAAGGCGAGATGCGCCTGGCCTCGCCTGTGCTCGAGCAGCCCCAGGTGCCCCAGCATTCGATTTCCAACGGCGGCAGTGGCGCCGGTTACCAGTATCAGTACAGCCCCCGCCCATCGCAGCCGTTGCCCGCTGCCGAGGCCCAGGCGGTCTACCGCGAGTTCTACAAGCCACTGAACGATGACGCCGCTGCGCCTGCGTCGTTGCCGCAGAGCCAGGGCGACATCCCGCCATTAGGCTATGCCCTGGCTCAGCTCAAAGGCATCTACATCCTCGCCGAGAACGCTGCCGGCCTGGTCCTGGTGGACATGCACGCAGCCCACGAGCGGATCATGTACGAGCGGCTCAAGGTGGCGATGGCCAGCGAGGGATTGAGTGGGCAGCCGCTGCTGGTGCCCGAGTCGCTGGCGCTTAGCCAGCGCGAGGCCGATTGCGCCGAGGAGCATGCCCAGTGGTTCCAGCGTCTGGGCTTCGAGTTGCAGCGCCTGGGCCCCGAGACACTGGCGATCCGCCAGATTCCTGCGCTGCTCAAGCAGGCCGAGGCCAACCGCCTGGTGCAGGATGTGCTTGCCGACCTTATGGAGTACGGCACCAGCGACCGCATTCAGGCGCACCTGAACGAACTGCTCGGTACCATGGCCTGCCACGGTGCCGTGCGTGCCAACCGGCGCTTGGCGATTGCTGAGATGAACGCCCTACTGCGTGACATGGAAAACACCGAGCGTAGCGGCCAGTGCAACCATGGCCGACCGACCTGGACCCAAATGGGCCTGGACGACCTGGACAAACTTTTCCTGCGCGGTCGATGACATGAGCGGCAAGCCCCCAGCAATATTCCTCATGGGCCCGACGGCGGCCGGCAAGACCGACCTTGCCATCGAGCTGACCAAGGTCTTGCCCTGCGAGCTGATCAGCGTCGACTCGGCGCTGGTCTATCGCGGCATGGACATCGGCAGCGCCAAACCCTCAAAAGAGGTTTTGGCTGCTCATCCACATCGTCTTATCGATATTCGCGACCCTGCCGAGAGTTACTCGGCTGCGCAGTTTCGCACCGATGCCCTTCAGGCCATGGCCGAGATCACCGCGCGAGGCAAAGTCCCGCTGCTGGTAGGCGGCACCATGCTCTATTACAAGGCATTGATCGATGGCCTGGCGGACATGCCGCCCGCCGATGCCGGGGTGCGAGCCGCGCTCGAGGCCCAGGCGCAGGCGCTGGGTTCGGCCGAGCTGCATCGCCAGCTCGCCGAAGTGGACCCGGAGTCTGCCGCACGCATCCACCCCAACGACCCCCAGCGGCTGATCCGTGCGCTGGAGGTCTATCAGGTGAGTGGCGAGAGCATGACAGCCCATCGCCAGCGTCAATTCGCGGAAAGTAGCGGCGCAGACGCATGCGCTGGTGGGCATTTGCCCTATACTGTCGCGAGTTTGGCGATTGCTCCCACAGATCGTCACATTTTGCATCAGCGAATTGCGTTACGATTTTCGCAGATGCTGGAACAGGGCTTCGTCGACGAGGTCCGATCGCTGCGAGCCAGAAGTGACTTGCACGCCGGGCTGCCGTCTATACGGGCAGTGGGGTATCGGCAGGTCTGGGACTACCTCGACGGCAAGCTGACTGAGAATGAGATGCGAGAACGCGGTATCATTGCTACTCGCCAGCTGGCCAAGCGGCAGTTCACCTGGTTGCGCGGTTGGTCCGACGTGCACTGGCTCGACAGCCTGGCCTGCGACAATCTGTCCCGCACCTTGAAATACCTTGGGGCCATCTCCATATTGAGCTGAGTCCCTGCTGATTGCCGTCTATTCTTGCGAAGGGGCGGCCTAACTTATCGATTTTTCTGATTTTCTACTATTTATCCTTACAGGAGTGCGGCATATGTCAAAAGGGCATTCGCTACAAGACCCTTACTTGAACACCTTGAGAAAAGAGAAGGTCCCGGTTTCGATCTATCTGGTCAATGGGATCAAGCTGCAGGGCTCGATCGAATCGTTCGACCAGTTCGTGGTGTTGCTGAAAAACACTGTCAGCCAGATGGTCTACAAGCACGCGATTTCGACCGTGGTTCCAGCCCGTCCGGTTCGCCTGCCAAGCCCGTCCGATTCCGAACACGGCGACAGCGAACCAGGCAACGCCTGATAGGAGCCTGCATTGTTCTTTGAGCGCCACGGTGGTGGTGAGCGGGCGCTGCTCGTTCACTTGGAAGGTCAGAACCCTGAGGCGCGCGAAGACCCGCAGGAGTTTCAGGAACTGGCATTGTCGGCCGGAGCCGACATCGTCTCGCTGGTCACAGTGGCAAGGCATCAGCCTACCGCCAAATACCTGATTGGCAGCGGCAAGGTCGAGGAATTGCGCGACCTGGTCAAAGCCGAGCAGGTAGATCTGGTGATTTTCAATCACACCCTCACGCCCAGCCAGGAACGTAACCTCGAACGCGTCTTCGAGTGTCGCGTGCTTGACCGTACCGGGCTTATTCTCGACATCTTCGCCCAACGGGCGCGTACCCATGAAGGCAAGCTGCAGGTCGAACTGGCCCAGCTCGAGCACATGAGCACGCGGCTGGTGCGCGGCTGGACCCACCTTGAGCGTCAGAAGGGTGGTATCGGTATGCGCGGCCCGGGTGAAACCCAGCTGGAAACCGACCGGCGTCTGCTGCGGGTGCGCCTGCGCCAGATCAAGTCACGCCTGGAGAAGGTTCGCAGCCAGCGTGAGCAGGCCCGTCGGGGCCGTCGACGCGCGGATATTCCGTCGGTATCGCTGGTGGGCTACACCAACGCTGGCAAGTCCACGCTGTTCAACGCCCTGACCGAATCCGATGTGTACGCTGCCGACCAATTGTTCGCCACCCTCGACCCGACCCTGCGCCGGCTCCAGCTCGACGACCTTGGGCCAATCGTGCTGGCTGACACCGTAGGCTTCATTCGTCACCTTCCGCACAAGCTGGTCGAGGCATTTCGGGCTACGCTCGAAGAGTCGAGCAACTCCGACCTGCTGCTGCATGTGATCGATGCCCATGAGCCAGAGCGCATGGAGCAGATCGAGCAGGTGCTGGCAGTATTGGGCGAGATCGGTGCCGAAGGCTTGCCGATACTCGAGGTCTATAACAAACTCGACCTGCTTGAAGATGTCGAGCCGCAGATCCAGCGCAATGCCGATGGCAAGCCGGAGCGGGTCTGGGTATCGGCGCGAGATGGTCGTGGCCTGGACCTTGTAGGTCAGGCCATTGCCGAATTGCTGGGGGATGATCTTTTTGTCGGTACCCTGTGCCTGGAGCAGCGTTTTGCCCGCTTGCGCGCGCAATTCTTTGCCTTGGGTGCGGTGCAGAGTGAAGAGCATGACGAAGAAGGGCGCAGCCTGCTGAGTGTGCGATTGCCCAGGGTCGAGTTGAATCGCCTGGTCAGCCGCGAAGGCATGGAGCCGCAAGTGTTTGTCGAGCAACACACTTTGCAATAAATGCCCGCCGAGGTCGTCGGGCAGCAGTGGCAGGCATTCTGTAGCATTGGACGGCGCGCCGTGGGCGCGTCTTTGCTTTATCAGATGGAGAGCGCTATGGCTTGGAACGAGCCGGGTGGCAACTCGAACAATCAGGATCCCTGGGGCGGTCGCCGCGGTGGTGGTGGCGGCGGTGGCGATAAAAAAGGCCCGCCGGATCTGGACGAGGCCTTCCGCAAACTGCAGGACAGCCTTAACGGCATGTTCGGCAGCGGCAAGAAACGTGGCGGCGGTGACCGCAATGTCGGCAAGGGTGGCGGCTACGGCCTGCTGGGCATCGGCCTGGCGGTGCTGGCTGCCATCTGGCTGTACAGCGCCGTGTACGTGGTCGACGAGCAGGAGCAGGCCGTCGTGCTGCGCTTCGGCAAGTACTATGAAACGGTCGGTCCCGGCCTGAACATCTACTTCCCGCCGATCGATCGCAAGTACATGGAAAACGTCACGCGTGAGCGTGCCTACACCAAGCAGGGCCAGATGCTCACCGAAGACGAGAACATCGTCGAGGTGCCACTGACCGTCCAGTACAAGATCACCAACCTGCAGGACTTCGTGCTCAACGTCGACCAGCCCGAGGTGAGCCTGCAGCATGCCACCGAAAGCGCCCTGCGCCACGTGGTGGGTTCCACCTCGATGGACCAGGTGTTGACCGAGGGTCGTGAGCAGATGGCCGTGGATATCCGCGAACGCCTGCAGCGCTTCCTCGACAACTACCGTACCGGTATCACCGTCACCCAGGTCAACGTCCAGAGCGCGGCAGCCCCGCGTGAAGTGCAGGAAGCCTTCGACGACGTGATCCGTGCCCGTGAAGACGAACAGCGTGCCCGTAACCAGGCCGAGTCCTACGCCAATGGCGTGGTGCCGGAAGCCCGTGGTCAGGCGCAACGCATCATCGAGGACGCCAACGGTTACCGCGACGAAGTCATCGCCCGTGCCAAGGGTGAGGCTGACCGCTTTACCAAGCTGCTCGCCGAGTACCGCAAGGCACCTGACGTAACCCGTCAGCGTCTGTATCTGGAGACCATGCAAGAGGTCTACAGCAACACGAGCAAAGTCATGGTGGCAACCAAGGACGGGCAGAACAACCTGCTCTACCTGCCGCTGGACAAGATGGTCGAAAGCGGTCGCAACAAGTCCGCGCCGGCTACCAGTGTGTCGCCATCGGCCAATGATGCGGCCGCACGTGCGGCGCAGGACCTGCAACAGCAACAGCAGCAGATGCGCACTAGGGAGAGCCGCTGATGAGCAATAAATCGCTGATCGCCCTGATCGCAGCTGTGGTGCTGGCCGTCGTGGCCTGGAACAGCTTCTACATCGTGGCCCAGACCGAACGTGCGGTACTGCTGCAATTCGGCCGTGTGGTCCAGGCGGATGTCCAGCCTGGCCTGCATGTGAAGATTCCTTATGTGAACCAGGTGCGCAGGTTCGACGCCCGCCTGATGACCCTCGACGCCCCGACCCAGCGGTTCCTGACCCTGGAGAAGAAAGCGGTGATGGTCGACGCCTACGCCAAGTGGCGTGTTCAGGATGCCGAGCGTTTCTATACCGCGACTTCCGGTCTCAAGCAGATCGCCGATGAACGTCTGTCGCGTCGTCTGGAAAGCGGCCTGCGTGACCAGTTCGGTAAACGCACCCTGCACGAAGTGGTGTCCGGTGAGCGCGATGCGCTGATGGCTGATATCACCGCATCGCTGAACCGCATGGCCAACAAGGAACTGGGTATCGAGGTGGTCGATGTGCGCGTCAAGGCCATCGACCTGCCGAAGGAAGTCAACCGCAGCGTGTTCGACCGTATGAGCACCGAGCGTGAGCGGGAAGCCCGCGAGCATCGTGCCAAGGGTAACGAGCTGGCAGAGGGTATCCGTGCCGATGCCGACCGTCAGCGCCGCGTGCTGCTGGCCGAAGCCTATCGTGAAGCGGAAGAAACCCGTGGTGATGGTGATGCTCAGTCGGCCGCCATCTATGCCAAGGCCTACACCCAGGACGCCGATTTCTATGCGTTCTACCGTAGCCTTCAGGCATACCGCGACAGCTTCACCAGCAAGAGCGATGTGCTGGTCCTGGATCCGAAGAACGAGTTCTTCCGCTTCCTGGACAAGAGCAAGCCCTGATGCTCTGATCGGGAAGTGCCCCGCCTGGCAGCTAAAATACCAGGCGGGGTGCATCCTGATTAAAAAGGGGTGTATGATGAGGCAGCCGGGAAATTTCCCGGCTTTTTTGCGTCTGCAAGGTTGATTGGCAAAGCGCCAGTTGACGGTTTGGTCAGTTCGCAAGGCAATTCGAGGGTATTGGGTACGGTGGCGGCGCTGGGATCAGTGCTGCCTGCTGCTGTGCGCCAATGCCTGCTTTACTGACGGCTCGCCTGCAGGCAAGCCGCCCGGACCAGAGGGGAAATGGCGTAATGGCAACGGTAGACCGCTGGCTACTGCCAGATGGCATCGAGGAAGTACTGCCACCTGAGGCTGCGCGTATCGAGATCGCGCGTCGTCAGGTGTTGGACCTGTTCCAGAGTTGGGGCTACGAACTGGTCGTCACCCCGCATATCGAGTACCTGGAGTCGCTGCTTACCGGCGCCGGCCAGGACCTGGATCAGCGCACCTTCAAGGTGGTCGACCCGCAGTCCGGTCGCCTGATGGGCTTCCGTGCCGACTTTACCCCGCAGGTGGCGCGCATCGACGCCCACACCCTGCGCCGCGAAGGCCCGAGCCGCCTGTGCTATGCCGGCAGTGTGCTGCACGCCCAGCCGCGTGCCCTGTCCACCTCGCGCAGCCCGATTCAGCTGGGTGCCGAGCTGTACGGCGACGCCAGCCCTACCAGTGATGTCGAAGTCATCAGCCTGATGCTCGCCACGCTGCAACTGACCGACGTCGCGGATGTGCACATGGACCTCGGCCATGTCGGCATCTACCGTGGCCTGGCGCGCGCCGCCGGGTTGTCCGGCGCAGTCGAACAGCAGCTGTTCGATGCCCTGCAGCGCAAGTCGGTCGATGAAGTGCAGGCACTGACTGCCGACTTGCCGAAAGACCTGAGCAACATGCTGCGCGCGCTGGTCGAGCTGTGCGGTGGCCGCGAAGTGCTGGCCGAAGCCCGTGTGCGCCTGGGCCGCGCCCCAGCCAGCGTGCTGGCGGCGCTGGATGACCTGCTGGCGATAGCTGATCGCCTGGCCGCGCGCTACCCGGACCTGCCGCTGTATTTCGATCTTGGCGAGCTGCGTGGCTACAACTACCACACCGGTGTGGTGTTCGCCGTGTTCGTGCCTGGCGAAGGTCAATCGATCGCCCAGGGCGGGCGCTACGACGACATCGGCGCAGATTTCGGCCGGGCCCGCCCGGCCACTGGTTTCTCCACGGATTTGAAGACCCTGGTCACACTGGGGCGAGCGGAGGTCGTATTGCCAACTGGCGGCATCTGGATGCCCGACAGTGGTGACGCGGCCCTCTGGCAGCAGGTCTGCCAGTTGCGCAACGAGGGCCAGCGTGTGGTTCAGGCTCTGCCTGGCCAGCCGTTGAGTGCTGCTCTCGAGGCGGATTGTGATCGGCAATTGATTCAGCAAGACGGGCGCTGGCAGGTTCTGCCGCTGACCCATTGAGTTTCTGCGTCGGCAGTAGGCCGGCAACCAAGTTTGCGTGAATGAGGACCAATGTAATGGGTAAGAATGTCGTCGTCCTGGGCACCCAGTGGGGTGATGAGGGCAAAGGCAAGATCGTCGATCTGCTGACCGAACATGCTGCCGCCGTAGTGCGCTACCAGGGTGGCCACAACGCTGGCCACACGCTGGTGATCAACGGTGAAAAAACCGTTCTGCACCTGATCCCGTCCGGCATCCTGCGCGAAGGCGTGCAGTGCCTGATCGGCAACGGCGTGGTCGTCGCGCCCGATGCCCTGATGCGTGAAATCACCAAGCTGGAAGAGAAGGGCGTACCGGTTCGTGAGCGCCTGCGCATCAGCCCGGCTGCTCCGCTGATCCTGTCGTACCACGTAGCCTTGGACCAGGCCCGCGAGAAAGCCCGTGGCGAAGCCAAGATCGGCACCACCGGCCGCGGTATCGGCCCAGCCTATGAAGACAAGGTCGCCCGTCGCGGCCTGCGCGTCGGCGACCTGTTCCACCGTGAGCGTTTTGCTGCAAAGCTCGGTGAGCTGCTGGACTACCACAACTTCCAGCTGGTCAATTACTACAAAGAGCCGGCCATCGACTTCCAGCAGACGCTGGACGAGTGCATGGAATACGCCGAGCTGCTCAAGCCAATGATGCTCGACGTGACCGCCGAGCTGCACAACCTGCGTCGTGCCGGCAAGGACATCATGTTCGAAGGCGCCCAGGGTTCGCTGCTGGACATCGACCACGGTACCTACCCGTACGTCACCAGCTCCAACACCACTGCTGGCGGTATCTCCACCGGTTCCGGCGTTGGCCCGATGTACCTGGACTATATCCTGGGTATCACCAAGGCCTACACCACGCGCGTGGGTTCCGGCCCGTTCCCGACCGAACTGTTCGACGAAACCGGTGCCGGCCTGGCCAAGCGTGGTCACGAGTTTGGCTCGACCACTGGCCGTGCCCGTCGTTGCGGCTGGTTCGATGCCGTCATCCTGCGTCGCGCCATCGACGTCAACAGCATCTCGGGCATCTGCCTGACCAAGCTGGACGTACTGGACGGCATGGAAACCATCAACATCTGTGTTGGCTACAAGGACGCAAACGGCGCCGTTAACGATGCCCCGTCCGACGCCGACAGCTACATCGGCCTGGAGCCGGTGTATGAAACGATGCCAGGCTGGAGCGAGTCGACCGTGGGCGCCAAGTCCCTGGAAGCCCTGCCAGAAGCTGCTCGCGCTTACATCAAGCGCATCGAGGAGCTGGTTGGCGCGCCGATCGATATCATCTCCACCGGCCCGGACCGCAACGAGACCATCGTGCTGCGTCATCCGTTCGCCTGATCTGCCACAGGCTGATCTGACGCCGCGCTCCTGAAAGGGAGCGCGGCGTTTTTGCATCGGCTTGGCGCTAATAGCACCGCTGCTCAACCTTGGCGTTTCTCCCTGCTCTGCCCGGCACAACCCTTGCTGTAAGAAGTTGCTGTAGATGCCATCAAAATAGTGGCGCCAGAAAGCACGAGGGTTTTACCGTGTCTGCCATCCTCTCACTGTTACGAAGCCGCCTCTTGCGGCCTGTGTTTGTTGCCCTTGGTATCGCCCTTTTGGTGCAGGTGCTGGTCGCCGTTGCGCTGACCCGAAGCACTGTCACTGCCCTTGAGGCCGACTTGGGCGAGCGCCTGGGCAGCGATAGCCGTAAGCTTGCCAGCGAGCTTGAGCAAGCTGGGCAGGACGTACGCGCCGGCCTCGACAGCCTTTCCAGCAGTACGCGACAGCGCCTGAGTGCCGGGCTGTCCGAGCGGCTGCAAACTGAGCAGCAGCAACTGCGCGCAACACTGGAAAAAAACCTTAAGGACTCGGCCAACGACATGGCCCAACTGCTGGCATCGGTCGCCCCGCGGGCTATCTGGGACAACGATGTGCCGGTGCTTTCAGACTTCGCACGCCGGGCCCAGCGCAACCCCAACGTCCTGTTCGTGATTTATGACGACGCCCAGGGTCAGCACCTGACCCGCTACCTGAATCGACAGAACCCGATCAACCAGGCCTTGATGGAAAAGGGCCAGGGTGAGCGGGCCTTGGACAAGGTACTGGATGCCGCTCGCCGCGACCCTTCGGTGTACTTCGTCGAAGCCTCGATCAGCCCCAACGGCGCGGAAATCGGCAAGGTGCTGATGGGGGTATCCACTGCCGGTGTCGATCAGGAGCTCAAAGCCCTGGACCAGCGCTTCGCTGCCTTGATCACCAGTGCAGAGCAGTTGGTGGGCGACAGCCTTGGTGCCGCCGCAGCGGACAGCGGCAAGGCCCTGCGCGAGCGCCTGGAAACCGCACAGGGCAGTGCTACGGCGATGCAGGCCAATACCGCACAAACCGTGCGCCACGCTGCCGCAGAGCTGCGTTGGCGCATCGGGCTGGGTCTTGTGGTGGTAGGGGTGGGTGTTTTGCTGGTAGTGGCCCTGGTGCTAGGCCGGCGAGTGCTCAGCAAGCTGCGCCTGCTGATCACCGCACTCAACGATTTGGCTGCAGGTGAAGGTGACCTGACCAAGCGCGTCAACCTCGACAGTCGCGACGAGATTGGTGACATGGCCTCAGCGGTCAACCGCTTCGTCGACAAGTTGCAGCCGATTGTCCGCGAGGCCGGCGAGGTGGCACAGCGTACGGGGGTCGAGATCGGCAGCATGACCCAGCGCAATGCTGGCGCCGATGCTGCCGCAGCACTGCAACGCGACGAAGTGGCCGCCAGCCTGCGCGACCTGTCGAGCATGGCCGATGAGGCCCAGGCTGAAAGCCACGCCATGCAGGCGGCGCTGCAGCAGGTGGTCGACATCCGGCAAGCGACCGATGAGAACAGCCGCGCGTCAACCCAATTGGCCGGCATGATCGAGAACCTGGCAGGCCAAGTCGAAACCGGCTCGCAGGTGATCGAACGGCTGGCCAGGCAGAGCGAGCAAATCGAGGTGGTGCTGACCGTGATTCACGGCATCGCCGAGCAAACCAACCTTTTGGCGCTCAACGCCGCCATCGAGGCCGCGCGTGCCGGCGAAACCGGGCGCGGCTTCGCCGTGGTGGCCGACGAGGTGCGGGCACTGGCGAGCAAGACGCAAAGCTCGACCGGTGATATTCAGGCCCATATCGCAGCGCTGCAGAAGGGCGCCAAGGAGGCGGTGGCAACCATCGGCCAGGCGGGTCTGAAGGCCAGTGAAGGCCTGTCGGTGCTACGCGAGAACGAGCGCCGGCAGCAGTCGGTGCAGGCGGCAGTGGAGCAGGTGCATGCCGCAATCGGGCTGGCCACGCGGGCCGCTGAGCAGCAAGCGCATGGGGCGCAGGCGGTGCGTGGGCGAGTTGAGAATATCCATGCTCAGGCAGAGCGTTCGGCAGAAGTGGTGATGCAAACCACAGCGAGCAGCAAGGTGCTGGATGACTTGGCGGCGCAGCTACGGGCGAGCCTGGGACAATTCCGCGCCTGATCATGCGAATCAAGGCTTGAGGAGAAGCTGTCTTGCTCAAAATTCGAAAGGCTGTGCGCCCCCTGGGAGCAACTGTCTGGCTCAACTTCTAAAAGTTGCCGTAATCCAAGTGGGAGCCGGCTTGCCGGCGATGGGCCGCAAAGCGGCCCCCAGATGCTCGCTGGCTCCGTCGAGCGCGCTCGGGCTATCACAGCTCCGCTATGGGGGCTGCTGCGCAGCCCATCGCCGGCAAGCCGGCTCCCACCGCGACCGCGCAGTTCCCCAAGCCTGCGGAGCAAACATCTGGAGCCCGTCAAAAAGACGCTAGGGGAGGTTGATGAACTGCATGAAGTCCCACTTGGGTGGTGGCTCGTTAAGCTAGATCTGTCGAGACCAGCGACCTGGTCGGTAGGATTTCTGGTACTGCCGGTGGAGGGATCGTGGGAGGCGCGTTGCTAAGCTCTGTGTGTGTGGCGGTTGGAATTCCCTCAGCCGGATTTGGAGGGGTAACATGCGTCGTAATTGGCGCGGCCGTGGGTGGGAAGTATGGAGGGGATTACGGTGGTGAGTGGATGGGCGGTCTGGGGGAGGTGATTTATGAGAGTGTACGAGAGTGAGTTCCGTAGCAATGACAGTAATCGCGTCTATCCTAATAGCTTGTATGGGGGGCAGCGTGTGCATGATGGTTTATTTGGCTTGTCGTTATGTAAAGGATATTGAAGCGGCCCTGTCTAAATGCAGTTATATTCAGAGTAATAAGGATAATTTTTCATCGGCCGGACTTGTTGGGAAGGTGATGCGGACCTGCCTGGCGGCAAACATGCTTATGATTCCGGGGTTGTTCATTCGAAAAGGTGTGGCAGACGTTTCGGATGTAGAGAGCTTCCCAAAGCCTATTAAAAAAATCCTACTACCATCGTGGCTGGGGCTCGTATTGTCGACGATCTTGTTCTTTGCTTTCAATTGGATAATAAGGGTTTTAACGTGAGCCAATGATGTAGCCTCAAGTGCTCAGGCTGTTTTCCCAAATCGCTTGGTAGAAAGGCTGAGTGCGTCGAGAGGAGTTCGCTAGTTGCGGGCTTGGGAGTGGGCGATTGGTGGATATGTCGGGGCGTATGGAGGCAATAGCATTTGTTGCTGTAGGTATTCCCACCGATGGAATGGCAAATTCCGCATGCGTAATATTGCAAGTGTCGCTGGAGAAGAGGAGGGGAGGTTTTGTATGAGGCGGTGCGATGAGTAACTTGCACCTGGCGGTGCTCGGTGTGGCTGTGATTATTTCTCCATTTTTGATGTTTGGTGTGTGGGTTTTTTTAGTGTATCGATATTTGGATCGTATCGAATCAATCTTATCAAATAGTCGAATGGTGGCTGTGAATAGAGAAATTTATTCTCATGCTGGGTTGCTCGGGAAAGTCATGCGGTTAGGTTCGATTTCTGCAATGCTATCTATGAAATATTTTAGCGTCCGAAAGAGTTTACTAGATAGCGATGACGTTAGTAAGGTTCCCATCGATTTGCACAGGCTGTTAGTGCTCTTGTGGAATATGCAAATATTGCTGATTGCACTGATTGTTCTGTTTTTTATTTGGATAGAGTACTGGAGGTAGGCTCCTGTGTGTCGTTCGAAAACCAAGGCTGCTCGCCAGCCTGGAGTCGTTCTGACGCCTTATTCAAATACATCGCGTGGTCAGCAGATAAACTGGCAAGCCCGAAACCACAATCAGCAATGCCGCATAGGGTGCCGCCGCCGCAAATTCGACGTTGGCGGTATGCGCCCAGAGCTCGGTGGCCAGAGTGGTCATGCCAGTCGGGCTAAGTAGCAGGGTGGCGGTAAGCTACTTCATGGCATCAAGAAACACCGTGGCGAACGCCGTCGTTAGCGTCTGGCCGATGGTAGGCAAGGTCACTCGGCAGAACGTCGCGAAACCGCTGGCGCCCAAGGTACGGGTTGCTTCTTCGAGGGTCGGGGAGGCCTTGTTTAGTGCGGTACGCACAGGCGCCTGGGCCAGTGGTAAGAACAGCAGCGGAGGCCTGCATTAGCAGCGCGGTAGTTTTTTAGAACGCTGACACGTAGTGCAGGGCAATGTCCATGAGGCGGGCGAAGTGGCGCAGCGGACCTGTGTCGAAATCGGCGCCATGGCCCTGCGTGATGCCGGTGCCGACCCCGACGCAGCCGCCGCGCTAAGGCGGGGCGAACTGGCCGGCAGCCTGCGCGACCTGTCGCGCATGGCATTGGCGGCAGCACCGTAGGGGAAGCCTTTGGAGGTGCTATTGCTATAGTGGTGTGTACGCCGGTCTTGGGTATTTCTACTGGAGGGAGCAATGCATAAGCTTTGCTGTATTGGGTGGGACTGTAGGTGCCAGGATTGGTGGAGACAAAGGTGGACAAGGCGGGGAATATTTTGCTGACATATTTTGGCGTAGTGTAAATCCATGGCAATCACTGTGGTGGATCTGGTTGTATTGAGCTGTTTTGTTTTAGCGGTATTATCCCTCTTGGTGTTGGTGTATTTATCGTATCGTTATCTAGAGTTTATAGAGTCTATGCTTTCCAACTCTAGTTTTGTGATGGGGAATAAAAACCTGTATTCGCGGGCGGGCTTGATCGGGCGTGTCATGCGGATCTGCACGGTCTCGATAGTGCTGACTATGCCAAAGATATTCATTAATAGAGGGCTGGTTGACTCAAGGGAGGTAGTTAGGTTTCCGGTGGCGATGCGGTGTATATTGGTTGTGCTATGGAATTTTATGCTCATCTCATTTTTAATTTTTGTCTGTATGAGTGAGTACTGATTAGGCCTTTGATACTTTCGTTTCCAGCATGTTCGCTGCGAGTTCAGAAGGTGACTTGCGCAGGCCGCGGTGAGCGTTTGCCGCTTGTCTTGATGACAGCTTCTTTTGTCCAGCGCCTAGTCACGGTCCAGGCTGCTCGCCAGCCTGGACAGGTTCTCACGCCTTGTTCAAATACATCCGCGTCGTGAGCAGATATACCGGCAATCCTGAAACCAAGATCAACAACGCTGCATAAGGCGCCGCCGCCGCGAACTCGACGTTGGCAGTATGCGCCCAGACCTCGGTGGCCAGGGTGGTCATGCCAGTGGGGCTGAGCAGCAGGGTGGCCGTCAGTTCCTTCATGGCATCGAGGAATACCAGTGCGAAGGCGGCCGCCAAGGCTGGGAAGATGATCGGCAAGGTCACCCGGCAAAACGCCGCGAAGCTACTGGCACCCAAGGTGCGGGCCGCCTCTTCGAGTGTCGGTGAGGCTTTGTTCAGGGCAGTGCGCACCGGCGCTTGGGCCAGTGGCAGGAACAGCAACGCATAAGCCAGCAGCAAAAGCGCAGTGGTCTGGTACAGCGCCGGCACGTAGTGCAGGGCGAACACCACCAGCGTCAGTGCAATCACCAGGCCGGGCAGGGCGTGCAGCAGGTAGGGCAGACGCTCGGCCCAGATCGCCAGGCGGCCTTTGTAGCGCACCACCAGGAAACTCACCGGCAGCGCCAGCAGCACACAGAAACCTGCGCCCCCCAGCGATACTGACAGCGAGGTGAGCAGCGCCTTGCTGATCGCCGCGACCGGGAACGCCGCCGACGAACCCACGCTCAGCCAGTAGCCGAGCATGGCCAGCGGAATCCCGCTACCCAGTATCGCCAGCGCCACGCAGAACAGCTGCGCCAGGGGCATCCATCGGCCCAGGCGCATCGGCTGCGCACGGCGTGCCACACCTTGGCCGATGCGCACGTGGCGCGCCTTGCCACGCACTTTCAGCTCCAGCCAGAGCATCGCCAGGCACAGCGCCAGCAGCACTGCCGAGAGCATGGCGGCGTTTGCGTTGCTGAACTCCAGTTCGAACTGTTGATAGATCGCCGTGGTGAAGGTCTGCAGGCCCAGGATCGACAAGGCGCCGAACTCCACCAGCATGTGCAGGGCAATCAGCAATGCGCCGCCGAGCATCGACGGCCACAGCAGCGGCAGGGTGACCTTGGTGAACACGCCCCAGCGGCTGCAGCCCAGCGTGCGCGCCGACTCTTCAAGCGAAGTGTCGAGGTTGCGCAGAGTGGCAGCCACCGGCAGGAATATAAGTGGGTACTTGGAAAGGGCCATGACCAGAATGGCCCCGCCCAGCCCCTCGAAGTCCGAGCTCAGCGACACCCAGGTAAAGCTGCTGACGAACGATGGTACGGCGAATGGCAGGCACAGCACTACGCCCCACAGGCGACGGCCTGGCAGATTGCTGCGTTCGAGTAGCCACGCCAGCGCCAGGCCAACCATCATGCACGCCACCGTCACCCCGACCATCAGCATCAGGGTGTTGCGCATCAGGCCCCAGACGAATGGGCGCCAGAGCAGGTGCAAGGCTTCGCGCCAGCCGGCTTCCCAGGCTTTCATCGCGACGTACAGCAATGGCAGCAAGCTCATTGCAACCAGAAACAGTACAGGCAGCACCACCCAGATGGAGGGGCGCTTGCGGCGCGGTACGAAGCGTACCGGCACCGGCTCGGACAGGGCGGCGGTCATCAGAGCAGGCCGACCTCACGTTCAAGCTCCAGCGCTTCCTCGGCATTGCCCAGGTCGGCTGGCGAGATTTTCGGCGGGCGCAGGTCTTCGAACGGCTTCAGTCCACGGTCGGACACCATGCCTTTGTGCAGTGGGTATTCAGCAGTGGTCTGGGTGATCACGCGCTGACCTTCTTCGCTGGCCATCCAGTTGAGCAGCGCCTGGGCTTCCTTCGGGTGCTTGCTGGCCTTGACCGCAGCGGCGCCGGAGATAGTCACCAGGTTGCCGGCGTCACCGTCGGCCAGGTAGTACAGCTTGGAGTCCAGTTTGCCGCGCTCACGCTCCAGGGCGTACCAGTAGTAGTTGTTCACCAGCACGGCGGCGACTTCGCCTTTTTCCACGGCTTTCAGGGCGACCATATTGTTGGTGTAGGTCTTGCCGAAGGCTTTCAGGCCGGTAAGCCATTCTTCGGTGGCTTCACGGCCGTGCATCTTGAGGATGGCAACAGCCTGTTCCTGGAAGGCACCGCTGGTCGGTACGAAACCGACCTTGCCGTCCCACTCGGGGTTGGCGAAATCCATTACCGTGGTCGGCAGGTCTTTCTCGTCGATCTTCTTCGGGTTGAACACCACCACGCGGGTGCGCGCGGTCACGCCCATCCAGGAACCGTTGGCGGCAACGTATTCTTTGGGCAGCATGTTCAGCGTGGCGTCATCGATCTTGGCCAGCAAACCCAGCTCGCCCAGGTTGTTCAGCGGCGGCGATTCTTCGGTGTAGATGATGTCGGCCGGCGAGCGGTCGCCTTCCTCGATGATCTGGCTGGCCAGCTGGTTGCTGCTGCCTTTGCGAATATTGATATGGATGCCGGTCTTGGCCTCATAGGCCTTGGCGATAGCTTCGCCGATTTCCTTGTGCTGACCGTTGTACATGGTCAGTGTGACCGGCTCGTCTGCCATGGCGGCCGGGGCGCCCACCACCAGGCTAAGAACAGCGGCGGCCAGGGTGCGCATCAGCGGTTGCGGACGGATCGTCATGCGGGTACTTCCTCGCTTACGGCTACATATTTGGAAACAATGGTAAACGAAATCGTTTCTCAAGTGGCCGTGTGACGAGAAATTCATGGTCAGCCCATCGTCGGATGGTTCGCCATGCAGGGGAGGGCTGAAACAAAATCGCAGGCAAGAAAAAACCCACTAGCAAGCTAGTGGGTTTTTGTATGGTGCCCAGGAGAAGACTCGAACTTCCACGACCGTTAAGTCACTGATACCTGAAACCAGCGCGTCTACCAATTCCGCCACCTGGGCAAAGCTTTACATCATCTGATGAAGGCGACTATCGTTCGCTTCACACAGTAGTAACAGATCCTTGGTCATCTGTTACTTGAAATACTTGGTGCCCAGGAGAAGACTCGAACTTCCACGACCTTGCGGTCACTGATACCTGAAACCAGCGCGTCTACCAATTCCGCCACCTGGGCACACATTCGAGATAAAAAAGATGCTTTACAGCGCCGTTCATCTCTACTACAACTTCGGGGTTGTCCGTCGTTGTGGTGCGCACTATACGGACGCTCCCAAGGGCTGTAAAGCCCCTGATCAAAAAAAATTTCAAAAATTCAACCTGTTGATTCCACACGCCTATTGCCGCACTGCGGACATGCTGCTGGGGCTGTCCAAGCCCGACATTTCCGGTTTCAATAGGCCTATGCCAGAATTCATATCTATATACCCCAAGGTGAACCCCTTCTGATGGCCGATTGGCAATCCCTCGATCCCGAGGCCGCTCGCGAAGCGGAAAAATACGACAACCCTATCCCCAGCCGTGAGCTGATCCTGCAGCGCCTTGCCGACCGTGGCGAACCGGCCGCGCGCGAGGAGCTGGCGGCCGAGTTCGGTCTTTACGAAGAAGACCAGATCGAAGCCCTGCGCCGCCGCCTGCGCGCCATGGAGCGTGACGGCCAACTTATCTATACCCGGCGCGGCACCTACGCCCCGGTCGACAAACTGGACCTGATCTGCGGCCGGATCTCCGGCCACCGCGACGGTTTCGGTTTCCTCATCCCTGACGATGGCAGCGACGACCTGTTCCTCAGCCCGTCGCAAATGCGCCTGGTATTCGATGGCGACCGTGCCTTGGCGCGTGTCTCGGGGCTCGACCGTCGTGGCCGGCGTGAAGGTGTGCTGGTAGAGGTCATTTCCCGCGGCCACGAAAGCGTGGTCGGCCGCTATTTCGAAGAGGGCGGTATCGGCTATGTGACGCCGGACAACCCCAAGATCCAGCAGGAAGTGCTGGTGACCGCGGGCCGTAACGGTGGTGCCAAGATCGGCCAGTTCGTCGAAATCAAGATCACCCACTGGCCAACTCCGCGGTTCCAGCCCCAAGGCGATGTGGTCGAAGTGATCGGCAACTACATGGCGCCGGGCATGGAAATCGATGTCGCCCTGCGCAGCTATGACATCCCGCACGTCTGGCCCCAGGATGTGATCAAAGAGGCGCGCAAGTTCCGCTCCGAAGTCGAAGAGAAGGACAAGGAAAAGCGCATCGACCTGCGCCACTTGCCCTTCGTCACCATCGACGGCGAGGATGCCCGCGACTTCGACGACGCAGTTTATTGTGAGCCGCTTGGCAAGCTGCGGCTGTTCTCCGGTGGCTGGCGCCTCTATGTGGCCATCGCTGACGTGTCCAGCTACGTGCGTCTGGGTTCTGCCCTGGATGTCGAGGCGCAGCAGCGCGGCAACTCGGTGTACTTCCCCGAGCGCGTTGTACCGATGCTTCCGGAAGAGCTGTCCAACGGCCTGTGCTCGCTGAACCCGCACGTCGATCGTCTGGCCATGGTCTGCGAAATGACCATGAACAAGGCCGGCCAGATGGTCGACTACCAGTTCTACGAAGGGGTGATCCACTCCCATGCCCGCCTGACCTACAACAAGGTCAGCAGCATGCTCGAGCATGCCCGCACCCGTGAGGGCAAGGCGCTGCGCGAGGAATACAAGGAAGTCCTGCCAGACCTGAAGAACCTGTACAACCTGTACAAGGTGCTGCTGGATGCCCGTCACGCCCGCGGCGCCATTGATTTCGAAACTCAGGAAACCCGCATCATCTTCGGTGAGGATCGCAAGATTGCGGAAATCCGCCCGACCGTGCGCAACGATGCTCACAAGCTGATCGAAGAATGCATGCTGGCGGCCAACGTCGCCACGGCCGAATTCCTCAACAAGCATGGCGTGCCGGCGCTGTACCGCGTGCACGATGGCCCGCCACCGGAGCGCCTTGAAAAGCTGCGTGCCTTCCTGGGCGAGCTGGGCCTTAGCCTGCACAAAGGCAAAGACCCTTCGCCCAAGGACTACCAGGCACTGCTTGCAAGCATCGCCGGGCGCCCGGATTTCCACCTGATCCAGACGGTGATGCTGCGTTCGCTGAGCCAGGCGGTGTACAGCACCGACAACAACGGCCACTTCGGTTTGAACTACGAGGCGTACACGCACTTTACCTCGCCGATCCGTCGCTACCCGGACCTGCTGGTGCACCGCGCCATCCGCAGCGTCATCCGTTCCAAGGTCGATACTCCGCACGTCAAGCGTGCCGGCGCCATGAGCATTCCCAAGGCGCGTATCTATCCGTACGACGTGAACACGCTCGACCAGCTCGGCGAGCAGTGCTCCATGACCGAGCGCCGTGCCGACGAAGCCACCCGTGACGTGGTCAACTGGCTCAAGTGCGAATTCATGAAGGACCGCGTGGGCGAGACCTTCCCTGGCGTGATCACCGCGGTCACCGGTTTCGGGCTGTTTGTCGAACTGACCGATATCTATGTCGAAGGCCTGGTGCACGTCAGTGCGCTGCCGGGTGACTACTACCACTTCGACCCCGTGCATCACCGCTTGTCGGGTGAACGAACCGGGCGCAGCTTCCGTCTGGGCGACACCATCGAGGTCAAGGTCATGCGCGTTGATCTTGATGAGCGCAAGATCGACTTCGAAGTGTCCGAACAGCAACTCGCCGCGCCGATTGGCCGCAAGAACCGTGGTGCTGCACCGGTTGCAGGCGCTGCAGAAAAAGCCGAGCAGCAGCCGGCGGTGGAGGCCAGGGCTACCCCGAAACCGCGCAGCCGCAAGAGCGAGGCCGCCGAGGCTTATTTCCCGAAAGACGCCGTGCAGCGTAACGCCGAAGTGCGCAAAAGCCGCGAAATGAAGAAGGCGCTGATGACCGACGCGCGCACTGGCGGCCACGCTGGCAGCAAGTCGGACAAAGGCGGCAAGCCCTCCGGCAAGCCCACCAAGCACCGTAAAGGCCCACCGAAGTCCGGTGCGCCGCGCAAGAGCAAGAACAAGTCATGAGTCAGCTGGAAAAAATCTACGGCGTGCATGCCGTGCAAGCGCTGCTGCAGCACCACCCGAAGCGGGTCAAGCAGATCTGGCTGTCGGAAGGGCGCAGTGAGCCACGCATCCAGGCGTTGCTGGCATTGGCCGCAGAAAACCGTGTGCAAGTCGGCCAGGCCGAGCGCCGTGAGCTGGATGCCTGGGTCGAGGGTGTCCACCAGGGCGTGGTTGCCGAGGTCAGCCCAAGCCAGGTGTGGGGCGAGTTGATGCTCGAGGAGTTGCTCGAGCGCACCGAAACGCCACCGCTGATCCTGGTGCTGGACGGTGTCACCGATCCGCACAACCTTGGCGCCTGCCTGCGCACCGCCGATGCTGCCGGGGCTACGGCAGTGGTAGTGCCCAAGGACAAATCCGCGACGCTGACGCCGGTGGTGCGCAAGGTGGCCTGCGGCGCAGCGGAAGTGATTCCGCTGGTGGCCGTGACCAACCTGGCGCGCACCCTGGAGAAACTTCAGCAGCGTGGCCTGTGGGTGGTGGGTACGGCCGGTGAGGCCGAGCAAGAGATCTATCAGCAGGACCTGACCGGCCCGCTGGTGATGATCATGGGCGCCGAAGGCAAGGGCATGCGCCGGCTGACCCGTGAGCACTGCGATTTTCTGGTCAAGTTGCCAATGTCGGGCAGCGTCAGCAGCCTGAACGTCTCGGTGGCTACGGGCGTTTGCCTGTTCGAGGCAGTGCGCCAGCGCCAGGCCAAACGCTGATCTTGCGCCTGTAAGGCGCCATCACCGCCAAGCCGGCACTCCACGGGTACTGCCATAGGTTCAATGCCTGTGGTGGTCCGGTGGAAGCAACCGTCGTGCTCAACGTCTAATAGCTGACGCGATCCCTGTGGAAGCCGGCTGGCCGGCGATGAAGGGCGTGCAGGTATAAAGTGTTTCCGGCTGTTCAAATAATCGCCAATCACCTTGCTTGTGCGCACCGCCTTCTCTACAATTGCGCCCCTTGCCGAGCTGGCAGGTGCGCATGTGCCTCCCCTCCATGGCAAGACATACAGTGTCATTCACTCCTTGTCTGACCAGATACGCTGGCAGACTACTAACCCGTAAGGAGCATTCATGCGTCATTACGAAATCATCTTCCTGGTTCACCCGGACCAGAGCGAGCAAGTCGGCGGCATGGTTGAGCGTTACACCAAGCTGATCGAAGAAGATGGTGGCAAGATCCACCGCCTGGAAGATTGGGGCCGTCGTCAACTGGCCTACGCAATCAACAATGTTCACAAGGCTCACTACGTGATGCTGAACGTTGAGTGCACCGGCAAGGCCCTGGCCGAGCTGGAAGACAACTTCCGCTACAACGATGCCGTGATCCGTAACCTGGTCATCCGTCGCGACGAAGCCGTAACCGGTCAGTCCGAGATGCTGAAGGCCGAAGAGAACCGCAGCGAGCGCCGTGAGCGTCGTGAGCGTCCTGAGCATGCTGACTCCGCCGAAGGCGACGACAGCAATGACAGCGACTCCAGCGATAACGCTGACGAGTAATCCACGGACCTTTTGAGGAGCCTATTACATGGCACGTTTCTTCCGTCGTCGTAAATTCTGCCGCTTCACTGCTGAAGACGTGAAAGAGATCGACTTCAAAGATCTCAACACCCTGAAAGCTTACGTATCCGAAACCGGCAAAATCGTTCCAAGCCGTATCACCGGTACCAAAGCTCGTTATCAGCGTCAGCTGGCTACCGCTATCAAGCGCGCCCGCTTCCTGGCCCTGCTGCCCTACACCGACAGCCACGGCCGCTGAGACCGGGTCGTCGACAAGTAGTAAGGGATAAGCATGCGAGCGTTGGCTGATTTCATCATGCGCGGTCGTGTGCAGGCCACCTTGGTGGTGGTCGTGAGTGCGGTATTACCGCTGCTGTTCTGGTTGAGTGCCGCTGCCGGGAGCCTTGTGCTGCTGCGGCGCGGGTTCAAGGACGCTTCAACGGTCATCGCTTTCGGCCTTTTGCCGGCGGTGGCCATATGGGCCTTCGGTGATCCAAGCACCTTGCTGGTGCTGGTGGGAACACTGGGGCTGGCCGCCTTGTTGCGTGCCGGGCATTCCTGGAGCCGGGTGTTGTTGTCCAGTGTTGTGTTGGGGTTGGTCTACAGCCTCATCCTGGACGCGGTACTGCGCGAAACCTTCGAGGTGTTGGCCAAGGCGCTTTCCGAAGCGCTGCCGCAAGTCGAAGGCAAGCCAGTCATTCCCGGTGAGCTGATCGGCCCTGTGCTGGTCGCTTCCACAGCGGTGATGTTGCAGTTGTTCAGTGTGCTGGCTTTGATGCTGGCGCGTTATTGGCAAGCAGCGTTGTACAACCCTGGAGGCTTCGGTCGCGAGTTTCGCGCCCTGAAGTTGCCGCGGGCAGTCATGCTGGCTCTGGTTGCCGCGATGGTGTTGGGTCCGTTCATCGGCCCGCAGTTCATCGTCTTGGCTTCCGCGTCCAGCCTGGTGCTCGTCCTGGCCGGCATCGCCTTGATGCATGGGCTGGTGGCACAGGGTCGACTGGCCGGTTTCTGGCTGGTCGGCATGTATGTAACGCTGCCGCTGATAATGCAGCTGATTTATCCGTTGCTCGTGGTTTTGGCCATTGTCGACAGCCTGATTGATTTTCGCGGTCGCAAGTCCCCTGAGGGAAATGACTCCGCGAACGGTGAAGGTTAAAAGTTAAGAGGTTTTACCAAATGGAACTGATCCTGCTGGAAAAAGTCGCTAACCTGGGCAACCTGGGCGACAAAGTTAAGGTTAAGGCTGGTTACGGCCGTAACTTCCTGCTGCCATTCGGCAAGGCCACCGTTGCCAACGCCGCCAACCTGGCTGCGTTCGAAGAGCGTCGCGCCGAGCTGGAAAAAGCAGCTGCTGACCGTAAATCGTCGGCTGAAAGCCGCGCTGCCCAACTGGCCGAGCTGGAAGTGACCATCACTGCCACCGCTGGCGACGAAGGCAAGCTGTTCGGTTCGATCGGCACCCACGACATCGCTGACGCTCTGACCGCCTCCGGCGTTGAAGTGGCCAAAGCTGAAGTTCGTCTGCCGAACGGCACCATCCGTCAGGTTGGCGAATACGACGTAGCCGTGCACCTGCACAGCGACGTTGAAGCCACTGTACGTGTGGTCGTCGTAGCAGCCTAAGCTGCGCTGACTGGGTAGCTCCTTGCGGGCTGCCCGGTTAACATCGGGCACGTCCTGTTTCTGAACAGGCCGTGCCCTTTGTCTTTTTCATCCTCCAGAATTTTTTCGTGGCCATGAACGAGATCACCAATCCCGAACAGCTAGACCTGCAAACCGCTGCCCTCAAGGTGCCGCCGCATTCCATCGAGGCCGAACAGGCCGTGCTCGGTGGCCTGATGCTGGACAACAACGCCTGGGAGCGGGTGCTGGATCAGGTGTCGGATGGCGATTTCTATCGGCATGACCACCGCCTGATCTTCCGTGCTGTGCACAAGCTGGCCGACGCCAACCAGCCGTTCGACGTCGTCACCCTGCACGAGCAACTGGACAAGGAAGGTTTGTCGACCCAGGTTGGCGGCCTGGCGTACCTGGCAGAGCTTGCCAAGAACACCCCGTCGGTTGCCAACATCAAGGCCTACGCCGCGATCATTCGCGAGCGGGCAACGTTGCGCCAGCTGATCAGCATCAGCACCGACATCGCCGACAACGCCTTCAACCCGCAAGGGCGCAATGCCGCAGAAATCCTCGACGATGCCGAACGGCAGATCTTCCAGATCGCCGAGGCGCGGCCCAAAACCGGCGGCCCGGTAGGTGTAAACGAACTGTTGACCCTGGCTATCGACCGGATCGACACGCTGTTCAACTCCGACAGCGATATCACCGGTGTTTCCACAGGTTTCACCGATCTGGACGAGAAAACCAGCGGCCTGCAGCCTGCCGACCTGGTCATCGTGGCCGGCCGTCCTTCGATGGGTAAGACCACCTTCGCCATGAACCTGGTTGAAAACGCCGTGTTGCGTACCGACAAGGCGGTGTTGGTGTTCTCCCTCGAGATGCCAGGTGAATCGCTGATCATGCGTATGCTCTCGTCCCTGGGCCGCATCGACCAGACCAAGGTGCGCTCTGGTCAGTTGGACGATGACGACTGGCCGCGCCTGACGTCGGCGGTCAACCTGCTCAACGACCGCAAGCTGTTCATCGACGATACCGCCGGTATCAGCCCTTCGGAGATGCGGGCCCGTACCCGCCGCCTGGCGCGTGAGCACGGTGAGATCGCCATGATCATGGTCGACTACTTGCAGCTGATGCAGATCCCGGGTTCGGCCGGTGACAACCGTACCAACGAAATCTCCGAGATCTCCCGCTCGCTAAAGGCCCTGGCCAAGGAATTCAACTGCCCGGTCATCGCCCTTTCGCAGCTCAACCGCTCTTTGGAACAACGCCCGAACAAGCGCCCGGTCAACTCCGACTTGCGTGAATCCGGTGCAATCGAGCAGGACGCCGACGTGATCATGTTCGTGTACCGGGATGAGGTGTACCACCCGGAGACCGAGCACAAGGGCGTCGCCGAAATCATTATCGGCAAGCAGCGTAACGGCCCCATCGGCTTCGTTCGCCTGGCGTTCATCGGCAAGTACACCCGCTTCGAGAACCTCGCACCGGGCATGTACAACTTCGACGACGACGAATAGAAGTCTACGCGGGTATCACAGCTCACTAGCGTATGAATCCGACGGCTATCGTCGGATTTGGTCAAAATTTGTGCTATATTTCGCGCCCGCGATTTTCCTGCTCAATAGAACCGGTCACTGACATGCAAGCAGCCAAACCACTCTACGACTATCCCAAGTACTGGGCCGAATGCTTCGGGCCAGCACCTTTCCTGCCGATGAGCAGGGAGGAGATGGATCTGCTCGGCTGGGATTCCTGCGACATCATCATCGTGACCGGTGATGCCTACGTCGATCATCCGTCATTCGGGATGGCCATCATCGGCCGCCTGCTGGAAGCACAAGGCTTTCGCGTGGGCATCATTGCCCAGCCGAACTGGCAGTCCAAAGACGACTTCATGAAGCTTGGTGAGCCGAACCTGTTCTTCGGCGTCGCGGCGGGCAACATGGATTCGATGATCAACCGGTACACCGCAGACAAGAAAATCCGCTCTGACGATGCCTATACCCCCGGCGGCATGGCGGGCAGGCGCCCTGACCGCGCCAGCCTGGTGTACAGCCAGCGCTGCAAGGAAGCCTACAAGCACGTACCGATCGTGCTTGGGGGCATCGAGGCATCGCTGCGGCGCATTGCGCACTATGACTACTGGCAGGACAAGGTCCGCCATTCGATCCTGATCGACGCCAGCGCCGACATCCTGCTGTACGGCAACGCCGAGCGGGCGATCGTCGAGGTCGCCCAGCGCCTGTCCAGTGGCCAGAGCATCGAAAGCATCACCGATGTGCGCGGCACCGCATTCGTGCGTCGTGACACGCCCGAGGGCTGGTACGAGATCGACTCGACCCGCATCGACCGCCCTGGCCGCGTCGACAAGATCATCAACCCGTACGTCAATACCCAGGACACCCAGGCCTGTGCCATCGAGCAGGCCAAGGGCGACCAGGAAGACCCGAACGAAGCCAAAGTCGTGCAGATCCTCGACAGCCCGCGCATGACCCGGGAAAAGTCGGTGATCCGCCTGCCATCGTTCGAGAAGGTACGTAACGACCCGGTGCTCTATGCCCACGCCAACCGTGTGCTGCATCTGGAAACCAACCCGGGCAACGCTCGCGCCCTGGTGCAGAAGCACGGCGAAGTGGATGTGTGGTTCAACCCGCCGCCCATTCCCATGACCACCGAGGAAATGGACTACGTGTTCGGCATGCCCTATGCCCGTATTCCGCATCCGGCCTATGGCAAGGAGCGCATCCCGGCCTACGAGATGATCCGTTTCTCGGTGAACATCATGCGTGGCTGCTTCGGCGGCTGCACGTTCTGCTCGATCACCGAGCACGAAGGCCGGATCATCCAGAACCGCTCCCACGAGTCGATCCTGCACGAAATCGAGGAAATGCGTGACAAGGTGCCGGGCTTCACCGGCGTGGTCTCTGACCTCGGCGGGCCGACGGCCAACATGTACCGCATCGCCTGCAAAAGCCCGGACATCGAGAAGCACTGTCGCAAGCCGTCGTGCGTGTTCCCCGGCATCTGCGAGAACCTCAACACCGACCACAGCTCGCTGATCGAGCTGTATCGCAAGGCACGCGCCCTGCCAGGTGTGAAGAAGATCCTGATCGCCTCGGGCCTGCGCTATGACCTGGCAGTGGAGTCGCCGGAGTACGTCAAGGAGCTGGTCACCCACCACGTGGGCGGTTACCTGAAGATTGCCCCGGAGCACACCGAGCGTGGCCCGCTGGACAAGATGATGAAGCCGGGCATCGGTTCCTATGACCGCTTCAAGCGTATGTTCGAGAAGTACTCGAAAGAGGCGGGCAAGGAGCAGTACCTGATCCCGTACTTCATCGCCGCCCACCCTGGCACCACCGACGAAGACATGATGAACCTGGCCCTGTGGCTCAAGGGCAACGGCTTCCGTGCCGACCAGGTGCAGGCGTTCTACCCCTCGCCGATGGCTTCGGCCACGGCCATGTACCACTCGGGCAAGAATCCGCTGCGCAAGGTCACTTACAAGAGTGAAGGGGTGGAGATCGTCAAGAGTGACGAGCAGCGCCGGTTGCACAAGGCGTTTCTGCGTTACCACGACCCGAAGGGTTGGCCGATGCTGCGTGAGGCGCTGGAGCGTATGGGCCGTGCCGATCTCATCGGCCCTGGCAAGCATCAGTTGATCCCGCTGCACCAGCCGCAGACCGATACTTACCAGAGTGCACGGCGCAAGAACTCGACCCCGGCCGGCAGCCACAAGGTGGGCAAGGATCAGAAGATCCTCACCCAGCACACAGGTTTGCCGCCGCGTGGCAGTGATGGCAGCAAGCCGTGGGACAAGCGTGAGAAGGCCAAGGCTGAAGCGTTCGCCCGTAATCAGCAGGCGGCCAAGGAGCGTAAGGAAGCGGCAAAAGGTGGTGGCAAAGGCAACAAGAAGCCGCGCCAGCCTGTCATCCCGCGCTAAGGCTCAAAGGGGCCGCTTTGCGGCCCATCGCCGGCAAGCCGGCTCCCACTGGTTTGGCGCAGTATTCAAGATCTGCACTGTAAGTGGGAGCCGGCTTGCCGGCGATGGGCTGCAGCGCAGCCCTTTTCGGATCAATCCGGTTTTTTGCCAACCCATTTGGGCTGCACCGGTGAGACAAACGAATTCATCCCGTCCAGCAGGCGCTCCGCCTGCTGCTCCAGCAGCAACATCGCGCGATGCTGCGGCCGCACGAATCCTTCTTCGACGATATGGTCGAGGAACCCGCCCAACTTCTCATAGAAGCCATTTACATCAAGCAAACCTAGCGGCTTTGCGTGATACCCAAGCTGGCCCCAGGTCCAGACTTCAAACAGCTCTTCCAGCGTACCCAGGCCCCCTGGCAGGGCGATGAATGCATCGCTCAGTTCGGCCATGCGCGCCTTGCGCGCGTGCATGCCGTCAACGACCTCCAAGCGGGTCAGGCCCTTGTGGCCGATTTCGGCATTCATCAGGCTCTGGGGGATGATGCCGATCACTTGGCCACCCGCCGCCATGGCCGCGTCGGCGACCGTGCCCATAAGGCCTACAGCGCCACCGCCATAGACCAACGTCAGGCCCCGGCGTGCGATCGCCTGGCCGAGGGCGATCGCCGCTTCACGGTAAGCGGGGTTGGCACCGATGCTGGCGCCACAGAACACACAAACGGAACGTACAGGCATTGCTCTTCTCCAGTCACAGGCGTGCACAGGGTACGGCCAATGCATGGCGGTTCCAAGGCAGCATTCATTCCGGGCGGGAGAACTCGCAGATCGCACCACTGGCGCCGTGGGCGTAGGCGGCGAGCAGGCTGTTCATGAAACTTGAGAGGGACATTGCAGTAGCTCCTAAATGAGAGGTTGTCCCATCGTCTATTAAAAGGGCATGATGTGCTCTTAGATTGGTTGTATACAATCCATTGAACAATTCTACTGGCTGGCCACTTGACGGCCCCTTGATGCACGTCAGCAAGGGGCTGAACGGTTTCAGGCAGTCTCGCAATTGATAAAACCCTGCCAAGGAGATTCATGATGTTTGCGAAAGCTGTAGCGGTATCCTTGCTGACCCTCGCCAGCGCCTCCGTCTTCGCCGCCGAGTGTTCGGTAACTGTCGACTCGACTGACCAGATGTCCTACACCACCAAGGAATTCACCGTCGACAAGAGCTGCAAAGCGTTCACCGTGAAACTGACCCATTCCGGCAACCTGCCGAAAAACGTCATGGGCCACAATCTGGTGATCAGCAAGACTGCCGACATGCAGGCCATTGCCACCGAAGGCATGAGCCAAGGCATCGACAAAGGCTACCTGAAGGAAGACAACGCCAACATCATCGCCCACACCGCGATGATCGGCGCGCCAGAGAAAGAAACCGAAGTGAAGTTCGACACTTCCAAGCTGGAAGCGGGTGGCGATTACAGCTTCTTCTGCACCTTCCCAGGCCACATCTCGATGATGAAGGGCAAGGTCGTCGTCAAGTAACAGCTCGAAAGCAAAGGAGGGCTTTGCCCTCCATTCGCGGCACAAGGCCGCCTCCATAGAAGATCGCATATCCCTGGGGAGGCGGCTGCGCAGCAGGCCCCATTGGCCTCAAGGGGCGAACGGCAGTTCGCGCTTGTGCTGGGTCTTGCGGTAGGTGGCGACGATGATGTCGAACGCTTCCTGCTCAACCGGCTGGCCATGCAAGAAGGCATCGATCTGCTGGTAGGTCACGCCATGCGAGGCCTCGTCAGGCTTGCCTGGCTCCAGGTCTTCCAAGTCCGCCGTCGGCACCTTCTCAACCAAAGACTCCGGCGCCCCGAAGCTGCGCGCGATGGCCCGCACCTGATTCTTCACCAGGCCGCTCAACGGGGCCAGGTCGCATGCACCGTCACCAAATTTGGTAAAGAAGCCCATGACCGCTTCGGCGGCGTGGTCGGTGCCGATCACAAGGCCTGCACGGGCGCCTGCGATGGTGTATTGCGCAACCATGCGCGTGCGCGCCTTGACGTTGCCCACGACGAAGTCCACCAGTGATGGCGAGCCGTCTTTGAGTGCCTGCACTTCTGCAGCCAGTGCACGCACGGCAGGTGCGATATCAACGGTGTGCACTTCGTCGGCGTTGATCACTTCCAGGCACGCCTGGGCGTCGTGCTCGTCATGCTGTACCTGGTAGGGCAGGCGCACGGCAATGAAGCGGTAGGCCGGGTCGCTGGTTTCAGCGCGCAACTCGCTGATGGCGCGTTGGGCGAGCAGGGCGGCAGTCAGCGAATCGACGCCCCCGCTGATGCCCAGTACCAGGGTCTTGAGACGGGCGTTGGCCAGGCAATCCTTGATGAACGCCACGCGCCGGGCGACTTCGGCCTCGAGCGCAGCGGCGTCTGCAAACGGCGGCTGCACGTTTAGCGCCTGGGCAATCTCTTGCTGAACGGCTTGCATGGGTTACTCCTTGCTGGGGATTTTGAACACGTGACGCATGTAGGCGACGAAGTTCTCGTCGCGGCACTGGGTCTTGGCGGCCTCGTCAGAGATCTTCGCCACCGGCGAGCCATTGCAGTCAGTCATTTTAAGCACGATATTCATCGGCGCCACGCCGGGGATGTCGCAGGTCAGGTTGGTGCCGATGCCGAAACTGACGTTGATGCGCCCGCGCAGGGCACGGAAAATCTGCAGCGCGCGGGTCAGGTTGAGGCCGTCGGAGAACACCAGGGTTTTGGTCATCGGGTCGATACCCAGCCTTTGGTAATGGGCGATCGCCTTTTCCGCCCAGGCCACCGGCTCACCTGAGTCATGGCGCAGGCCGTCGAAGAGTTTGGCGAAGTACAAGTCGAAATCGCCGAGGAAGGCGTCCATGGTGATGCAGTCGGTCAGGGCGATGCCGAGCAGGCCGCGGTACTCTCGGACCCAGCAGTCCAGAGCGGCGATCTGGCTGTCGATCAGCCGCGGGCCGAGCTGCTGGTGGGCCATGATCCATTCGTGAGCCATGGTGCCCAACGGCTTGATATCCAGTTTCCATGCCAGGTCGACGTTGCTGGTACCGACGAAGCGGGCCGGGAAGTCATCGCGCAGTACCCGCACCACTTCCTCCTGCACGCGGCCGGAAAAGCGCCGGCGGGTGCCGAAGTCAGCCACTTGCAGCTCGGCCAGTTCGTCGTCGCTGGCGTGCGCCTGCAGCCAGTCGAACTTGCGGTAAAGCTGGTCACGGGCCTCGGCCAGACGCATGCGCGGATGAAGGTGGCGGTTGCGCACTTCGCTGATGATGGCCAGCAGCGGGACTTCGAAGAGAATCACATGCAGCCAGGGGCCTTTGAGGCGCAGGTACAGCTGGTCGCTCTCTATGCCGACCTGTACATAGCGCAGGTTGAAACGGAACAGGCGCAGGAAGCGCAGGAAATCGGGCTTGAGGAAGCTGATGCGTTCCAGGAAGGCGAGCTGGCCATCATCGAGGGTAAGTTCGCTCAGCCGTTCGAGCTGGTTGCGGATCTCGCCCAGGTAAGGGCGCAAGTCCTCGCCATTGCGGCAGCGAAACTCCCATTCCACGTCGGCGTCGGGGTAGTTGTGCAGCACGGCCTGCATCATGGTGAGCTTATAGAAGTCGGTATCGAGCAGGTTGTGCACGATGCGCTCGGCGAATGCGCTCTCGCTCATCAAGGGTGGCTCCGGAAGCAGGACTGGCGGCCATTGTGCCAGCCTTTTCAGGGTTGTTGTGGCAGTGCGGCCTTAATGCGGGCGAGCCAGCTGCCAAAGATCTGCTTCAGCCGACTTGCCCGCGAGGGGCCAGCACCCTCAACACGGGTGTTTTTTCGTGCACCCGCCAGCCTTGAAACGGTGCTGCCTGTAGCAGTCGCGCACCAGCGGTGTGCACTTCGGTGACGTCTGCTGTTACAGGGCGGTTGCACGTAAACACTTGTCAGGGTTGCAATGATGGCACTCGCTGGTTGCTCCTTGTTCGCGCGAACGGTGGCGCTTGTCGCGTGGTAGACGGTTGCACAGTCAATAAAGAAAAGGCCGTCGGTCGCCTCGACGCAGCCTGCTCAGTGTGTTTTCCCACAGGACAAAACCAATGGCACGGCCCTTGCTCGGAGCTCAGGGCTGAGAAGTTGTAGTGCCAACCAAAAAAAACTCAAGGAGCACCACCTCATGTCGCAGACGTTTTACAAGAAAGGTTTCCTGGCACTGGCCGTGGCTACGGCACTGGGTGTTTCTTCGTATGTTCAGGCCGACGTCAAGATCGGTGTCGCGGGGCCGATGACCGGGGCTAACGCAGCGTTTGGCGAGCAGTACATGAAAGGTGCCCAGGCGGCAGCTGACAAGATCAACGCTGCCGGTGGCGTCAACGGCGAGAAAATCATCCTGGTCAAAGGCGATGATGCCTGTGAGCCGAAACAGGCTGTATCGGTTGCCAACCGCCTGGTCGATCAGGACAAGGTAATCGGTGTGGTGGGCCACTTCTGCTCCTCCAACACCATTCCCGCTTCCGAGGTGTATGACGAAGCAGGCGTGATCGCCATCACCCCTGGCTCCACCAACCCGCAGGTCACCGAGCGCGGGCTGAGCGCCATGTTCCGTATGTGCGGCCGTGATGACCAGCAGGGCATCGTTGCCGGTGACTACATCGTCGATGTGCTCAAGGGCAAGAAAGTGGCGGTACTGCACGACAAGGACACCTACGGCCAGGGCCTGGCCGATGCAACCAAGGCGCAGCTCGAGAAGCGCGGGGTCAAGCCGGTACTGTATGAAGGCCTGACCCGTGGCGAAAAAGACTTCAGCGCCGTGGTGACCAAGATCCGTTCCACCGGTGCCGACGTGGTCTACTTCGGTGGCTTGCACCCCGAAGCCGGTCCGCTGGTGCGTCAGCTGCGCGAACAAGGCCTGAAGGACGTCAAGTTCATGTCCGATGACGGCATCGTCACCGACGAACTGGTCGCGACGGCCGGCGGCGCCCAGTACGTCGACGGCGTGTACATGACCTTCGGGGCCGACCCGCGCCTGCTGCCAGACAGCAAGGCGGTGGTGGAAGAGTTCCGCAAAGCGGGTACCGAGCCTGAAGGCTACACCCTCTACGCCTACGCTTCGCTGCAAGCCTTGGCCGCTGCCTTCAACGGTGCCAAGTCGAACAAGGGCGAAGACGCTGCCAAGTGGCTCAAGGCCAACCCGGTGCAGACCGTCATGGGCGAGAAGAAGTGGGACAGCAAGGGCGACCTGACTGTCTCTGACTACGTGGTCTACCAGTGGGACAAGGACGGCAAGTACCACCAGCTGGATAAACAAAAATAACAACGGCAACCAGCCCGGGCCTGCGCCCGGGCCGATGCCCCTGCGGTACCTGTCTTTATTCGGAGATCTGCACGGTTCTGCGCTGCGAGGGCCGCTTCATCCGTGGCTTGCCGTGGCCGGCGCTCGTGCAGTCTCGCTCAGGTGAGATTGCGTTATGGATGGTATTTTCCTGCAGCAACTGGTCAACGGCCTGACCCTAGGGTCGGTCTATGGCCTGATCGCCATCGGCTACACAATGGTCTATGGCATCATCGGCATGATCAACTTCGCGCACGGCGAGGTGTATATGATTTCCGCGTACCTCGCGGCAATCAGCCTGGCATTGCTGGCTTATTTCGGTATCGAGTCGTTCCCCCTGCTGATGTTGGGCACCTTGTTGTTCACCATTGTCGTCACGGGTGTGTATGGCTTCACCATTGAACGCATCGCCTACAAACCCCTGCGCAACTCCACCCGCCTGGCACCGCTGATCAGTGCCATCGGCATCTCGCTGATCCTGCAGAACTATGCGCAGATCAGCCAGGGCGCTCGCCAGCAAGGCGTGCCCACCCTGCTCGAAGGCGCCTGGCGCGTCGAAGTGGGTACCGGCTTCGTGCAGTTGACCTACACCAAGATCTTCATCCTGATTGCCGCATTCGTCGGCATGGGGCTGCTCACCTATGTGATCAAGTACACCAAGCTCGGCCGCATGTGCCGCGCCACCCAGCAAGACCGCAAGATGGCCTCGATCCTGGGTATCAACACCGACCGGGTGATCTCCTACGTGTTCGTCATCGGCGCGGTGATGGCTGCGCTTGCCGGTGTGCTGATCACCATGAACTACGGCACCTTCGACTTCTACGCCGGCTTCATCATCGGCATCAAGGCATTCACCGCGGCGGTGCTCGGCGGCATCGGCTCGCTGCCCGGTGCCATGTTGGGCGGCATCATCCTGGGGATCTCCGAGTCGTTGTTTTCTGGCCTGATCAACTCCGACTACAAGGACGTGTTCAGCTTCTCGCTGCTGGTGCTGATCCTTATCTTCCGCCCACAAGGCCTGTTGGGTCGCCCGCTCGTGGCTAAGGTGTGAACATGTCCACTGCCAAAACTGCCTCCGTTGCCGAAACCCAAGGTTTCGATCTCAAACGCAGCCTGCTGGAGACCATCGTCGCCGGCCTGCTCGCGCTCATTGTCTTTGGTCCGGTCGTCGGCGTGGTGCTCGACGGCTACAGCTTCAATGCCGAACCCCGTCGTGTGGCCTGGCTGGTCGGTGGCGTGATGCTCGGGCGCTTCCTGCTCAGCCTGTACCTGCAGACCGCCGCAGGCAAACGCATGCTGCAAGGCTTCGACAGCGGCGGCTCGGGGGTGCACGTCAATGCACCGAACTACAAATCGCGTCTGCGTTACATCATTCCGGCGCTGATCGTGATCGCCATCGTCTTCCCCATCTTCGCCAACAAGTACCTGCTGACCGTGGTCATCCTCGGCCTGATCTACGTGCTGCTGGGCCTTGGCCTGAACATCGTGGTGGGCCTGGCGGGCCTGCTCGACCTGGGCTACGTGGCGTTCTACGCCATCGGCGCCTATGGCTTGGCGCTGGGCTACCAGTACCTGGGGCTGGGGTTCTGGAGTGTGCTGCCACTGGCGGCCATCGCCGCAGCGTTGGCGGGCTGCATATTGGGCTTCCCTGTTTTGCGCATGCACGGTGACTACCTGGCGATCGTGACCCTGGGCTTTGGCGAGATCATCCGCCTGGTGTTGAACAACTGGCTGTCGTTCACCGGTGGCCCGAACGGCATGCCAGCCCCGGCGCCGACCTTCTTTGGCCTGGAGTTCGGCCGCCGAGCCAAGGATGGCGGGGTGCCGATCCACGAGTATTTCGGCTTCGATTACAACGCTAACCTGAAGTTCGTGTTCATCTATGCCGTGCTGTTCCTGGTCGTACTGGCGGTGCTGTACATCAAGCATCGGCTGACCCGCATGCCAGTTGGCCGCGCTTGGGAAGCGCTGCGTGAAGACGAAATCGCTTGCCGCTCGATGGGCTTGAACCACGTGCTGGTCAAGCTCTCGGCCTTCACCCTGGGCGCCTCAACTGCAGGCCTTGCCGGGGTGTTCTTCGCCACCTACCAAGGTTTCGTCAACCCGTCCTCGTTCACGTTCTTCGAATCGGCGCTGATTCTGGCCATTGTCGTACTGGGCGGCATGGGTTCGACGGTGGGCGTGGTGATCGCTGCGTTCGTGCTGACCGTAGCGCCGGAACTGCTGCGAAGCTTCTCCGAATACCGGGTGTTGCTGTTCGGTGTGCTGATGGTGCTGATGATGATCTGGCGACCGCGAGGGCTGATCCGCATCAGCCGGGCCGGCGTGGTCCCACGTAAAGGAGTGGCGCCATGAGCGACGAAATCATTCTCTCGGTCGACAACCTGATGATGCAGTTCGGTGGCATCAAGGCGCTCAGCGATGTCAGCCTGAAGGTCAAGCGTAACCAGATCTTCGCCCTGATCGGCCCCAACGGCGCCGGCAAGACCACGGTGTTCAACTGCCTGACCGGGTTCTACAAGGCCAGCGGCGGGCGTATCGAGCTGAACGTACGCGGCAGCCATACCAACGTCATCCAGTTGCTCGGTGAGCGCTTCCAGGCGGCGGACTTCGTTTCGCCGGCGCGTTTCGTTTCGCGCCTGTACTACAAGATGTTCGGCGGCACCCACCTGGTCAACCGCGCGGGGCTGGCGCGGACCTTCCAGAACATTCGTCTGTTCAAGGAAATGTCGGTGGTGGAAAACCTGCTGGTAGCCCAGCACATGTGGGTCAACCGCAACCTGCTGGCCGGCGTGCTCAACACCAAGGCCTACCGCAAGGCCGAGAGCGATGCCCTGGACCACGCCTTCTACTGGCTGGAGGTGGTCGATCTGGTCGACTGTGCCAACCGCCTGGCGGGGGAGCTGTCGTACGGCCAGCAGCGCCGCCTGGAAATCGCCCGGGCCATGTGCACGCGGCCGAAGATCATCTGCCTGGACGAACCGGCAGCCGGCCTCAACCCGCAGGAAACCGAAGCACTCAGCCGCATGATCCGCGTGCTGCGAGACGAGCACGACATCACCGTGGTGCTGATCGAACACGACATGGGCATGGTCATGAGCATTTCCGACCATATCGTCGTGCTAGACCACGGCAACGTGATCGCCGAAGGCGCGCCGCAGGATATCCGCCACAACCCGACGGTGATCGCCGCCTACCTGGGTGCCGACGAAGAGGAGCTGGTATGAGTGCACCCATTCTGGAATTGAAGGATCTGGACGTGTTCTACGGGCCTATCCAGGCATTGAAAAAGGTCTCGATGCACATCGACGAAGGTGAGACCGTGAGCCTGATCGGCGCCAATGGTGCCGGGAAGTCGACCCTGCTGATGTCCATCTTCGGCCAGCCGCGGGCGGCCTCCGGGCAGATTGTCTACCGCGGCACCGACATTACCCGCAAGTCGTCGCACTACATCGCATCCAATGGCATCGCCCAGTCGCCAGAAGGACGCCGGGTGTTCCCCGACATGAGCGTCGAGGAAAACCTGATGATGGGTACCATCCCTATCGGTGACAAATATGCCAGTGAGGACATGCAGCGCATGTTCGAGCTGTTCCCACGGTTGAAGGAGCGGCGTAACCAGCGTGCGATGACCATGTCCGGTGGTGAGCAGCAGATGCTGGCCATTGCCCGTGCGCTGATGAGCCGGCCCAAACTGCTGTTGCTCGACGAGCCTTCGCTGGGGCTGGCGCCGATCGTGGTCAAGCAGATCTTTTCGACCCTGCGCGAACTGGCCAAGACCGGGATGACCATCTTCCTGGTGGAGCAGAATGCCAACCATGCATTGAAGTTGTCGGACCGGGCCTATGTCATGGTCAACGGCGAGATTCGCATGACCGGCACCGGCCAGGAGTTGCTAGTCAACGAAGAGGTTCGTAGCGCCTATCTGGGCGGGCACTAAGCTGGACTTGGGGCTGCTTTGCAGCCCCGATATTCGTCAAATAGAGAATGTGGACAACTTGTCGCATATCCTTCTTGAGCCACGCCACAATCCCTGCGCAAGCTATTGTTTCCACAGGCTCATTGTTGTCCACGGATAATGTGGAGCCGCCTGTGGAAAACATGGTGGCATCTCGCTGCAACCCATTGAAATCAAGGCTTGCACGGTGCTGGTTAAATTTTGACCAGCTGCCGCATTGAGCGCTTTCAGGCGCGTTGTCACAGGTGTCATTCAATCCCTCAATAATACGCACGACCTGTGGATAACTCTGTGCGAAACCCTTGGACAGACTGCTGCAAGCGGCATGTTTGAAAGCGTCGCGCCATCATAGGGCTGCGCAAGGAGGACCGTAGTTGGCTGAAAGGGTTCCGCCTGAGGGTCAAGTTGCCCCCAATCCGTGGGGAAAGCCTTGTGGATAACATGCGCATAGATGGCGCAGGCCCCTCTACCATGCGGGTTTTCGGATAATGAACAAAAAATGACCAAGGGCCTCTATGGCTTGCTGACGACGCCCGTCGCGGGCATGCTGCAAAGCTTGCCGAAAAATAATCCACAGCGAGGAACAGAGCATGACGTCCACCGTATTCATCACTGGCGCGACTTCCGGTTTTGGCGAAGCCTGCGCGCGCCGTTTCGCCGATGCCGGCTGGAAGCTGATCCTTACCGGCCGGCGCAAGGAGCGCCTGGACGCCCTGTGCGCCGAGCTGTCAGCCAAAACCGAAGTGCATGGCCTGGTGCTCGATGTACGTGACCGCAAGGCCATGGAGCAGGCCATCGCCAATTTGCCGGCCGGCTTCGACAAGTTACGCGGCCTGATCAACAACGCAGGCCTGGCGCTTGGCGTCGATGCCGCGCAGAACTGCAGCCTGGATGACTGGGAGACCATGGTCGACACCAACATCAAAGGCTTGATGTTCACCACCCGCCTGCTGCTGCCGCGTCTGATCGCCTACGGCCGTGGGGCGTCGATTCTCAACGTCGGATCGGTGGCGGGTAACTATCCGTACCCGGGCAGCAACGTGTATGGCGGCACCAAGGCGTTCGTTGGCCAGTTTTCGCTGAGCCTGCGCTGCGACCTGCGCGGCACGGGCGTGCGTGTCAGCAATATCGAGCCGGGGTTGTGCGAGAGCGAGTTCTCGCTGGTGCGCCACGGCGGTGACCAGGCCAAGTACGATGCCACCTACGCCGGTGCCGAGCCTATTCAGCCACAGGATATCGCCGAAACCATCTTCTGGATCCTCAACCAGCCGGCGCACATCAACATCAACAGCCTGGAGCTGATGCCGGTGAGCCAGGACTGGGCGGGGTTATCGATCGATCGTTCGGTGAAAGGCTGACGCCCTAGGGGCGCTTTGCCGCCCAACAGCCGGCAAGCCGGTTGCCACAGGCGTTGCGGTCGCCGCTCGCTGTGTGGCAACCGGCTTGCCGGACGTGGCGTCAGTCAAGGCGCTGCAGGCCTTCCAGGCAAGTCGCCAGGTGGTAGGGCGTAGTCGAAGGCATGTCATGCCGGCTGACCGCACCATCACCATCGCGGCATTCATACCAGCCGCCATCGTGCAGGAAGCGTTGCTGCATTGCCTGCAACTGCTCGGCCAGCTTCGCTTCACTGCCTGGCCGTAATGCCAGCGCGCGCAGATATTCAGCCTGTGCCCAGATCCGCTGGGTCGCATCGATCACCTTGCCATCCACCGCGAGCATCGCCAGCACTGCGGCATCCTTCACTCCGCACTGCTCGGCGTAACCGAATGCGCGGTCGATCGATGCATGCAGCGGCGTGCCGCGCAGCAGTGCCGAGGTATGCAGCAGGTAGAACCACTCGAACTGATGCCCCGGCTCGAACCAGTTATCCACAGCACCGCGGGGTTTTTCCAGCATCAGGCCAGAGTGCGGCTCGATGAAGTGCGTCTGCAGGGCTTGGCACAGTTGCAGCAGTGCTTGTTGAACACCCGGGTCTTCACGCACGCAGAGCACTTGCAGGAAGGCTTCGGCCAAGTGCATCTGTGGGTTTTGCAGGGGGCCGCTGCCAAGGTCGCTCCAGTCTTCACCCAGGCTCGCTTCGTAGAGGCCGTCATTGCGGGCAAACTGCTCGCTGACGATCTCAAGGGCAGCATTGAGGGCCGACTCCACCAGGCCTTCGCGGACTTTGCCCCAGTAATGAGCGCAGGCAAACACGATGAATGCATGGGTGTAGAGGTCCTTGCGCCGGTCCAGCGGCTTGCCTTGGGCATCGATGCTGTAGAACCAGCCGCCATGTTCAGCGTCGTGGAAATGCCGCTGCAGGGAGCGGAACAGCGCTGCAGCCCGCTCGGCCGCGCCCGGTTGTTCGATGCGGCTGCTGAACAGGTACAACTGACGCGCGCAGGCCATTGCCCGGTACCGCTGCACCGGCAGCGGGTGGTGCATGGCATCCAGGGCCTCGTAGGGCAGGGCCATTTCGGCATTCCAGCCCGGGCCGAGCCACAGCGGTACGATGCCTTCGGCGAAGTGCTGTTTGAAGCCGGCCAGTTCGGCTGGAGTGGGGCGGGGGTCGGACATGAATGCGCTCGTCACAATCGGGCAGTGCGCCATGGTAGCAGAAGTGCGCTTCAGCCCGGATTACCCAGACCCTGCCAATGCCGTGCACCGACGAAGATGAAGCGTAACTGCTGGGTTATCTTGTCCCGTGCGCTCAGGGCCTGTGGATAACCTTGCTCCGGGTTGTCGATCAGTTCCGGCAGGGTGGCAAACACGGTCTTCACCACCAGGTCGGCGATCACCGCCAACGCTGCCTCGTTCAGGTGCTGCCAGCGTTTCATGCGCGCAAGGTCGGTGGACAGGTCGTTGCTGATACCTTGGCGCAAGCGGCCGATGGCCTGGCGCACCGCCTGCGAGCCGCCGTACTGCTCGCGGGCCAGGAACAGGAACTGTGCCCGGTTGGCGGCTACCACGTCGAGGAAGATGCGTACCGAAGCGTCGGTGATGCCGCCCAGTTCGAATTCATTGTGCCGCACCAGGCGGATGGTCTGGCGGAAGGTGTCATCGACCTCGGCCACCAGCGCCAGGCCCAGGGCGTCCATGTCTGGGAAGTGCCGATAGAACCCGGTGGGCACGATGCCGGCGGCCTTGGCCACTTCGCGCAGGCTGATGCTGCCGAAGCCACGGCCACTTTCCATGAGCTGGCAGGCCGCGTCGAGCAGGGCCTGGCGAGTCTGTAGCTTCTGTTCGGCGCGCGGCAGCATGTCAGGTCATTGATCACATGAGAAACCTGCACTTTATTGGCTCATGGCCAAAAGTCAAAAAAAAGCAGTTTCAAGCCGCTTGCTCGTTGAGGTGGCGCGCAGCGTAATGCTCAATGTAGTTATCGCCGCTGATGGGGACCTCCAGCATCTTCATGTCCATGTTTGCCAGGCGCTTGAGAATGGAGGGCGCATACTTCACCAACAAGGCCTGCTTGCGTTTGGCCCAGCTCCGCACTTGCCTGGCCGAGGCCGCCTGGGTACGCAGCAGGGCCACTGCGTGGTGCTCTAATTGGTTCAGTAGGTAGACATCGAGGATCACTTCATCCAACGCGTCGTTTCGGGCATTGGCCAGGTATCTCAAGCAGGGCATGCGCACCCCCAGCAGCCTGGCCAGCAACAGCAACTCTTCGGTCTGCATGTGCCGGTTCGGTATTCTGGCAATGCCCGAACGCAGGGCTTCGATGCACGCATCCAGGTGTTTGAGCAGGCGCTGGCGTTGCTTGCCAGTGCTGGCCTGCGTGCTGGCAGGGGCTGCCTGTTTCAGTGAGAAGGAGGCGGCCTTGAGCATGATGACCATGTTTTCGCCTTCGGCTGTGATCGCGCCGTTGTTGGTCAGCAAGTAGCCGATGATCTTGTTCGCCGAGAACATCCCTTGGGCTCCGCACCGTTCACGGCACCGCGTCAGGATGTCCTGGCTGCCCCAAGTCGAAACCGCCTTGAGAATCGCCACCTCGTTAAGCACTTCGGGCGGCAAAGGCGTGATTGCATCACTGCCCAGCCCCGCGACGATCTGTTCCAGCCAGGCTGCGTGGACCAGGGTGGTCGCAACGTCGATGGCCATGGGGTGGCGATAGGTGGGATAGCTGAGCAAATTGACCGGCCCCGCTGGGCTGAAGCTCTGGCGTTTCTGAGCGTAAGCGTAATTGATTTGCAGGCCCGCCATCGCAACTGCAAGGGAGCAACTGGCCATACACAGCTTGCCGGACTGAACGCGTTCGACCGAGCTGAGGAAGCGCTGGCTGCGCGTGTTCGTCAGCCGCAGGCTGCCGTCGCGGTCGAGTTCGATAATCCCTCGCTGCAGCAGTGCCTCGTACGGGAGTTCGACGTTATCGAACGAGGTCATGGCATTGTCCAGGTGCAACCCCGGCTTGTGGCCCAGCGCCGTGATTCGAATACCGGGGCAGGCGGCGCCATCTGCCTGCAGTGGAACCAGGAATGGCAGGATGCCGATGAACTGATCCTTGACCATCAGCCGTGCCATGACGACCGCTATTTTGGGTAGCGAACTGTGCGTACTGTTCGGCATGAACTTGTAGGACTGGGCGCTGGGAGAGTTAAGCATGAAACGCTGTCGTTCAGGGTGGTAGTGCGCTTCGGTTTCCAATGAAAAAAGATTGCTTCCGTACCCCAGTTCAGTTGCCAGATACACACCGATTGCGGTGCCATCGTTCAAGCGGCTGTAATGTTCACGCACGTAGTCACTGTCATCGCCCAGGGATTTGATGGTCCCCATGCACAGGTTGTAATGGATGGAGATCATCGACGCCAGGGCGCCATCATGGATGGCACAGACTGCGTGAAGCTGGAGTAATCTTGGCAGGTCGCACAGCAAGGTATCACCCCGCATGCTGGGGTGCGCCAACACATCGATCAAGGCTTGCTTGGCATCTTCATCGTTCTTGATGGGCCGGGCGATCCGGGCCAGAAGTTCTTCGTCCAGCCAGTCGGGCCTGAGTGCTATCAGATCAGTTGCAGGATTTGTCATGCCAACGCTCCATCGTCTCATTCGTCTCAACTTAACAATGGCGATGGGGGGGCTGAAACTGGCAGAAATGATAGGTTTTGGTGCAACAGGCGGGCATGCAATACCCCCGTAAAACGAAGCCCGGTCAAGTGACCGGGCTGGGAGGGGCGCAAGCGCTGTAATGCCAGTTGTTCTTTTCGGCCATGGCGTCAGCTCACGCGGCTGATTTCGACCAGACGGTCCGAGCCACCTTCGGCAACATGGCCACTGCGTTCGATCAGACGGTCAGAACCACCTTCGGCAACATGGCCACTGCGTTCGATCAGACGGTCAGAACCACCTTCGGCAACACGATCATTGCGTTCGATCAGACGGTCAGAACCACCTTCGGCAACACGATCATTGCGTTCGATCAGACGGTCAGAACCACCTTCGGCAACACGATCATTGCGCTCGATCAGGCGGTCAGAACCACCCTCGGCAACACGATCATTGCGTTCGATCAAACGGTCGGAACCACCTTCGGCAACTTGGCCACTGCGTTCGATCAGGCGATCCGAGCCACCTTCGGCAACGGTTTTCAAGGGCTGGGCGATTTCCACAGCGCTGGAGCGCGATTCGGCGGTCAGGTGCTGGTCGGCTGCTGGAACGGCAAAAGCGTTGGCAGCAAGAATGGACAAGGTCAGGGTCAGCAGTTGGCGTTTCATGATTTGAGTGCTCCTCAGAGGGGCTGGAAAGTGGGTACGGAGCCAATGCTACGCCCGGTAACGCCAGAGAGAAGTTCATACGGATAATGGTAACAATCGATGCCATTGATAGCCGTCCAAGAGGGCTCTGGCACGCGGCCTTCAAGTCGATGTATGGCTCATTGCCACCGTTGTTTTGACGCCGCGGCGCACCTGCTCTGTGGGCAAAACCTGAACATTGAGCCAAGAAAAACTTCGCTATCATGAGCTTCACCGATAAAACCCTGCGGGCTTTCATCAGTCCGAGACAGTGAGTGCCATCGTTGCGCCCGTTATGCGCCAAGCCGTCAGGAGAATCACGCAATGACGCGTCCCGCCAGAATCCTCGTCTGGACCCTTACCAGCCTGCTGACCCTGCTGGCGATACTGGTGGTGGTGATCGCCACCTTCGACTGGAACCGCGTCAAGCCGCTGCTCAATGAGAAAGTCTCTGAAGCGTTGCACCGGCCGTTCGCGATCAATGGCAACCTGGCGGTGCATTGGCGCACTGAGCCGGAAGAAGGCGGGTGGCGTGCCTGGGTACCGTGGCCGCACTTCACTGCCGAGGACCTGACCCTAGGCAATCCCGATTGGCTGAAGGAGCCAGAGATGGTCGGCCTGGAGCGTGTGGAGTTTCGGCTGGCGCCGCTGCCACTGATATTCCAGCAGATCGTCATCCCGCGTATCGACCTGGTCAAACCCACCGCCAGCCTTGCTCGGCTGGCCGATGGCCGCGCCAACTGGACCTTCGACTTAGGCCCCAAGGATGAGAATGCGCAGCCCTCCAAGTGGCAGTTGGACATCGGCGCCATCGGTTTTGACCAAGGCAATGTAAGCCTGGACGACCAGACCCTGAAAACCAGCATGAAGGTGCAAATCGATCCGCTGGGCAAACCGATCCCGTTCAGCGAGATCGTTGGCCAAGCCAGCGCGCAAAAGGCCGGCGGTGCACAGGATTACGCCTTCGGGCTCAAGGTCCAAGGCCGCTACAAAGGTCAGCCGGTTTCCGGCACGGGCAAGATCGGTGGCCTGCTGGCGCTGCAGGACGCCAGCCAGCCGTTCCCGCTGCAGGCCGACGTGCGGGTTGCCGATACCCATGTCGTTCTCGCTGGCACCCTGACCGACCCGCGCAACCTGGGTGCGCTGGACCTTCGCTTGCGCCTGTCCGGTGCGAGCCTGGGCAACCTTTATCCGCTGACGGGGGTGACCCTGCCAGATACCCCGGCCTACTCGACCGATGGCCACCTCACGGCCAACCTGCATGCGGCCACAGGCGCGACCTTCAACTACCAAGGGTTCAACGGCAAGATAGGTGACAGTGATATCCACGGCGACCTGGCGTTCACCGCGAGCCAGCCACGGCCGAAACTCTCCGGCAAGCTGGTGTCCAATCAGCTGTTGTTCAAAGACCTGGCACCACTGATCGGTGCCGATTCCAACGCCGAGCAGAAGGCCCGTGGGGGCGCCAGCAAGCAGCCTGCTGGCAAGGTGCTGCCGGTGGAGGAATTCCGTACCGACCGCTGGCGCACCATGGACGCCGACGTCGAGTTTGCCGGCAAGCGCATCGTTCACAGTGAACAGTTGCCATTCAACGATCTCTCCGCCCATGTGATCCTCGATGACGGTCTGCTGCGCCTGGACCCCCTGCGCTTTGGCGTGGCCGGTGGCAACCTGGCATCCAGTATTCGCCTGGATGGCCGCAGCGTGCCGCTGCATGGCCGCGCCCGGCTGACCGCACGCGGCTTCAAGCTCAAGCAGCTGTTCCCCACCTTTGCGCCGATGCAGACCAGCTTCGGGGAACTCAACGGCGATGCCGATATCACTGGCCGCGGCAACTCGGTGGCGGCGCTATTGGGTACGGCCAATGGCGACCTGCGCTTGCTGATCAACGATGGCGCGATCAGCCGCAGCCTGATGGAGATCGCCGGGTTGAACGTGGGCAACTATGTGATCGGCAAGCTATTTGGCGATGAGGATGTTCAGATCAATTGCGCAGCGGCCGATGTGGGTATCAAGGACGGGCTGGCGAGTACGCGCCTGTTCATATTCGATACCGAAAACGCGATCATCTATGTCAATGGCACCGCCAACTTCGCCAGCGAGCAGCTGGACTTGAAGATTACTCCGGAGTCGAAAGGCTTGCGGCTGTTCTCCCTGCGCTCGCCGCTGTATGTTCGCGGGCCGTTTGCCAAGCCCGGTGCAGGCGTGCAGGCGGTGCCGCTGGCCTTGCGCGGGGCAGGCATGGTGGCGTTGGGTGTGGTGGCAGGGCCGGCGGCGGGGTTGTTGGCGCTGGTAGCACCGAGCAGTGGCGATGAGCCCAACCAGTGCACGCCGTTGTTGCAGCAGATGAAAGCCGGCAAGGCGCCGGCTGAGGTGAAGAGCAAGAGGTGAATGAACAGGGGCCGCAAAGCGGCCCCTGGTGATTACAAGCCTTCGAGAATATCCGACATGTCGTCGGCGTGTTCCTCTTCCTGAGCCAGGATGTCCTCGAAGATCCGACGCGTGGTCGGGTCCTTGTCACCAATGTACTGAATGATCTCGCGGTAGCTGTCGATCGCGATGCGTTCGGCCACCAGGTCCTCCAGCACCATCTCCTTCAACGTGTTGCCCGCTACGTATTGAGCATGGGAGTTCTTGGTCAGGTTGTCCGGGTTGAAGTCCGGCTCGCCACCCAGCTGCACAATGCGCTCGGCCAGTTTGTCGGCGTGCTCGGCCTCTTGGTTGGCATGCTCGAGAAACTCCTCGGCAGCCACGCTCGCCTTGATCCCGCTGGCCATGAAGTAATGGCGCTTGTAGCGCAATACGCAGACAAGCTCGGTGGCCAGCGACTCATTGAGCAGGCGCAGGATTTCCTGGCGGTCGGCGTGGTAACCCTCGGTCACCGCACCTTGCTCGACGTGCTCACGGGCACGCTTGCGCAGGGTTTGCACATCGGTCAGTTCAACGTTGCTCATGGTTATCTCCAGACAAATCAGGAAGAGTGGTCAAGGTATTACGCAGGCTCAGGCGCCGTTTACGGCTTCGCTGTCCTCTTCTCGTTGTTTGCAGGTCTTGAAGCCCTTGGCATCGACATGGCCGGTGGCATCGAAACGCACGTAGTAAGGCTGCTGATGGCCATCGCGGTTGAGGATGTAGTCGTTGCAGGTGCCTCCATGCGGCAGGTCGATGGCATTCGATGGGCTGCCACCGATGGCGATGACTTTCTGCATGGTCATGCCGTTTTCAACTTGCTTGACCAGTGGCTCGTCGCGGAAGGTGACGTAGTCCACAGGGTTTTCCGGGCGGCTGCCACAGGCGGCCAGGGTCGCGCTTGCCAGAAGGATTGCCAGGGTCTGTTTGTACATGGTCCCGCTCCTTGCTCCAGGGTCTGTTCTGGTTTGGAACCGCGCGGCGCGTCAGGAGTTCGATTGCGATGCTCATTCAGGCCGCTGTAGTGTTGGCGGGTCGTCCACGCAAAGGGGCTGGGCCCATGCAGCAGGAATTGGCTACGCGATACCCGTTGGTGCTGGTGCCGGGCATGCTCGGCTTTGTCAGGGCGTTGCTGTATCCCTATTGGTTCGGCATCGTGCCGGCCTTGCGCAAGGGCGGGGCGCAGGTGTTTCCCGTGCAGGTATCGCCCTTGCACTCCAGCGAAGTGCGCGGTGAGCAGTTGCTGGCGATCATCGAAGACATCTGCCGGCGCACCGGCGCTGACAAGGTCAACCTCATCGGCCATAGCCAAGGCGCCCTGAGCGCGCGATATGCCGCTGCCAAGCGGCCAGAACGTGTGGCATCGGTGACCTCGGTGGCCGGGCCCAACCATGGCTCGGAACTGGCCGACCACCTGGCGCGTACAGCGCCGGGCGATTCTGCTCAAGGGCGCATCCTCAGGGCGGTTCTGCACGGCCTGGCGGTGCTGCTGGGGTGGCTGGAAACCGGATGGCGGCGCGCCCCATTGCCAATCGACGTGCATGCCTCGCACCAGTCGCTGACCAGTGCCGGCGTAGCGCTGTTCAACCAGGCTTATCCACAGGGCCTGCCCGACACCTGGGGCGGCGAGGGGGCGGCAGAGGTCAACGGTGTCCGTTACTATTCGTGGTCAGGCACATTGCAACCAGGGTTCACCGACCAAGGGCGTAACCGCTTTGACGGCAGCAACCGCTTCTGCCGCCTGTTCGCCCGCAGCTTCGTCAAGGAAAAGGGCCAGTGTGACGGCATGGTCGGGCGCTTCAGTTCGCACCTGGGGCAGGTGATCGGTGATGACTACCCGCTGGATCACCTGGACATCGTCAACCAGTCGCTCGGCGCCGTGGGCAAGGGCGCCGAGCCGGTGCGCCTGTTCACCGAGCACGCCGCTCGCCTCAAGGCTGCGGGGCTGTAGCCCGGCGGCGCACGGGGGTGCTCCAGCGTTCGGCGAGGATCACCCCGGCCAGGGTCAGCAGGCCGCCGATCAGGTGGTAGCTGGCCAGTTGCTCGTCGAGCACTGCGGCTGCGATCAGCGCGGTCACCAGTGGCAGCAGGTTGAAGAACAACGTGGTGCGGCTTGGCCCCAGGCGTTGCACGGCCTGCATCCACACCAGCGGCGCGATCATGGAGGCCAACACACAGGCGTACAGCACCAAGCCCACGTTATGCACGTTCAGGCCGGTCTTTTCAGAAACCAGGAACAACGGCAGCAAGACCATGATTGCTACCAGCACCTGCAGATACAGCAACTGCAAGGGCGGCAGGCGCAGCTGCCATTTCTTCAGCAGGAAGCTGTACAGCGCGTAGGCCAGGGTGGCCACCAGCATCAGCAGGTCGCCGCGGTTCAGGCCTTGCTCCAGCAAGCTGCCGGGCTGGCCGGCGGAGACCACTTCCAGCACGCCGATGAACGACACCACAGCGCCGGTCAGCGCACCGTAGCTCAGCCGCTGGCCGAGCCACGCGATGGACAGGGCCAGCGACATCAAGGGCATCAGCGAGAGAATGATGCCCATGTTGGTGGCGCTGGTGATGCTGGCCGCGAAATAGGCCAGGCTTTGGTAGAGGGCCATGCCGAGCACGCCAAGGGCGAAGATTCTGGCCAGGTGCGGACGGATGGCCGCGCGGTTGCGCCACACGGCCGGTAGCAGGAATGGGGTGAACAGCAGCCCTGCGAGCAGCCAGCGGTAGAAGCCGATCTCGGCAGGGTGAATGGCACCTGCGGACAGCTTGGTGACCACGGTGTTGCCGGCCCAGATGAGGATGGCGGTAAGGGGGTACAGGTAATTCATGACGCAGCGGCTCTCGGATGCTCACTAGCCCCTGTGGCAGCGTGCCCGCTTGCACAGAGGTTGTAGGGTGGCCCGGTATTATCGGATGTCTGTCAGCAAGCCTATACTCTTATCCAGACAACCTGCCCCTTGAAGCAGACAGCATGCGCCGTAAATACCTCGACATCCCCCAGTTCGACCTGCTTCCTGCGCCGGTGTACCTGCGCCACGACGAATTCGGCGCCGATACGCACAGCGCGCCGCACCGCCACACCTGGGGCCAGCTCAACTACACCGCCCATGGCGTGATGCACCTGGACGTCGACGGCCAGCGTTTTCTGTCACCCCCGCATTACGCTGTGTGGGTGCCGCCGGATACCGAGCATGGTTGCTACAACCCGCAGGCCATCGTGTACCGCTCGGTCTATCTGGACCGCAGCCTGTGCGGCGGGCTACCGCAGCAGCCGTGCAGCCTGGTGATCAGCGATATCCTCAAGGCCATCCTCGGCGACTTCGCCCGTCGTGATGTCAAGGTGGCTCAGGACGAACGCGACCAGCGCCTGGTGCAGGTGCTGCTCGACCAGTTGCTGCAGGCACCCACCCAGACCTGCTACCTGCCCTTCGCTCATAGCGAGGGCCTGCGCCAGGTGCTCGATGCCCTCGTCGCCGAACCTGGTGACAACCGCCCGCTGGCGGACTGGGCGGCGCAGGTGCATGTCAGCGAACGCACCCTGGCGCGGCAATTTCTGCGCGAGCTGGGCATCAGCTTTGGCGAGTGGCGCCTGCGCCTGAGGTTTTTGCGGGCTATCGAGGCGCTGGAGGCCGGTTTGCCGATACAGGCCATCGCCTTCGACCTCGGCTACAGCAGCGCCTCAGCATTCATCGCCATGTTCCAGCGCCAGGCCCATTGCACGCCGGAGCAGTACCGGCGGCAAGCGCGCACGGGTGTGTAAAATTTGTTGTCTACACTCATCTGCGACACCGTGCATCGGGCGCGGGAGAGAAGGAGACCACTCCATGAAGATGCTGCACATGCCATTGCTGGCGTTGGCCGTTATGTTCAGTGCGCAGGGATTCGCCGCCACCGCTCAACAGGAAAAGATGACCTCGTGCAATGCCGACGCTTCTGCCAAGGCGCTCAAGGGCGATGAGCGCAAAGCCTTCATGAGCAACTGCCTGAAGAAAAGCGTACCGCCCACCCAGCAGGAAAAGATGAAGCTCTGCAACGCTGACGCCAGCGCCCAGGCCTTGAAGGGCGATGAGCGCAAGGCCTACATGAGTGACTGCCTGAAGAAGAAATGACCTGCGCCTATGCCTCTAGGACGAAGGCTGGCAGACTGCGGTTCTTTTCCGTTGTCTGCCGTTGAGGCTGTATGACCTTCACCCCCCGCCAGGTCACCCTGGCCAGTTGGATCATCGTATTTGCCGGCCTGCTGCTGGCGCTCCCTCTGAAATTGTTACCTAGCTTGCTGGCCGGGTTGCTGGTGTTCGAGCTGGTGAACATGCTCACACCACGCCTGCAGCCGATCATTGCCGGGCAGCGCGCGCGCTGGCTAGCGGTGGCGCTGCTGGGTACCCTGGTGGTCAGCACCCTGACCTTGCTGATCGCCGGCGCGTTCAGCTTCCTGCTGCACGAGGCAGAAAACCCCGGCGCCTCGCTGGACAAGTTCATGGCCCTGTTCGAGCGTGCCCGTGGCCAGTTGCCACCGTTCATCGAGAGCTACCTGCCGGCCAGCGCCGCGGAATTCAAGGTGGCCATCGGTGACTGGATCAAGAGCCACCTCAGCGACCTGCAGCTGGTAGGCAAGGGCATGGCGCACATGTTCGTGACGCTGCTGATCGGCATGATTCTCGGCGCGATCATTGCCTTGCAGCGCATCCCCGACATTTCCCGGCGCAAGCCGCTGGCTGCCGCCTTGTTCGAGCGCCTGAGCCTGTTGGTGCAGGCGTTTCGCAACATCGTCTTCGCGCAGATCAAGATCTCGCTGCTCAATACCGTGTTCACCGGCATTTTCCTCGCTGTGGTGCTGCCGCTGTTCGGTGTGCACCTGCCGCTGACCAAGACGCTGATCGTGCTGACCTTCCTGCTTGGGCTGTTGCCGGTAATCGGCAACCTGATGTCCAACACGCTGATCACCATCGTTGGCATGTCGCTGTCGATCTGGGTGGCGGCGGCCGCGCTGGGGTATCTGATCGTTATCCACAAGGTCGAGTACTTCCTCAACGCGCGGATCGTGGGCGGGCAGATCAGTGCCAAGGCCTGGGAGCTGTTGCTGGCGATGCTGGTGTTCGAGGCGGCGTTCGGCCTGCCGGGCGTGGTAGCGGGGCCGGTGTACTATGCGTACCTCAAGAGTGAGCTGAAGCGGGCGGAGCTGGTTTGAAGCGGCAAGCTGCAAGCTTCAAGCTTCAAGCTGCAAGCTGCAAGCTGCAAGCTGCAAGCTAAAGCCGACCGCGGTGGGCCGTCTATCGCCAATCGGCTTGTAGCTTGTAGCTTGTAGCTTGTAGCTTGTAGCTTGTAGCTTGCGGCTCAGCCGTAACGTTTGCGTGCTTCGATCGCCAGGCCGCTGCCGATGCTGCCGAAGATGTTGCCCTCCACATGCCGCGCATTGGGCAGCATTGCCGCCACGCTGTTGCGCAGCGCCGGAATGCCGCTGGAACCACCGGTGAAGAACACCGTGTCCACCTGGCCTTCGCTTACACCGGCTTTGGTCAGCAACTCAGTGACGCTGCCACGCACCCGCTCCAACAACCCTTCGATCGCGCCTTCGAACACCGTACGGGTCAGGTCCACGCCCAATTCGCGCTCGACGCGGCCGAGGTCGATACGGCGGCTTTCGTGGTCGGTCAGCTCGATCTTGCTGGCCTCCACCTCCATCGCCAGCCAGTGCCCGGCCCGCTGCTCGATCAGCTTGAACAGACGGTCAATGCCCAGCGTGTCCTCGATGTCATAGCGCATGCTGCCCAGTGCCAGTTGCGACTTCTGCGAGTACAGGGCGTTGATGGTGTGCCAGGTGGCCAGGTTGAGGTGATAGCTGGTCGGCATCAGCGCACCGCTCTTCATCCGGCTGCCGTAACCGAACAGCGGCATCACGCCCTGCAGGCTCAACTGCTTGTCGAAGTCGGTACCCCCGATGTGCACGCCGCCGGTGGCGAGGATGTCGCTCTGACGCTCGGCTACCTGGTGACGTTCAGGTGACAGGCGGATCAGGGTAAAGTCCGAGGTGCCCCCGCCGATATCCACGATCAATACCAGCTCTTCACGGCTGATACCTGACTCGTAGTCGAACGCGGCGGCGATCGGTTCGTACTGGAACGACACGTCCTTGAAGCCAATCTTGCGGGCCACGTCGGCCAGGGTGTCCTCGGCCTCCTGATCGGCGGCCTGGTCTTCGTCTACGAAGAACACCGGACGGCCCAGTACCACCTGATCGAAGCTGCGGCCGGCAGCGGTTTCGGCGCGGGTTTTCAGCTCGCCGATGAACATGCCCAGCAGGTCCTTGAACGGCAAGGCGCTGCCCAGCACGCTGGTGTCGTGCTTGATCAGCTTGGAGCCCAGCAGGCTCTTGAGCGAGCGCATCAGGCGGCCTTCGTAGCCTTCGAGGTATTCGTGCAGTGCCAGCCGGCCATACACCGGGCGGCGCTCTTCGATATTGAAGAAAACCACCGAGGGCAGGGTGATCTTGCCGTCTTCCAGGGCTATCAGCGATTCGACCCCGGGGCGGTGCCAGCCGACGGTAGAGTTGGAGGTGCCGAAGTCGATGCCCAGGGCACGGGCCGGGGATACGTCAGACATGGGAAAAGGGCTTCCGGAGGCAAAACGGCCGCGCAGTTTATGCCACTTGGCCAGAGAATCAAGACCGGTCGTCTGCCTTGAAGCAAAGCCAAGCGAACCTTGAAAGGCTATGCTTGACCCTTATCTTCAGATGCAACATGAAAATTCACATTGGTGATCCATAGATGGACTTCAAAGACTACTACAAGATACTCGGCGTAGAGCCCACGGCGGACGAGAAGGCGATCAAGGCCGCGTACCGCAAGCTGGCGCGCAAGTATCACCCTGACGTCAGCAAGGAGCGCGACGCCGAGGAGAAATTCAAAGAGGCCAACGAGGCCTACGAGGTGCTTGGCGACGCCCAGAAACGCGCCGAGTTCGACGAGATCCGCAAGTACGGCGGCCAGCACGGCCGGCCATTCCAGGCCCCGCCGGGCTGGGAGAACCGTGGCGGTGCGGGCGGTGGTTTCGAGGGCGGTGATTTCTCCGATTTCTTCAGCTCGATCTTCGGTGCGCGGGGCGGCAACCCGTTTGGCGGCGCTCGGCAACAACGCAGTGCCGGCAGGCGAGGGCAGGACGTGGAACTGGAACTGGCGATCTTCCTTGAGGAAACCCTGAGCAAGGAATCCAAGCAGATCAGCTTCCAGGTGCCGCAGACCAACGCTGCCGGCCAGCGAACCGGGTTCACCACCAAGACCTTGAACGTGAAGATCCCGGCTGGCGTGAGCGACGGCGAGCGCATCCGCCTCAAAGGCCAGGGGGCACCTGGCAGCGGTGGCGGCGCCAACGGCGACCTGTTCCTGACCATCCGCATGGCACCGCACCCCCTGTTCGATGTCGAAGGCCAGGACCTGATCATCACCGTGCCATTGGCACCGTGGGAGGCTGCTTTGGGCACCAAGGTGGCGGTGCCGACCCTGGACGGCAAGATCAACCTGACCATCCGCCCCGACAGCCAGAGCGGCCAGCGCCTGCGTGTGCCTGGCAAAGGCCTGGCGAACAAGCAGGGCGAGCGCGGCAACCTCTACGCCCAGCTCAAGGTGGTCATGCCGCCGGCATCCGACGCCTCTGCCCGCCAATTATGGACCCAGCTTTCCGAGAAAGCGGCGTTCAACCCGAGGACACAGTGGAGTAAGTGATCATGAGCAGCACCCTGATCGTTCAACTGGACATGCGCACGCTTTGCCAGGAGGCCGATATCACGGCCGACTACGTGGTCGAGATCGTCGAGCACGGCATCGTTGAACCTTCGGGGCGAACGCCGGAGGAGTGGTTGTTCGATGATCAGGCGCCGCTGCTGGCCAGGCGTGCGGCGAAGCTGCACCAGGAGCTGGAGCTGGAGTGGGAAGGGGTGGCACTGGCGCTGGAACTGTTGCAAGAGGTGCAGCAGTTGCGCAGTGAGAACAGCATGCTCAAACAGCGTCTGGGCAGGTTTACCCAAATGTGATGTCGACTGCACCGGCCCCATCGCCGGCAAGCCGGCTCCCACAGGGACGGTGCAGGCCTGCTCAACAACTGAGGCCCCAGCTGGGGGAAGAACTGCCTTGCTCAATTTCTAAAGCCGGCGCGATCGGCGTGGGAGCCGGCTTGCCGGCGATGGGGCCCGTGCAATCAGCAAAAATCAGGCTGGCTCTGCCTCCGGGTCGAGCACCAGCTGCATGAAAGTCAAATCCAGCCAGCGCCCGAACTTCACCCCCACCTGGGGCATCTGCCCGGTCACCACGAAGCCCAGGCGCTCATGCAGGCGCACCGACGCCGCATTGCCACTCTCGATGGCTGCGACCATCACATGCTTGCCACACCCCCGCGCGCGCTCGATCAGTGCTGCCATCAACTGCGGCCCCAGGCCCTTGCCGCGCTGATCGCCCCGGATATACACCGAATGCTCCACGGTATGGCGAAAGCCCTCGAACGGCCGCCAATCGCCAAACGACGCATAGCCCAGCACACCGCTGTGATCCACTGCCACCAGAATCGGATAACCCTGCTGTGCCCGGGCCTCGAACCAGGCCTGGCGGTTGCCGAGGTCCACCGGCGTTTCGTTCCAGATCGCCGTGGTGTTGCGCACCGCGTCGTTATAGATGTCCAGGATGCCCGGCACGTCAGCGGGCAGGGCATCGCGAATTTCGTGGCTCATTGCTACATCTCACTAGGTCCAGGGCTGCAGATTAAATGGTTACCAGCCCACGCACACCCTCTGCCTGCATGTTTTCGCCACGCCCGCGCTGGATGATTTCGCCACGGGCCATGACCAGATACTGGTCGGCAAGCTCCTCGGCAAAGTCATAGAACTGCTCCACCAGCAGGATGGCCATGTCGCCACGCTCAGCCAGGCGGCGGATGACGGCACCGATTTCCTTGATGACTGATGGCTGTATACCTTCTGTGGGTTCGTCGAGAATCAGCAGGCGTGGTCGGCTGGCCAGGGCGCGGCCGATAGCCAGCTGCTGCTGCTGGCCGCCAGACAGGTCACCACCGCGCCGTTGCTTCATCTGCTCCAACACCGGGAACAGTTCGTAGATGAACGCAGGCACCTCACGCGCCTCGCGTGCCGGGAAGCGCGACAGGCCCATCAGCAGGTTTTCCTCGACGCTGAGCCGCGCGAAGATCTCGCGGCCCTGGGGCACGTAGGCAATACCGGCATGCACCCGTTGCTGCGGCTTGAGCGCGGTGATTGGCTTGCCTTCCCACGCCACGCTGCCTTCGCGTGGCGGCACCAGGCCCATCAGGCAGCGCAGGAGGGTGGTCTTGCCCACGCCGTTGCGTCCCAGCAGGCAGGTGACTTCACCGACCTTGGCCTCGAAGGACAGGCCGCGCAGGATGTGGCTGCCGCCGTAGTACTGGTGCAATTCACTGACTTCAAGCACTTTCAATTCCTCGTTCTTGTCAGCTACAAGCCTCGAGCCGCAAGGGCAAGATAAAGCACCGCTACTGCTTGCGGCTTGCGGCTTGCGGCTTGCGGCTTGCGGCTTGCCACTTGAGGCGCGCTAGCGCCCTAGATAAACCTCGACCACCCGCTCATCCGCCTGCACCTGCTCCAGCGACCCTTCTGCCAGTACGCTGCCCTGGTGCAGCACGGTCACATGGTCGGCAATGCTGCCGACAAACCCCATGTCGTGCTCCACCACCATCAGCGAATGCTTGCCGGCAAGGCCCTTGAACAGCTCAGCGGTGAACTCGGTCTCGGCATCGGTCATGCCAGCCACCGGCTCGTCGAGCAGCAACAGTTGTGGCTCCTGCACCAGCAACATGCCGATCTCGAGGAATTGTTTCTGCCCATGCGACAGCAGGCCTGCCTGGCGCTGGGCCAGGGGGAGCAGGCGCAGGGTGGTCAGTACCTCCTCGATGCGTTGCTGTTGCTCACCGTTCAAGCGTGCTGCCAGGCAGGCCCAGACCGATTTTTCGGTTTTCAGTGCCAGTTCCAGGTTTTCGAACACGGTCAGCGCTTCGAACACCGTGGGCTTCTGGAACTTGCGGCCAATGCCGGCCTGGGCGATCTGGTATTCGCTCATGCGGGTCAGGTCCAGGGTATCGCCGAAGAACGCACTGCCGGTGTCGGGGCGCGTCTTGCCGGTAATCACGTCCATCATGGTGGTCTTGCCAGCACCGTTGGGGCCGATGATGCAGCGTAATTCACCCACACCGATGTACAGGTTCAAGTCATTGAGGGCCTTGAAACCATCGAAGCTGACGCTGATGCCTTCCAGGCTCAGCACCGTGCCGTGACGGGTATCGAGCCCCGCCTCCCGGCGGCTGCCCAGGCCAATGGCATCACGGCCACTGCCAAGGTTGTCGAATACCGGTTCGAGCATGAATTCCGGATGCACAGGTGGCACGCCTTTCATGGCTGGCTCCTTTTCTTCAGCAGGCCGACCACACCCTTGGGCAGGTACAGGGTGACGAGGATGAACAATGCGCCGAGGAAGAACAGCCAGAATTCAGGGAAGGCAACGGTGAACCAGCTCTTCATGCCGTTGACCAGGCCTGCGCCCAGTAGCGGGCCGATCAGCGTGCCGCGCCCGCCCAGGGCTACCCAGACAGCAGCCTCGATGGAGTTGGTCGGCGACATTTCGCTGGGGTTGATGATGCCCACCTGTGGCACATAAAGTGCGCCTGCCAGGCCGCAGAGCACGGCGCTCAGCACCCACACCAGCAGCTTGAAACCCCGCGGGTCATAGCCACAGAACATCATGCGGTTTTCTGCATCGCGTACCGCGGTGAGCAGGCGGCCGAACTTGCTCTGGGTCAGGCGCCAGCACAGGTACAGGCTTGCCAGCAGCAAACCGACGGTGAGCAGGAACAGCACCGCGCGGGTGCCCTGCGCGGCAATGTCGAAGCCCAGAATCGTGCGGAAGCTGGTGAAACCATTGTTGCCGCCAAACCCTGTCTCATTGCGGAAGAACAGCAGCATGCCGGCGAAGGTCAGGGCCTGGGTCATGATCGAGAAATATACGCCCTTGATCCGCGAGCGGAATGCGAAGAAGCCGAACACCAGCGCCAGCAGGCCCGGCGCCAGCACCACCAGGCACAGGGCCCAGGCAAAGTGCTGGGTACCGGCCCAGTACCAGGGCAGCTCGTTCCACGACAGGAACGTCATGAACCCTGGCAGGCCGTCACCGGCGGCCTGGCGCATCAGGTACATGCCCATGGCGTAGCCGCCGAGGGCGAAGAACAGCCCGTGCCCGAGCGACAGCAGCCCGGCGTAGCCCCAGACCAGGTCCAGGGCCAGGGCGACGATGGCGTAGCAGAGAATCTTGCCGACCAGCGTGAGTGTGTAGGCCGATACCTGCAATGCGTGGTCGGGCGGTAGCAACGACAGCAGCGGCATGGCCAGCAACAGCAGGACGACGACCGTGCCAATGGCGAGCGACAGGCGCGGCCCGGCTTTTTGCGAAGCGGTGACAAGCAGTGGCTGGTTCATCAGTCGATAACCCGTCCCTTGAGGGCGAACAGGCCTTGCGGGCGCTTCTGGATGAACAGAATGATCAACGCAAGGATGAGGATCTTGCCAAGCACCGCGCCTATTTGCGGCTCCAGCAGCTTGTTGGCTATCCCTAGGCCGAAGGCGGCCCAGAGGCTACCGGCCAGTTGCCCGACACCGCCGAGCACCACCACCAGGAACGAGTCGATGATGTAGCTCTGGCCAAGGTCCGGGCCGACGTTGCCGACCTGGCTCAGCGCTACACCACCAAGCCCAGCAATGCCCGAGCCCAGGCCGAAGGCGAGCATGTCCACGCGCCCGGTGGACACGCCACAGCAGGCAGCCATGTTGCGGTTCTGGGTCACCGCACGCACGTTCAGGCCCAGCCGCGTGCGGTTGAGCAGCAGCCATGTCAGCAGCACCACGGCCAGCGCGAACGCAATGATCACCAGACGGTTGTAGGGCAGCACCAGGTTGGGCAGCAGCTGGATGCCTCCCGACAGCCAGGCCGGGTTGCTGACCTCGACGTTCTGCGCACCGAACAGCAGGCGGATGGCCTGGATCAGTATCAGGCTGATGCCCCAGGTCGCCAGCAGGGTTTCCAGCGGGCGGCCGTAGAGGTGGCGGATCACCGTGCGCTCCAGCGCCATGCCCACCCCGGCGCTGACGGCGAAGGCCACAGGCAGGGCAATCAACGGGTAGAACTCGATGGCGCCGGGGGCGTAGCGCTGCAGCAGCACCTGGACCATGTAGGTGCTGTAGGCACCGAGCATGAGCATCTCGCCGTGGGCCATGTTGATCACGCCCAGCAGGCCGAAGGTGATCGCCAGGCCGAGCGCCGCCAGCAGCAGGATCGAACCCAGCGACAGGCCGCTGAACGCCTGACCGAGCAGTTCACCGAACAGCAGCTTGCGTTTGACTTGGGCCAGACTTGTTTCAGCGGCAGTACGCACGGCTGCGTCGGTTTCCACATCGGGCTGCAGCAAAGCCTCCAGGCGCGTGCGGGCCAGGGGGTCGCCAGTTTGGCCAAGCAGTCGTACCGCCGCCAGGCGTACGGCTGGCTCGCTGGCGCCCAGTTGCAGGTTGGCCAGTGCCAGGCCAAGCGCAGCGTGCACCGCAGTGTCGGGTTCGCTGGCAAAGCGCCGGTCGAGGAACGCCATTTGCGCCGGGCGCGCACTTTTTTGCAGTTGCTGGGCGGCGGCCAGGCGCGTGTCGCTGTTGTCGCTGAGCAACTGATGGCTGGCCAGGGCGTTATCGATCAGGCCGCGCAGGCGGTTGTTAAGACGCACCTTGCGGGTGTCATCAGCGGCGATGCGGCCCTGGCGCAGGTTTTCCAGCAGCGGCAGGCGCGCGGCTTCGGGTTGCGCCGCCCAGCCTTCGAGCAGGCGAGCCTGCTCGGCGGGCTTGGCGGTGAGGAAGAATTCGCCCTCGCTGGCCTGGGTTGCCAGGGGCAGCAGGAGCAGCAGGGTAAGGAGGATTCTGAACATGCGGGCAATCCTGAAATCGGCGGTGGATTCATCGCCGGCAAGCCGCCCCCCACAGGTTGGTGCTGTTCTCATGACCCTGTTGGGGCTGGCTTGCCAGCGAATGGGCTGCAGCGCAGCCCCAGTGCACTCAGTTGCCTTTCACTGCATAGTCAGGGCGCTTTTCGTTGCCAGGAATGAACGGGCTCCACGGCTGCGCGCGCAGCGGTTGCTCGGTTTCCCAGACCACGCTGAACTGCCCGTCATCCTGGATTTCGCCGATCATCACCGGCTTGTGCAGGTGGTGGTTGGTCTTGTCCATGGTCAGGGTGAAGCCGGACGGCGCCTTGAAGGTTTGCCCACCGAGGGCTTCGCGGACTTTGTCTACATCGGTGGACTTGGCTTTTTCCGCCGCTTGCGCCCACATGTGGATGCCCACGTAGGTGGCTTCCATCGGGTCGTTGGTCACGGCCTTGTCGGCACCCGGCAAGTTCTTGGCTTTGGCGTAGGCCTTCCAGTCAGCGACGAACTTCTGGTTGACCGGGTTATCCACCGATTCGAAGTAGTTCCAGGCGGCGAGGTGGCCTACCAGCGGCTTGGTATCGATGCCGCGCAGTTCCTCTTCACCCACCGAGAACGCCACCACCGGTACGTCGGTGGCTTTCAGGCCCTGGTTGGCCAGCTCCTTGTAGAACGGTACGTTGGAGTCGCCGTTGACGGTGGAGATGACCGCGGTTTTACCGCCCGCGGAGAACTTCTTGATGTTGGCGACGATGGTCTGGTAATCGGCGTGGCCGAACGGGGTGTAGACCTCTTCGATATCCTTGTCGGCCACGCCTTTGCTGTGCAGGAAGGCGCGCAGGATCTTGTTGGTGGTGCGCGGATAAACGTAGTCGGTGCCGAGCAGGAAGAAACGCTTGGCGCTGCCGCCGTCTTCGCTCATCAGGTATTCCACGGCGGGAATCGCTTGCTGGTTGGGCGCGGCGCCGGTGTAGAAGACGTTCGGCGACATCTCTTCGCCTTCGTACTGCACCGGGTAGAACAGCAAGCCGTTGAGCTCTTCAAACACTGGCAGCACCGACTTGCGTGACACCGAGGTCCAGCAGCCGAACACCACCGCGACCTTGTCCTGGGTCAGCAGCTGACGGCTCTTTTCGGCGAACAGCGGCCAGTTGGATGCAGGGTCGACCACCACCGGTTCGAGCATCTTGCCGTTGACCCCGCCCTTGGCGTTGATCTCGTCGATGGTCATCAGGGCCATGTCCTTGAGCGATGTTTCGGAAATCGCCATGGTCCCGGACAGCGAATGCAGGATGCCGACCTTGATGGTCTCGGCGGCCTGGATGCTCCAGCTAAGACCCATCGCCGCAATCGATGCGCTGAGGGTAAAGGCCTTGATCAGACTGCGACGCTTCATGTGCTCTCTCCGCTGAGTTTTTTTTGGTGTTGGCCAAGCGGGGAGGGGCGTTGCAAGGGGTGTGCCGAACGGCAAAAAGTGCGTAATAGAAGGGCTGTGCGAGGTGTTGGGGCGCGGGGCCGGTCCAGGATGGTGCCTGGATGTTTTGCCTGCACAGCATTGGGGCTGCAAAGCAGCCCCTTGGTGCATCAGCTGTCGCGCACCGCCGTTCGCGGATGGCGCTTGCTGCGCACACCTTGGTAGGTGACTGCCAGCAACATGAACCAGATAGGCGTAACGATCAGCGCAGAGCGGGTGTCCGCTTCCAGGCTCAGCAGCACCAGGATGAAGGCGAAGAAGGCCAGGCACACGTAGCACATGAAGCGCCCGCCCGGCATCTTGTAGGTCGACGCCTGGTGCAGCGCCGCCCGGGTTTTGCGGTACTTCAGGTACGACAGCAGGATCAGCGTCCAGACAAACATGAACAGCACCGCGGAGACCGTGGTCACCAGGGTGAATGCCTCGATCACATTCGGCACCATGTAGATCAGCACCGCGCCAAGCAGCAGGCAGGTGCACGAGAAGTACAGCCCGTTGGCCGGGACGGCGCGGCTCGACAACTTTTCGAATGCGCGCGGTGCATCGCCTTCCTGGGCCAGGCCGAAGAGCATGCGGCTGGTGGAAAACACGCCGCTGTTGGCCGACGAGGCCGCCGAGGTCAGCACCACGAAGTTGATGATGCTTGCCGCCGCCGGCAGGCCGGCCAGCACGAACAGTTCGACGAACGGGCTCTTGCCCGGCACCACGTCGCGCCAGGGGGTTACCGCCATGATCGCGATCAGTGCCAGCACGTAGAACACGATGATGCGGATCGGTATCGAGTTGATCGCCCTTGGCAGGGTGCGCTCAGGGTTCTTCGCTTCGGCGGCGGTGGTGCCGACCAGCTCGATGCCGACGAAGGCGAATACGGCGATCTGGAAGCCGGCGAAAAAGCCCATCAGGCCATTGGGGAACATGCCGCCGTCATTCCACAGGTTGGCCAGCTGCGCGGTGCGCCCGCTCGGCGATTCGAAGCCGGTGATGACCATGTACAGCCCGGTTGCGACCAGGCCCAGGATGGCCAGGATCTTGATCAGGGCGAACCAGAACTCCATCTCACCGAACATCTTCACGGTAACCAGGTTAAGCGACAGCAGCACTGCAACGCAGGTCAGCGCGGGTATCCACTGCGGCAGGTCCGGGAACCAGAACTGTGTGTAGGCGGCAATCGCGACCACATCGGCAATACCGGTGACCACCCAGCAGAACCAGTAGGTCCAGCCGGTGAAGTAGCCGGCCCAGGGGCCGAGCAGGTCGGCCGAGAAATCGATGAACGACTTGTAGTTGAGGTTCGACAGCAGCAGTTCGCCCATGGCGCGCATGACGAAGAACAGCATGAAGCCGATGATCATGTAGACGAAGATGATCGACGGCCCCGCCAGGCTGATGGTCTTGCCCGAGCCCATGAACAGGCCGGTGCCGATGGCGCCACCGATGGCGATCAGCTGGATGTGGCGGTTGGTCAGGTTACGCTGCAGGTGCTGCGCTTGAGCAGGGGGGGAAGAGGTCCGGGTCATCGGCTGCATTCCATTGAGGGTCAGTCTTTTTGTGAAAGCCGCGTAGGCTAACACGCGCGTCCCAAAACGGGGCGCGACAGATCGACTCGACTTTTCGGTAGCAGGGGCTGCTGTGCAGCCCCAATGGCCTCAGGTGCTGGCCAGCACCTTGCGCCGTACCACCAGGCTGTCCACCACCCACATCACCACCATCGACACCCCAACCAGCGGGAAGATCACGCCTAGCACCACCATCACCCCTACCGCCGCCTTCCAGCGCGGCAGGTCATGGCGTAGCGCCGGCACCCCCAGGCCGCCGCTCGGCCGGCGCTTCCACCACATCACCAGCCCGCTCACCGAACCGAGCAGGATCATCAGGCACACCAGCAGAATGATGATCTGGTTCAGCGGGCCGAACATCTTGCCCTCGTGCAGCATCACGCCCACCTCGGTCGCGCGGGCCACCGGGCTGTAGTCCTGCCAGCGCACGTCGGCCAGTACCTTGCCGGTGTACTGGTCAACATGCAGGGTGGCATCGTTGCGCGGGTCGTCGGCGAACACGGCGATGGTGAATACGCCGTCGGCAGTGGTCGGCACGGTGATGCTGTAGCCGGGTTCCACCTGGCGCGCGGTGGCGAGGTCCTGAACCTGCTGCAGGCTCACCAGAGGTGCCGCTGGCCTGTTCGACATCATGTGGTGCCCGGCATGTTCGGCGTGTGCGCCAGACTGCGGCATCGGCGTGTTTTCCATGGCCCAGGGTACCGTCTGGCGGTGGGCGCTGTTCAGTTCACCGGCCTGTTGATCGGACTTGGGCACGTCATTCCACATCGCTGCCGGGAAGCGGTTCCACAGGTCGGCGTACTGTTTGCCCCACAGGCCGGTCCAGGTCATGCCGCTGAGCAGCATCAGCAGCAACAGGGCCGAACCCCAGAAGCCGCTGACCGCGTGCAGGTCGCGCCAGAGCAGCCGCCCCCGTGCTGACAACCGTGGCCACAGCACGCCACCGCCGCTGCGCCCGCGCGGCCACCACAGGTACAGGCCGGACACCACCAGCACAATGCCCCAGCCGGCTGCCAGTTCCACCAGGCGGTCACCGAGCGTGCCGACCATCAGCTCGCCATGCAGGGCTCGGGCGACTGCCTGCAGGTTCTGCTTGGCATCCTGCTCGCCGAGGATCTTGCCGCTATACGGGTTGACGAACACATTCAGTTCGCGCCCGCCGTCATGTACCACGAATTGCGCGCTGCGCTCGGCATCGATGGGTGGCAGATACTGGGCCACATGGCCTTTGGGGTAAGCCTGGCGCACTTCGGCCAGCATCAGGTCGGCGCCCTGGCGGTGATGGCCGGCCTCGACCACCATCAGGTCACGGTACAGCAGTGGGTCCAGTTGCGGTTTGAACAGGTAGATGATCCCGGTAATAGCCAGCAGGATCATGAACGGGGCGACGAACAGCCCCGCGTAGAAGTGCCAACGCCAGGCCAGGTTGTAGAAGGAAACGCGTGTTCCGCTCATGGGAACCTCCTGTTTGACCAGCTGAGGGGCGCAGCCAGCAGCCGCGCCCGTTGTTGTCAGAAGCTGAAGTCGACCTTGGTCCAGAACGTCCGGCCGGGCTCGTTGACCGGCTGTGGATCGGAAGCCGGGTAGCCGAACCCGGCGTTGCCGGCCAGGTTAAGGTGCTCGGAATAGGCCTTGTCGAACAGGTTGTCGACGCCTGCACTGAACTTGAGGTTGTGGTTCACCTTGTAGGCGCCATTGAGCGAGAACACGCCGAACCCGGCGCTTTTTTCGTAGTCCTTGCCGACCACATTGCCCTGGTTCTCGGCGATGCGGTTCTGTGCAGCCACCAGCCGCCACAAGGCCCCGGCGCTCCAGGTGTCGCGGCTGTAGGTCAGGCCCATGCGGCTTTCCAGGGGTGGCATTTGTGGCAGTGCCTTGCCGTCACTGCTGTTCTTGCCCCAGGCGTAGGCCAGGGTCGCATCGGCCTTCCAGGTTTCTGTCAGCTTGTAGGCGGCGCCCAGTTCTCCCCCCATGATGCGGGCATCGATGTTCTGCGCCTGGGAGGTGCTCATGCCCATCATGCCGTTACGGTAGTCGAACAGGATGTAGTCGCGGATCTGCCCGACATAACCCGAAGCCCAGGCTTCAAGGCGCTCGTCGCGATACTGGATGCCGAAGTCGAGCTGGGTGGTCTTTTCTGGCTTGATGCCGTCGAAGGCGTTGGCTGCGCCAGGGGGCGCCAGCTGGGGCGAGAACAACTCCCAGTAGTCGGGGAAGCGCTGGGCATGGCCAAGGCCAATGTAAGTGGTGGCCGGCACTGCCGCGAGGTCGTGTTCATAACGCACGAAACCGCTGGGTAGCGTATCGGCGCGGGTATCACCTTCGGTCGCGCTGCCAGCCCGGAAATCGCGGGCTGAGGCGCGATCGAGGCGGGCGCCGGTGATCAGCCGGTCAACCCCTGTGGCGAACCAGGTCAGTTCGCCAAAGGCCCCATAGTTATGGAAGTCGGCGTCCTTGGTCCAGGGCTGGCCCTTGTGCGCATCAACGCCCATGCCACCGCGCTCGCGATGTTCGTTGGTCTGCGCGTCGATGCCACTGATCAGTTGCACGTCGGCCCAGCGCCAGGTGGCCTTGATGCGCGCGCCCAGGGTGCGGCGGTCGACATTGCTGACCATGGGCATACCCATCATGCCACTGCCTGATGGGGTGCGCAGGCTGTAGTTGTCCATCACGTGGTCGGCGTAGTTGTAGTAGACCTGCGCCTCGACCTTGTCGAGCACCTCGCCGAGGTTGGACTTTTCAAAGCGCAGGCCCAGGCTTTCGCGCTTGAACTGCGAACCGTCCATGCCACGGCCGGCATAGCGGGCCTCGCCGTCACCCTTACCGGCGGTGAGTTCGAGCAGGGTGTCCTGATCGGGTGTCCAGCCCAGGGTCACATCGCCGTTCCATTTGTCCCAGCGCGAGGGCACGGTGTCGCCGTTGCCGTCGTGGTAGTCGTCCGAGCGCGACTGGTTGCCGACGAAGCGCGCATAGGCCTGGCTGTTGCCTGCGGCGGCGTCGAGCACCTGGTCGAAGCGGCCGTTGGAACCGGCCAGCAAGCTGGCGTTGATTCGGCTACCGAGGGTGCCGAATTTTTCCGGTTCACGTTCGAAGAGAATGGTCCCGGCAGAACCACCGGGGCCCCAGATCACGCTTTGCGGGCCTTTGATCACGGTAAGGCGGTCATAGGTTTCCGGGGCGATGTAAGAGGTCGGTGCGTCCATGCGGTTGGGGCAGGCACCGAGCATCACACCGCCATTGGTGAGGATATTCAGGCGCGAACCGAACATGCCGCGCAGCACCGGGTCACCATTGGTGCCACCGGCGCGGATGGCTGAAAAGCCAGGGATCGTCTTGAGGTAATCGGCGCCATCGCTGGCCGGCACGGGCTGGCGCGGGTCTTTGGGGTTGGTGACAACTGTCAAAGGCGAGCTGGGCGCAATGGCGGTGATCACCGTCGGGCTCAGCTCTGGCGGCGCTTGCTCGTGCGTTTCATGGCCGGGTTCGGCGGCCAGGGCCATGGGTGCGAGCAGCGAACCGCACAATACGGCGAACGTCCCTCGCAGATAGGGGGCGAATACAGGGGTGCAGCCTGACATAGTGATTCCAGTCGATCAGTCATGGGTGGGCGCGGAGCCTCCAGGCTCCGTGCGGCAGCAGGGGTCAGACGCTGATCGAGGACGGTGGCGCGCGGCTGCGCGCACCGGGAAATATGGCCTGTCGCGCATGGCCTTGGAGGGGGGCGGCAGGGAGCAGGGCGACGGGCAGGGCGTGCCCGGCAACAAGTGGGCTGAAGGTTTGCGGCAAGGCAGGGCAGTTGAACAACAGGCTGCAGTAGCCGCATTTTTCCCACATCACATGCAGTTGGCCATCGTCGCCGTGGCCGTGATGCGAATTGCTGGCGTGACTGTGCTCCGAGGACAGCGCCATGCCCATCGGCATGCTCATGCCCGCGTGATGATCCATCGGCATCGACTGGGAAATCAGCGGGCCGATAAAGATCATCCACATGGCGAACAGGCTCAGCCAACCGCCACCGATGCGCCTGCGTTCAGGGCCGGTGGTAGGGCTGTGTCCGTTGCGTGGCAGGCTCATGAAAGCGAGCGCCAGTCAGCGAAGGGTCAGTGCGCGTGTTCGTGTGGCTGGTCTGCCGGAGGCTGCTTCTGCACGGCCACCTCGACCGTGATGTCACCGGCCTTCTCGAAATGCAGGGTCAGCGGGAAGCGCTTGCCGTCGCTGAGCAGGCTGCGGTCCTTGGGCTGCATCAGCATCACATGGTAGGCGCTGGGGGCGAAGACTACGTCCTTGCCCGCTGGCACCACTACATCAGGCACCTGCTGCATCTTCATTGCGCCGTTGGCACTCATCACGTGTTCGTGCAGCTGTGCGTCAGCGGTGATCGGGCTGTCTACGCTGAGCAGGCGGTCATCGACCTTGCTGTTGTTGTGCACGATGAAGTAGGCCGCCACGTTGGGCGCGTTCGGCGGCAGTTGCAGCGACCAGGGGTGGGCGATATGCAGCTCGCCCACCGTGTATTCATGGGCGTTGGCGAAAGCGCCGGGCAGCAGCAGTGCGGCCACGATGAGAGCTTGCTTGAGCATGGTGTAGGTCTCCGTTCTGTTCAGGTTCAGGTAAACAGCGTGATGAACTCAGACCAGGGGAGAGGCGCGGGGATTGAGCGCGGGCCAGAGCTGGCGCGGCGTCATTTGGTAATCGGCGGGCGGTGGCGCATGCGCAGCCGCCAATGCGGGTGGGTTGTGCAGTTGTGGCGGATAACCTGGCAGGGCCAGCAACGGCGTGGCACCCGAACAGCACCAGCAGTGCTGCATGTTCGAGTGATCGTCGCTTTGCGTGCCGAGGTCGATCTTGGCCAGAGCCTGAACGTCTACCTTGGCCTTACCAACCGCGCTGGAACAGAAAGCCCCCCACAGCAGCTGCTCGGCCGGGCCCTTGGGCGCGGCAGAGGACAGCGGCATGGCCAGCAGGTTGAACAGCACTGCGAGGCAGGCTATCCAGGCGATGTGCCGACGTGGGGGCATGGAGAGATCCGGTCAGGAATCGTGGTGGGTATTGTACGGCGCAGTATAGGTAAAAATGATGGGGTGCGGTGAAGTGACGCAGGCGGGTAGATGGGCTGCTGTGTAGCCCATCGCCGGCCATGAAGCTACTCCAGCCATCAAGCCTTGTTACGGCCCATCAAGCCACGCACGGTCTCTTGCAAATCAGCTGGCAGCACCACCACTTTTGCATTGTTGCTGCTCGCCAGGTTCTCCATGGCGCCGACATATCGCTCACCCAGCAAGTACATGGCGGGTACCGTCTCAGTGCCCACCGCCTCTTTGACCAGCGAAATCGCCTTCGCCGAAGCCTCGGCAAGGTTGATTTGCGCTTCGGCATCGAGCTTGGCCGACTGCAGGCGCGCCTGGGCCTCGAGAATGGCGGCCTGCTTGGCACCTTCGGCACGGGTCACGTCGGCTTTACGTTCACGTTCGGCCGCGGCCTGGCGCTCCATGGCCAGCTGCATGTTCTGCGATGGCTTTATGTCCTGGATTTCTACCGAACGGACGGTCACACCCCAGTCTTCGGTCTGTTCGGACATGGCCTCTCGCAGGCGTGCCTTGATCTGCTCGCGGCTGGACAGCGCTTCGTCCAGGTCCATGGCGCCGACGATGGCGCGCAGCGATGTCATGGTCAGGCTGGTGACGGCGAACGAGAAATTCTGCACGCCATAGGAGGCCTTCTGCGGGTCGACCACCTTGGCGAAACACAGGGCATTGGCGACGATCACCGCGTTGTCGCGCGTGATGATTTCCTGCTCCTGCACGTCGAGGATGATGTCCTTGGTCGGCAGGCGGTAGGCGACCACGTCCATGAACGGGATGACGATGTTCAGGCCAGGCTTGAGCGTGCTGTGGTAGCGCCCCAGGCGCTCGACGATCCACTCCTCCCCCTGGGGTACGATGCGTACGCCCTTGAAGACAGTGATCAGGACGAAAACGGCGAGCGTGCCGACGACGATGAGGCTGGTCATGATGCGAACTTCCTTTTAATGCGGTTAGGCCCGGATGACCCGGGCAGTATTGCCTTCGATGGCGACAAGACGTACACGCTCGCCTGACGGGATATCGCTGTCGGCGACGCAGACCCATTCCTCGTTGCCCAGTATCGGTTTCTGAAACCGCACACGGCCTTTCTGGAATTGCGAAACGCTGCTGATCAGCAGCCCCACTTCGCCGATCACGCTGTCGGCCGTCCAGCGCACATCCGGCTGCTTGCGCCGGAACAGCTTGAACCAGAGTGCGGTGGTGACCGAGGAGAACAGCACCCACGCCAGTACCTGCATATCCAGTTGCAGGGTGGGGGCGGCGAGCGAGATGAGTGACACCAGCACGGCACCGATGCCGAACCAGATGATGAAGAACGTGGGCAGGATCAGTTCGAGCAGGATCAGCGCGATGCCGAAGACAAGCCAGATCCACCATTGCATTTCCATATGGTTGACGCCTTCCGGGGGAGAGCGGCGAGTTTACGCCAGCGCAGCGGCCCATGGCCATTCGACAGCCAGCGGAAAACGCTGAAGCGGTTGTAGGACTCGAAGCGACCTACGCAAGATCCAGCGTTGAAAGCAGCTGCGCGACTGACGTCAGCTCCAGGTCCGCGGGCGGCAGCGCTGGGCGTTTCAGGATGAGCACCGGAATGCCAAGTTCCCGCGCCACCTCAAGCTTGGGCTCGGTCGCAACGCTGCCGCTGTTCTTGCTGACCAGCACATCGATAGCGCGCCGGGCGAACAGCATCCGCTCATCGTCAAGGTGAAACGGCCCCCGCGCACCGATCACTTCGCAGCGATCGTTACCCGGGCAGGCCTGTAACGCCCTCAGGGTCCAGAACTGCTCTGGCGGAATCTCATCCAGATGCTGCAGCGGCTCGCGCCCCAAGGTGAACAACGGCCGACGGAATGACTTGAGTGCATGGATCAGCCCCGCCCAGTCCTCCACCTCGCGCCAGTCGTCACCGGGCTGGGCCTGCCATGCCGGGCGACGCAAGGCCCAGCACGGGATGGCCACGGCGCGTGCGGCGACGGCGGCATTGCGGCTGATCTGCGCGGCATAGGGGTGGGTGGCGTCTATCAACAACGTGATACCCGCCTCGCGCAGGTAGGCGGCCAGGCCTTCAGCCCCGCCATAGCCGCCGACCCGCACCTGGCAGGCCAGGCCTTCCGGCACCCGGCCGATGCCCGCCAGGCTGTAGACATGCTGCGGCCCAAGCTGGCGGGCGATGGCCAGTGCCTCGGTGACACCGCCGAGCAGCAGGATGCGCCGGTTCATTGCACACCTGCCTTGCCGACGATGCCGCCCTGGCGGTCGATGGCGAACACTTCCACCTGCACCTGTGCAGGCACCACGCTGCGGGCGAACGCCAGGGCGTGCTCGCAAACCGCATCGCCCAGGGCTATGCCGGCGGCGTGCGCCAGCGCCAAGGCTTGCTGGCTGGTGTTGGCTGCCCTGATCGCGGCCTGCAGGTCGGCATCGGCGCCGATGTCTGCGGCCCAGCCGGCCAGTTGCGGCAGGTCGATGCTCGAGTGGCGGCTGTGCAGGTCCATGTGCCCGGCAGCCAGCTTGCTGATCTTGCCAAACCCACCGCACAGTGAAAGGCGTGGCACCGGCACCTTGCGCAGGTGCTTGAGCACCGCGCCGACAAAGTCGCCCATCTCGATCAAGGCAATTTCCGGCAGGCCGTACACGCGGCGCATGGTGTCTTCGCTGGCATTGCCGGTGCAGGCGGCGATATGGGTATAGCCATTGGTGTGGGCGACATCGATGCCCTGGTGGATGGAGGCGATGTAGGCCGCGCAGGAGAAGGGCCGCACGATCCCGCTGGTACCGAGAATCGACAACCCGCCGAGGATGCCCAGGCGCGGGTTCATGGTCTTGAGCGCCAACTGCTCGCCGCCCGCGACGTTGACCGTGACTTCGAAGCCGCCGCGGTAGGCGCAGTCGTTGGCCAGTTGCTGCAGGTGCTCGCTGATCATGCGCCGCGGTACCGGGTTGATCGCCGGCTCGCCCACGGCGAGTACCAGGCCGGGGCGGGTGACGGTACCGACACCCACCCCAGCGACAAAGCGTATGCCCGGCGCTTGCTGTAAACGCACTTGGCTGTAGAGCAGCGCACCATGGGTGACATCGGGGTCGTCGCCGGCGTCCTTGAGTGTGCCAGCTTCGGCGTGCTCGCCCTCGCGGCGGCAGAATTCCAGGCGCATCTGTACCACCTTGCCCTTGGGCAGGGTGATGCTCACGGCGTCAGCACACACACCGGTCAACAGCAGGCGCGCTGCCGCCAGGCTGGTGGCCGTGGCGCAGCTGCCGGTGGTCAGGCCGCTGCGCAGCGGCGCAGGTTGTTCGCGGGTTTCTTCACGCATCGAGGGGCTTCACCACGTCGAGCAACGTGATCGGCAAGGCCTGGCGCCAAGTGTCGAAGGCGCCCAATGGCTGGGCCTGGGCGACATGGATGCGCGTCAGTTCACCGCCATGCAGTTGGCGAAAGTGCGCCAGTGCCAGTTCGCTTTGCAGTGTCACGGCATTGGCCACCAATCGCCCCCCTGGGCGCAGCCGCTCCCAGCACAACGGCAGCACGCCTTCCCGGGTGACGCCGCCGCCGATGAAGATCGCATCCGGGCGCTCCAGCTCGGCCAAGGCCTGCGGTGCCTTGCCGCGCACCAGTTGCAGGCCGGGGACACCCAGGGCATCACGGTTGTACTCGATGAAGCCCTGGCGGCCCTCGTCGGCTTCGATTGCCAGTGTTCGGCAGGCCGGGTGGGCGCGCATCCACTCGATGCCGATCGAGCCACAGCCTGCGCCCACGTCCCACAGCAACTCGCCTGGCTGCGGGGCCAGGCGGGCCAGGGTGATGGCGCGTACGTCACGTTTGGTCAGCTGGCCGTCGTGCCGGAACGCATCGTCCGGCAGGCCGGCCGTGGGTGAGCGACGCGGAGCGTCGGCCGTGGCCTGGCACTCGATGGCAACCAGGTTCAGCGCGGCCACCTGGGGCTGGGCCCAATCATCGGCGATGCCCGCCAGGTGGCGTTCGGCAGGGCCGCCGAGGTGCTCGAAAACCTGCAGGCGGCTCGGCCCGAAACCGCGCTCGCGCAGCAGGGCGGCGATGGCGGCAGGGCTGTCACCGTCGTTGCTCAGCACCAGCAAGCGCATCCCGCTGTAAAGGTGGGCGTTGAGAGCGGCCAGGGGGCGTGCGACCACAGACACCACCTGCACGTCCTGCAGCGGCCAGCCAAGACGGGCGGCGGCCAGGGCGCAGGACGAGGGCATCGACAGCACCTGCAGCTCTTGGGCCGGCACCTGCCGCGCCAGGCTGGCGCCGACGCCGTAGAACATCGGGTCACCGCTGGCGAGCACGCACACCTGCTCACCGCGCCGGGCCAGTACCGGGGCGAGCGAGAACGGGCTCGGCCAACCCTCTCGGGCGGCGCTCACGCAGCGCGGTAGCAGGGCCAGCTGACGTGGGCTGCCGATGATCCGCGAAGCGCCGAGCAGGGCGCGCCGGGCTTGCTTGCCCAGCCCACTGAAGCCGTCTTCGCCGATGCCAATTACTGTCAGCCAGGGTGTCATGTGTTTCCGATCCGCCATTTTTTTGGGGGCGCGTTGCCCCCCTCAGCCGGCAAAGGGGGGCGACGCGGTGATGAATTTCTGTTCAATCGCCAGCGATGCTCGACCACCGGCTTTTCATGCCGCCGGACAAAGCAGGCATAATACCGCGCCTTCTACACTCAAGCGCATTTTCAGCGATTGCCGGACGCCCCTTTGAAGCAGGTCCATACCCCACCCGTGTCGCCCCGTCCCTCGGCTTGCCCGGGGTTGTGGCGCATCGTCAGCGCCCTGGATGGCGGGATCTGCCGGATCAAGCTGCCCGGTGGGCTGTTGCTGGCCGATCAGGCCGATGCCGTGGCGGCGGCTGCCGAGCGCTTCGCCGGTGGCGTGATCGAGGCGACCAACCGCGGCAACCTGCAGATCCGTGGCATTGGCGATGATCACGCCGGCCTGATCGAAAGCCTGCTGGCAGCAGGCCTGGGCCCCCGCGATGCTGCCAGTGACGATGTGCGCAACCTGATGCTCAGCCCTTTGGCCGGGCATGACCCCATGATGGTGCTGGATGTTCGCCCCCTGGCCGAACACATCCTCGACCTGCTGCAAGGCACACCGCGCTTTCATCAGTTATCGGCCAAGTTCGCCCTGCAACTGGACGGCGGCGAAGGCCTGGCGATGCTCGAGCACCCGCACGATCTATGGCTTTGCGCATTGCGGCTCGAACAACGCACCTGGCTGGCGTTCGGCCTGGCCGGCTGCCCGGCTGACGGCCAGGTGCTGGGTGCGGTGCCGGTAGAGCAGGGGCTGGCGCTGGTCCGTGCAGTGCTTGAGCGCTTTCTCGATCTGGCCAGCCCGGAGCAGGCGCGCATGCGCCAGTTGCTGGAAAACTGCTCAGTGGAGCGGTTCATCGCGGGGCTGGGGCTGGAAATCCGCCGGGATGATGCCGTGCTCGCGTGGCGCCGCCCAGCGAGCCACCGCTCATGGCTCGGCGCCGTTCAGCAGCAGCAAGGCATGGCCCTGGGCATTGCCCCGCCGCTTGGCAGGCTCAACGCCGACATGCTGCGCGGTGCGGCGCGCATCGCCCGTGAACACGGCGATGGCAGCCTGCGCCTGAGCCCCTGGCAAAGCCTGATGCTGACCTCTATCGCTGGCACGCGCATCGCTGCGGCGCAACGTGAGCTTTCGGTCCTTGGCTGGCTGTGCCACAGCCATGAGCCCCTGGCCCGCCTGGTTGCCTGCACCGGCGCCAGCGGCTGCGCCAAGGCGCACGGCGATACCAAGGCCGATGCCGTGGCCCTGGCCGCCCTGTTGCCTGCGGGCGCGCCTGCCAGTGTGCACCTGTCGGGTTGCCCCCGATCCTGCGCCGTGGCCCATGTCGCCCCGGCCACGCTGCTGGCCCGCTCGCCGGGCCGCTATGACCTCTATTTGCGTGACGCGCGCCTGCCGGGCTTCGGCGCCCTGCGCGCCGCCAACCTCACCTTGAACGAAGCAGGCGCCATGCTCGACCTGCCGACGGAGCACCTTGATGATTGATTACATCCGCGATGGTCAGGAGATCTATCGCAATTCTTTCCGGATCATCCGTGAGGAGGCCCGGCTCGAGCGGATCCCCGCGGACCTTGAGAAACTCGCCGTTCGTGTGATCCATGCCTGCGGCATGGTCGAGGCCATCGACGGCCTGCAGTTCTCCGAAGGTGCAGGCCGCGCCGGGCGCGAGGCCCTGGCCAACGGCGCGCCGATCCTATGCGATGCGCACATGGTCGCCGAAGGTATCACCCGTGCACGTCTGCCCGCTGACAACAAAGTGATCTGCACCCTGCGCGACCCGAGTGTCCCAGCCTTGGCCAAAGATGCCGGCAATACCCGCTCGGCGGTGGCCCTGGAACTGTGGCGGCCCTACCTGGAGGGCAGCGTGGTGGTGATCGGCAACGCACCGACCGCACTGTTCTACTTGCTGGAAATGATCGATGCAGGTGCACCCAAGCCTGCGCTGATCCTCGGCTTCCCGGTTGGCTTCGTCGGTGCGGCGGAGTCCAAGGCCATGCTTGCCGCAGATAGCCGAGGGGTACCCTTCGTGATCATGCAGGGCCGCCTGGGCGGTAGCGCGATGGCGGCGGCGGCGGTCAATGCCCTCGCCACGGAGGTGGAATGATGGCGCCGCGTGGACGTCTGCTGGGCCTGGGCGTAGGCCCTGGCGACCCTGAGCTGATCACCCTCAAGGCCCTGCGCTTGCTACGCGAGGCCCCGGTGGTCGCCTACTTCGTGGCCAAGGGCAAGCGTGGCAATGCCTTCGGCATCATCGAGTCGCACCTGCAGCCAGCGCAAACGCTGCTGCCGTTGGTCTATCCGGTGACCACCGAGGCGTTGCCGGCACCGTTGTCCTACGAGCAGGTCATCAGCGATTTCTATGACGAAGCCAGCGTGCAAGTGGCCGAGCACCTCGATGCTGGCCGCGATGTGGCGGTGATCTGCGAAGGCGACCCGTTCTTTTACGGCTCCTACATGTACCTGCATGACCGTCTGGCGCAGCGCTATGACGCGCAAGTGATCCCTGGCGTCTGCTCGATGCTGGGCGGCGCCTCGGTACTGGGGGCCCCTTTGGTCTACCGTAACCAGAGCCTGTCGGTGCTGTCGGGGGTGCTGCCGGCCGAAGAGCTCAAGCGGCGCCTGGCCGACGCCGACGCGGCGGTAATCATGAAGCTGGGCCGCAACTTCCCCAAGGTGCGGCAGGTGCTGGGCGAACTGGGCCTGGACAGCCGAGCGCTGTACGTGGAACGGGCGACCATGGCCAATCAGAAAATCGTCGCGCTGGACCAGGTGGACCCACAGTCATCACCGTACTTCTCGCTGATCATCGTGCCGGGTGAAAAATGGCAGGGATGAGCATGCACAAGGCACCGGCGATCATCGTGCTCGGCGCTGGCAGCGTAGCCACCGCGCGGCGCATTCAGCAGCGGTATCCACAGGCAACGCTGCACGGCCTGAGTGGTCGGGTCGACCTGGCCGACCAGTATTACGAAAACTTTGGCGACACGTTGCGCGACCTCTACCGGCAAGACACGCCGATCATTGCCCTGTGTGCGGCGGGTATCGTCATCCGTAGCCTGGCCAGCCTGCTCAGCGAGAAAGGCGCGGAGCCGCCGGTGCTGGCGGTGGCCGAGGACGGCAGTGCGGTAGTGCCGCTGCTGGGCGGGCTGAGCGGCGTCAACCTCATGGCCCGGGAGATCGCTGAAGCGCTGGGCGTGGCCCCGGCGATCACCACCAGTGGCGAGCTGCGTTTCGGCACCTGCCTGCTGAACCCACCCGAAGGCTACGCCCTGGCGGACATCGAACAGGGCAAGCGTTTCGTTTCCGATCTGCTGGCGGGCGAAGCCGTACGCATCGAGGGCGATGCGCCGTGGCTGGCTCAGGCCCAATTGCCAACCAGTGAAGCTGCCCAGCGCACCATTCATGTGGGATGCACTGCGCGCCCGGCCAGCCGTGACGAGTTGCTGATCCGCCCCCGTTCGGTGGTGGTTGCGGTGGATGCGGGCGGCGCTGATCTGGTCGAACGCGTCAATGATGCCCTGCGTGAAGCGGGCATCGCCGAGCAGTCACTGGCGTGCCTGCTGGCCGCCGAACAGGCCATGGCCGAACCGTCCTTGCTGGCAGCGGCCGAGACGCTGGGTGTCGCACTGCGTTTTGCGGCCAAAGAAAGCACGCTTGTCAGCATGGCCGCCGCAGCACTGCCGGATGCGCGCCTGATCGAGCAGGCGGGCTTGGTCATTGCGCTGGCATCGGCACCAGTCAAGGTCAACCAGCTGGGCCGCAAGCGTGGCCGCCTGGCCGTCATCGGCCTTGGCCCTGGCGCCGCCGAGCTGATGGTGCCGGCGGTCAAAGCCGAGCTGGCAGGCGCCGAGGACATTCTCGGTTACGAAACCTACGTGCGCATGGCCGGGCCGTTCCGCGACGATCAGGTGCAACATTGCACCGACAACCGCGAAGAGATGCAGCGCGCGCGTCATGCTTTCGAGCTTGCCGCCCAGGGGCGCTCGGTGGTGGTGGTGTCGTCGGGTGACCCGGGGGTCTTCGCCATGGCCGCAGCCGTGCTGGAAGCGCTGCACGGGTCCTCTGACCCCGCCTGGCATCGGGTCGATCTGCAGATCCTGCCGGGGGTTTCGGCCTCGCTGGCCACCGCCGCTCAAGCGGGCGCGCCGCTGGGGCATGACTTCTGCGTGATGTCGCTATCGGACAATCTCAAACCGTGGTCGACCATCGAACATCGGCTGGGCCTGGCAGCCCAGGCCGACCTGGTGCTTGCCTTCTACAACCCGATCTCGCGTTCGCGCCCCTGGCAGCTTGGCCGCGCGCTGGAAATCGTGCGCCAGCACCGGGATGGCGATACACCCGTAGTGCTGGGGCGTGACATCGGCAGGCCGGGGCAGACGCTCAAGGTGGTCACCCTCGCCGAGTTGATGCCTGAGATGGTCGACATGCGTACCATGGTGCTGGTTGGCTCTTCCACTACCTGCACCTTTGCCCGTGCCGAGGGTGGGCAGTGGGTCTATACCCCGCGTTGGTACCCTGTTGCGCCGTAAGTGGCGGGGCTAGCCGACCAGGTAGCCCCTGATGCCGGTGAAGATGATCTGCGCCGCCAAGGCGCAGACGAACAGCCCCATCAGGCGGCTGACGATCTGCAGGCCTTGCTCACCGAGAATGCGCTCGATGCCGTGCGACAGATAAAGCACCAAGCCCACGGTGAAGCTGGCCAGCGCGATACTGACGATGGCCAGTAACTTGTCGTCCCAGTGCGGCTGGCTGACGCCCATCACCAGCAGCGCGCCGATGGTGCCCGGGCCTACGGTGAGCGGGATCGTCAGCGGTACGATGGTCACGTCCTGCTGCACGTTGTCGGCCTGCACGGCCGGTTTGCCCTGGGCCATCCCCAATGCCGAGATGAACAGCACGCTGCCGGCGCCGATGCGGAAGGCATCGGCCGTGATGCCGAAAATGCCGAAGATCGCCCGCCCGAACAGGTACAGCAACACACTGGCCACCAATGCGGCGAACGCAACCTTCCAGGCCAGCTGCTTGCGCTCCTTGCTGGAGTGGCCACGGGTCAGGCTGATGAAGCACGACAGCACGAAAAACGGGCTGTAGAGCACCAGCATCTTCAGGTAGACACTGAACAACTCGTGAAGCATGGGGGTGAGTCCTTTGTCGGCGCGGCCTGGTGGCGCAGAAGGGCTGCGCAGCAACCCCAGTCCCATGCAGCGCTGCTGTAATCCAGGCCGCTGCGGCAGCGCTTTATCGTTAGGAGGTATGCAGCGGATCGGTCTTGGTTTCCCGCTGGTTCGCCCAATACTGGATCAACTCGCGCAATTGCGACAGCTCCACCGGCTTGGCCATGTGCCCATCCATGCCGGCCAGCCGTGCGCGCTCCTTGTGCTCGGCGAGGATGTGCGCGGTCAGTGCCACCACCGGGGTGCGCTGGCGCTGGTTGGCGACCTCCCAGGCGCGCAGTTGCTGGGTGGCGGAGAAACCGTCGAGCACCGGCATTTCACAATCCATCAACACCAGGTCGTAGCGCTGGGCTTTCATGGCCTGCAGGGCTTCCTCGCCATTGCTGGCGGTATCCGGTTCGAGATTGAGTTTGCCCAGCATGCCGCGGATCACCTTGGTCGAGATGCTGTTGTCTTCGGCGACCAGCACGCGGAAGTCGCCCGGCAGCTCGTGAGTGGGCGGGGTGCCTGGCAGGGGCATCGGCACGGTCTGTTCGCGGCCGCGCTGGGCCAGCTCTTCGGCCAGGGTGGTCTTGAGCGTGTAGCCGGCCACCGGTTTGGCCAGGATGCGCTTGACCCCGGCATTGCGGGCAATGACCTTGCTCGGTGCATTGCTGATACCGGTGAGCATCACCACGAGGATGTCGTGGTTCAGGCTGGGGTCTTCCTTGATCTTGGCGGCCAGCTGCATGCCGGTCATGCCGGGCATGTTCTGGTCGAGCAAGACCGCGTCGAAATAGTCGCGCAGGTGCGCCTTGGTCCGGAGCAGGGCCAGGGCTTCTTTGCCCGAGGGCACGGCACTGACGTTCATGCCCCAAGCGCTGCACTGCTGCACCAGCACCTTGCGGCAGGTGTCGTTGTCGTCCACCACCAGCACCCGGGCGTCACGCAATGGGCTGTCGAGGTCGGCCAAGGGTTGCTCCAGCCGCGAGGGGTCGAGCGGCAGGGTCAGCCACAGGGTGTTGCCCATGCTGGTGCTGCTCTTGATGCCGAATTCGCCCTGCATCAGGCCGATCAGTTGCTTGGCGATGATCAACCCAAGGTGGCCGCCAAGCTTGTTGCTGGACAGGAAGTGGTGGCTGTGCAGCTCTGCCTGCAGCAGGGCTTCGCGCTCGGCCGCAGGCAACGGCTCGCCGCTGTCCTGCACGGCGATCCGCAGGCGCGGCACCTCGCTGCGCTGGTCCAGTGCAACGACCAGGAGGATTTCGCCGTGGTCGGTGTTTTTCAGGGCGTTTTCCAGCAGGCTGGAGAGGGCCTGACGCAGGCGCGTCGGGTCCCCGCTGATGACCCGTGGCACCTGCGGCTGGGTGAAGCTGATCAGCTCGATGTTCTGTTGTTCGGCCTTGGCGCGGAAGATGTTCAGGCAGTCTTCGATCAGGGCATTGAGGTCGAATTGCACATCGTCCAGTTCGATCTGCCGCGACTCGAGCTTGGAAATGTCGAGAATCTCGTTGATCAGTGTGAGCAGTTCGTTGCCGGCGCTGTGGATGGTCTGCACGTAGTCACGCTGCTTGACCGACAGCGGCGTGCCCAGCAGCAGTTCGGTCATGCCCAGCACGCCGTTCATGGGGGTACGGATTTCATGGCTGATCTTGGCCAGAAACTCGGCCTTGGCATTGATTTCGGCGTCACTGGCCGCCAGTGCGCGGCTGGCGCTGAAGCGCTCTTCGCTCATGCGCCGCAGGCGCTCGCTGACCGCCAGGTTGAGCAGCAGGCCGCTGGCCACGGTCAAGCCGAGCAGAATGCACAGCAGCCAGGGCGTCGAGGTGCGGGTCAGGCCGAGCAGGGCCGGCAGCAACACCAGCCCGCCCAGGTTGAACACGATCATGGCCAGGCTGAACAGGCGTGCCGGTGCATAACCTTTGTACCAGTGGTAGCTGCTGACCAGCAGCATGCTGACACTGCCCAAGGCCAGCAGGGCGTAGGTCATCAGGTTGAGCGGCAGGGTATCGACGAACAGCAGGATCAGGCCGCTGACCGCGGCCACCAGCATTTCGCCCTGCAGCAAGCGATTGAGCTGCGGTGAATTGCAGCGCGAGAAGAAGTGCTGGGTGAAATACAGCC